>JAICWS010000001.1:1200000-1515933 GCA_025934695.1 Alphaproteobacteria bacterium
CATATCCTGTGTCAGGCGGGCTTCCTGGAAGACACAGACAATTTCTATCTACCGAACAAGAAAAACAAGATCGGTATCGCGGCGTGCGAACAAGCTATGCGGCATCTTGAAGACGAGATTATCAAATTTATTTCGGAGCAAGCATGATGACTGCGAACATGAAATTCAAGGCATTGAAGCAACTTGCCCGTACGGATGGGGAGAAGGCGCAATCTGCCTTGCTAAAGGAAGCTCAGAAAATTGCGAAGACGTTGCAGACCGAGACACAATACCAACTCTTAGTTGACCAATTGACTGTTCTCAATGAAATCGCATTTAGGGTGTCTGATGAAGCGATCTTCATGCTGCAAGCCTTTCTTAAACGGCTCGATTCTATTGAACTCAGCTATCGCGATAATCCACTAGTTTCGGTTGAGCGTTTCAAAGAACACTATAGCCGAGGATCCTTGACGGTTAAGGTCTTAGAAGTCGTCGAGCGCATTCGCTACCATGAACCGGAAGCCGCTCTTAAAACCTTCTTTGAATACTCACTGTCTTCTATACCAGAAGTAAAAAAGCAGGCCGAGCATGGGTTGAGCGCGATTGCGCGGTATGACCTAGATGTTTTCTGGGGAGATGAGCAGTTTAAAGGTGTCGGTGCCGCTCCGCAGATAGTTATAATTGAAGAACTCCAAAAGCTTCAGAAACCAGAGAAAGAACGCTTGGTGGAAGCGATAGTTAGACTTTGCAACGAAATGCTGTCTCCAACCATAGAGGGGACATCTTGGAACTACAAAACTGTTACGTTCAAGACTGGATCAGTTCCTGCCGCAGAACCTTTAAAGGCCGTGCGTAGCGCATCTCTCGCTTTACTTATGGAGGTGTATCCCGTTGCCAAGAGCATACCGCAGAAGATCTCAATTCTTCATGCTCTGCAACAAGCGACGCGCCCGCCGAGAAACGCTGCAATCGGTAGCAAAACCTTGGAAATGATTTCCGCCAATACCGTAATTATTTTAAAGTTTTATGAGGGGCTAATTGCCCATGAAGATTTGCCTATCATCCAGAAGATAGAGCACAAAACGTATTGGATTCACTTCCATCGAAGCGGCGAAGGAATTGAAAAAGCTGCACTAGCTGTAAAGAAGGCTATTGACTCCCACTCCGAGTATCAAATTTACAAAGTTTTAGTTGGCTTTGAAGGCGTTTTCGAGGAATGGGAAACCAAGGCAAATAAAGCGCCTGACGAAAAGAAATTTAAACGACTTGATGAGATGCGCACCAGGAAGGCGCTCGCCTACGCAGACTCAATTACGTTAGAAAACCTTACGGAGTGGCGTAATAGGATTCTGACTTACAGTCAGATCGAGTCCAATGATGCCGCCACGTTTCCGACTTTCGTTCGATTTCTAAAGCACTTTGCAGAGGTATCGCCAAAAATCGCGCTACGACTGCTCAATGAAGATGCGGAAAAATTAAAATATTTTGTTATCGCCTTGCTCGAAGGCGGTTGGCGTTCACAACAGCGCCCCCTCTTTCAAAATCTAATTTCCGACTGGCTAAAGGAACGCAAATATTTGTTCTACATCGCTAGGGCGTTCGAATTTGTTAATGATCCAGATCTTGAGATGTTGGAGAATGTTCTAGCGATCGCCAGCGAGACGGAAGATCGGAATGTGTTAGCTCAGGTTATTTCCGTTGCAGTGGAGCATTACGGTAGATTTGACCATCAATATGCTGTGTTCCGTTTATTTTTACCTGCAATTCAGCGCCTCACTACTTTGCATGAGGGCGGTTGGATATTCCGAACGTGGTATATGAAGCAACTGAACGAACTGCTTCGGAGCCTGGACCACCCCGAGTGCCAGATAATTCTCGATAATCTTCTCCACTTAGCGGAGATAGATAACCATGTCGAAGACGTCCTATACCCAATTGCCGAGAAATATCCGCATCTCGTAATAGACTTCTTTGGTCGCCGTATTGCTAAGGAACTTGGGGAGGAGAAAGAGTATGATGCGGTGCCCTTTGATTTTTATGAACTATCTAAGCCGCTCTCTCACAATCCGGAAAAGTCACTTGATATAGTCAAACATTGGTATAAAGGCCAAGATTACGGATCATTTTTATATCGAGGCGCGAGGCTTCTGAAAATTACGTTTCCGACGTTCCCTGCAGAATTTTCGGACGCGTTAATAAAGCTCCTGCGAACTGGTAACGAAAACGACTTATTTGTTGTAATGGCCGTTTTAAGGAATTATGACGGCCAACAATTCTTGCATCCAGTCTGTAAGGAGTTGGTCAAAGCGCTTCCCTTGGATAGTGATCGTTTAAGCGAAGTCGAGGTAATTCTCTATAGTACTGGCGTCGTTAGCGGAGAACTTGGCTTTGCGGAAGCCTATAGAGAAAGAAAAGCCGCGCTTGAAAGTTGGTTAGGTGATGAAAATGAAAAAGTCAGAGCCTTTGCAAAACGGTCTATCAACGACCTAGATAATTCGATTGCCGCAGAGGAAAAACGCGCCAAAGAAGGCATCGCCCTACGGAAGTTCGAATGGGGAGATGAAGATAATGGCGATCAAGCGGACACTGTGATCAAATAAACTAATGCATCCCCCTTAACTGCGCCCACGGCGGCGGCGGATGCGCGTGCGGCAGCATCGCGCTTTCCAGCCAGAACTTGTTGACGACCTGTGCGATGCCGTCGAAGCCTTCGGTCCCCTCGGGCTTGGTCAGATAGGCGTTCGCGCCGTTTTCGTAAGCGGCGTCGACGTCGTGCTCGTTGACCGAGGTGCTGAGGACGACGACCGGGATCGCCCGTAGGCGCGGGTCGGCCTTGATGAGTTTGAGGACATCGCGCCCGTCCTTGCCCGGCAAGTTGAGGTCGAGCAGGATCAGCTGGGGCAGCGAATGGCCGTCGGAACGGCCATTGCCGTCCGCGTGCAGCCATTCCAGCGCCGCGTCGCCGTTCTTGCACTGCACGAGTGTCACGTCTGGCGCCACGCGGCGCAGCGAGCGCCGGATCACCTCGAAATCCTCGATGCTGTCCTCGATGGACAGAATGCAGGGCGCGTTCCTGTCCGCTCTCATGGCGCGGCTTGCTTGCAGAGGGTGAAGTAAAAAATCGCGCCCTTGCCCGGCTCGGATTCGACCCAAATGGTGCCGTCATTGGCCTCGACGATGCGCTTGACGAAGGTCAGGCCGATGCCGGTTCCCGTTTCATTGTATTTCTCGGAATCGGGCAGCCGCTTGTACAGCCGGAAGATGACCTCGTGGAATTCGGGACGGATGCCGATGCCGTTGTCGCGCACATAAAACACGTCGTGTACCGGCCCCTGCGGCGACATGGCGGCATCGCGCATGCCGATCTCGACTGTCTTGACCGGCTTGTCATTATATTTGACGGCGTTCACGACGAGGTTGCTCAAGATCTCCTCCAGCCCCTGGCCGTCGCAGACCGCCGTCGGCATCGGGCGCGGAACGATGATCGTCGCGTTTTGCTCCTTCAGGAGCGGGCCCAGCATCTCCCGCACATTGTTGACGATGGCGTTGGGATCGATGGAGGTGGGCGCTGGCGCCCGGCGGCCCAGCCGCGCGAAGCGCAGCAGCGCGTCGACCCGCGAGATCATGCGGCGGCTCAGGCTGATAATGCGCTCGAGCCCGCATTCAATCTCCTTACCCATCGTGGCGCGATGGTCCTCGAGCAGCAGCGCGGCCGCGATGCCCATGCCGCGCAGGGGCTCCTTGAGATCGTGCGAGGCGATGTGGGCGAAATCGTCGAGATCGCGGTTGCGCAGTTCGAGGTCCTGGGTGTACTTCAGCAGCAGTTCTTCCGTCTCTTTGAGCGAGGTGATGTCACGCGCGACCGCGACGATGAATGGCGGCTGACCTGCGGGACGGATGAGCGCCGCCTTGAGCGCCAGGACATGGTGCTTGCCGCCGGTATCGGTGAAGGGAAGCTCGCTGATGTCCGTCTTCCCGGTGTGGAAAACCTCTTCATAGCGCTCATTAAAAGCATCGACTTCGGCCTTGTCGCGGAACAGCGCTTCGCACCGGGAGCCGATGATCTTTTCGGCCGGCGCGCGCAGCAACGCCCACATCGCCTTGTTGCCGCCGATCAGCCGGTGCTGCCGGTCTTTCATGAAAACCGGGTCGGGAATATTGTCGATGATGCTCTGAAGGTAATCTTTTCCCTCCAGCATGCGGCGCTCGGCAGTCTCGCGCTCAGCGATCGCGGCCGAGACGGTCAGGCCCACGATGGTCAGGATCATCACGAAAATCTGGGTCTCGACCAGCGACTGGTCCTCCGGCACTCCCGCGAAGGGCCCCACGCCGCTCAAGGTGGCCGACAGGGCGACGGTGCAGATGGCGACCGCCATCAGCGTGGCGCCGCGCGCGCCGAAACGCAGCGCGGCCCAGATCACGAACGGGAACATCATGTAGGGATAGAAGGCGGCGTTGCCCAAGGGCCGGATGAAGATGATCAGGAACGCCGCGACGGTCACCGCCAGCAGCGCCACCGCCTCCACGAAGGCGTTGAGCTTCGGCAGCGTGTAGCGGCCGCTGCCCCAGGCCAGCAGGAAGGGCGTGACGACCAGCGACCCCGCCGCGTCGGCCAGCCACCATGTCAGCAGCATGTCGTAATAGGGGGCGCCGTCTGTCAGCCCGCTCATCCATATGGCGGTGACGCCGACGACGGCGCCGACCAGCGTGCTGACGAAGGAAGCGAAAAACCACAGGCCCATGATGCCGGGGATCCGGTTCAGGTAATGGTTGGGGCCGAGATAGAACCGCTGGAGCGCAGCACCCAGCAGCGGTTCGACCGTGTTGGCGGTGCCGACGGCAAAGGCAAGCCAGGCCGGATCGCCGACGCTGAGCTTGGAGAAAAACGACCCGAGCAGGATGCCCGGCCAGACTTCGTAGCCGAACATCAGAATGCTGGCGAGGCCGATACCCGCCGCCGGCCAGATCGCCGTCACCTGCTGACCCGGCGCGAAAAAGAAACCAAGGCGCGCCGTCATGAAGTATATGACCGCGAGCAGCACGATCTTGAGCGCGCGGTGCGCATAAGGGGCGGAGAGTGCAGCGAGCCTGGGCGCATGCGCTTTTTTCAAAAGATCGTGATAATGGGGCAGCCGGTTCAAAATACATACCTTGTGAAGATCAATGATGACGGCGGAAAAAATGCTGCGGATGCGACGTACAAACAGAGGCCCTTCAATCCGCGTTCCTCGTCCCTATTGCGGAGTCGCTTGTCGCAGATCAATGCTTCAGGCAAGCTTTTCGAGTCCGAGGTCACTTATACGTTCTGCAACCCCGGAGAAAGCCGGGGTCTTTCATCCATCGACAGGCGCGGCGGTTATTTGGACGACCGCTTGGGTGGATAAATCTGGACCCCGGCATTCGCCGGGGTTACCGCCAGATATGAATCGTCCGAGTGCGCATATATTGCCATATCATTATATATCTTAAGATACGTCAAAGTACTTGACAATATCCTTTAGTCCCTTTAGATTGAAGCCATGAACACGCAAGCTTCACATGACCTGCAATTCTTCACTTCCTCCGAAATCGCGGACATCCTCAAGATGCATCCGCAGGTGATCGCGCGGAAGCTTCAGCACGGCGAGCTCGAAGGTTACAAGCTCGGCAAGGACTGGCGCGTGTCGAAGGAACAGCTGCTGCGCTATCTCGAGCGCCATTCGAACCAGAAGCCCGCGCGCAATTCCGCCGAGAAAACGGTCGAGACCTTCTTCGAGGACGGCAAGCTCAAATCCATTCCCGCCGCGCGCGGCAAGCGGCTGCATGTGCTGAAGCATCTCGTCGCGCAGCTCGATGCGCACAGAGTGTATACCGAGACGGAAATCAACGATTTCCTGAAGCCCATCCATTCCGACGTCTGCACGCTGCGCCGCGAATTCATCGTCAATAAGCTGATGGTGCGCAGCGGCGACAAGTACAAGGTCGTGGGCTGGAACCAGTAATGCCGCTGCATATTATCAAGCTTTCCGTGGGCTCCGAAAGCCTCGACGACCTGCGCGGCTGGCAGCGCGAGCGCCTGAAAGCCATGAAGGCCGCCGGGAAAAAGCCCGAGCTCATCCACATCACCCGCATGACGCCCAAACGCGCCGACGAAGTGCTCGACGGCGGCTATATCTTCTGGGTCGTCAAGGGCTGGATCGTCGCGCGCCAGAAGCTGCTGGAACTGCGGCCCATGAAAAAGAACGGGGTGCCGCACTGCGGCCTCGTCTACGACAAGAAAGTCATTCCCGTGCAATGGCGCCAGCGCCGCGCCTTCCAGGGCTGGAGATATCTCGACCCGAAGGACGCCCCGCCCGACCGGCATGAAGGCGACGGCGACGACCTGCCGCCGCAGCTGCGCCAGGAATTGATGGAGTTGGGGTTGCTTTAAGCCGTGACACTGAAGCCGCTACATACGAAGAAACTCGCCAAAAGGCTGAAGAAGCCCAAACACGTGCAGGCCTACCTGCGCCGCCGCCCCTATAACCGCGAGAAAAAGGGCGAGACGCTGTTCTCGGCGGAAGCCGCGCTGCGCCGGGGCAGCCTGCATTGTTTCGAGGCCGCCTTCGCCGCTGCCGCCATTCTCGAGCATCACGGCTATCCGCCGCTCGTCATGAGCCTCGAGAGCAAGGACGATCTCGACCACGTCATCTATGTCTTCAAGGAAAAGAACCGCTGGGGCGCAATCGCCCTGTCGCGCGACGACGGGCTGCATGGCCGCCCGCCGCGTTATCGTTCCTTGCGCGATCTTGCCTGGAGCTATTTCGATCCTTATGTCGACAAGTCCGGGCGCATCAACGGCTACCAGGTCGCCCACCTCGACGACTGCAAGGCCGACTGGCGCACCAGCAGGCGCAACGTCTGGAAGGCGGAGCAATATCTGATCTACCTCAAGCACAAGAAGCTGAAATCATCCGACACGCGCTACAAAAAGCTCTTCCACGCCTACAAGCGCCGCGGCGCGATGCCACGGAAAAGGCATTGGTGGTAAAACCAGTACTTATCATCCTGAGCGCAGCGAAGGATCCTCCTTTCCTTCCTCGCGAAGGGAGATTCTTCGGTCGCTCCGCTCCCTCAGAATGACAATTTAAATTTTCTCAAACGCCTTTTCATCAGCCCCCAAGCGGAATC
This sequence comes from Alphaproteobacteria bacterium, assembly GCA_025934695.1. Lineage (GTDB taxonomy): Bacteria > Pseudomonadota > Alphaproteobacteria > Micavibrionales > UBA2020 > JAPWJZ01. The sequence continues at coordinate 1,207,129 of JAICWS010000001.1, forward strand.
AGCGGGCGGTGAATGATTGGCGGTAAAACTAATACTGTCATCCTGAGCGCAGCGAAGGATCTCCCTTTCCTCGCGAAGTGAGATTCTTCGGTCGCTACCCGCCCTCAGAATGACAATTTAAATTTTTAGCCGAACTTCTTCTCAAATGCATCTTCATCAAACCCCAGCGACATCTCCTCGCCGCGCACAATCAGCGGACGGCGGATGACAGAAGGGTTATCGAGGGCAGTTTTGAGAGCGCGGGCGTCGGTCATGCCGTCTTTCACGCTGTCGGGCAGGTTGCGCCAGGTCATGCCCTTGGTGTTCAGCACGTCTTTCCAGCCCAGCGTCTTGATGGCGCGTTTGAGGACCTCTTCATCCGCGCCGGATTTCTTGTAGTCGTGGAAATCGTAGGCGACCTTGTGCTTGTCGAGCCAGGCAAAGGCCCTCTTCATCGTGTCGCAGTTTTTGATGCCGTAGACGGCGAGTTTCTTCATCATTCCACCTTTGTCCAGTCGATCATGGCGCGTCCATGCGCGGCGAGATATTCATTGGCCTTCTTGAAATGCCCGCATCCGAGAAATCCCCGGTGTGCCGATAGCGGCGACGGATGCGGCGCCTCCAGCACCAGGTGCCTTTTGCGGTCGATAAACGCGCCCTTTTTCTGCGCGTAAGCACCCCAGAGCATGAAGACGATATGCTCGCCCCGTTCATTGAGCGCGCGGATGATGGCGTCGGTGAAGCGCTCCCACCCGCGGCCCTGGTGCGATCCGGCATTGGCCGCCTCGACGGTCAGCGTCGCGTTCAGCAGCAGCACCCCCTGCTTCGCCCATCCAGTCAGGTCGCCGGTGCGGGGCATTTTACAGCCCAGGCAGGCCTCGATCTCCTTATATATATTGAGCAGGCTGGGCGGCAGCGCGATGCCTGAGCGCACCGAGAAGGCCAGCCCATGCGCCTGATCGGGGCCGTGGTACGGATCCTGCCCCAAAATCACCGCTTCCACTTTGTCGAAGGGCGTGGTGTTCAGCGCGTTGAAAATCTCGGCGCCTTTCGGGTAGATGGTGCGGCCCTTGTCCCTCTGCTCCTGCAAAAAGACATTGAGCACCTGCATGTACGACTGGTCGAACTCCCCACCGACCGCCTCCATCCAGCTTTGTTCAAGTTTTATTGCTTCGTTCACCATGGCGGAATTTCTGCATGGGCGCGGCGGCAGAGTCAAGCGGAACCAGCGCCCCCTTCCTGTCTTTGGTGAGACGTGAACACGACGGACGCAATCATCATCGGCGCCGGCATGGCCGGCCTCAGCGCTGCGCTGGAACTCAAGAAGCGCGGCGCGTCGTTCGTCATTCTCGAGGCCGCCGACGAAGCGGGCGGGCGCGCCATTACCCGCCGCCTGCCCTCGGGTGTCGATGCCGACCTGGGCGCGCACTGGATGCACGGTGAAAAAAATCCTCTGGCCGACCAGCTGAAACACTACGGCATCCACGGCCACAAGAGCGACAAGGGCCGCATGTTCGTTTGCGAACACGGCCGCAAAGAAGAAGTCGGCAGCGACTGGCTCGACAAGGCCATCGACAAGGACCTCGCCAGATGGATCAAAACCCGGCGCGAGCCGGACCAACCCATCGCCGCGCTCGGCCGCGACGACAAGGCGCGCGACACGCTGCGCACTTTCGGCCGGCTATGGAACTGCGTCGATCCGCCCATCCAGCCGTCGGCCCGCGAATTCCTGACCGATGAAAGCACGCCCGGCGGCCTGCAGGTCCCGGGCGGCATGGTCGCGCTCACGTCAAAGATGGTCGAGGATATCGGCGCGGAAAACCTGCGCCTCAACACGCCGGTCACGACCGTCTCCTCGGGCCGCCACGGCGCGAAGGCGGAGGTGCGCGGCGGCGAGGCGTGGACGGCGGATACCGTCTTTTTCACCGGCTCGCTCGGCGTGCTCGACAGCGGCATCATGAGTTTCGATCCGCCGCTCAGCGTCGCTTTCAAAAACCATCTCGGCGGTCTGGTCATGGGGCGAATGGACAAGATTATCCTCGAGGTGGATGACAGGTTTTTCAAAGAGCGCGGCATCGCACCGGATACGGGCTATGAGCTGCTCGATGGCCCGCGCCCGCATTTCGCGCATCTGCATGGCGCCGGCGCGCCGCTTATCACGCTCTTCATTACCGGCGCCGCGGCCGAAACCGTGGAGCGCATGGATGCGAAGCTGGCGCTCGACTACGCGCATGCGGCGCTTTCGCCAATCGCCGAGATTTACGGCTGGGCCGACCGCCTGGTCTCGCCGCCGCTCGTCACTGGCTGGTCGTCGAACCCTTACACGCGCGGCGCCTATTCGTCGCGCCTGCCCGGCGCGCGGCGCTCGGGCCCCTGGCTGGAAGGCCATATCTGCTTCTGCGGCGATACTTTCTCCGAGCACTTCCCGGCGTCGATGGCGGGCGCCTTCCTCTCGGGACGCGACGCGGCGCAGATGTTGTTTCATTAAATTATCAATGTCATCCCCGCGAAAGCGGGGATCTCGCTCCGCAATAACGTCGGGATTCCCGCTTGCGCGGGAATGACACAAACTCTTAGGGCTGTCCCGACCCGCCGCTGGAGCCGTAAATATTCCCGTTTGCGAAGCTCGCGTCTTCCGCCGCGAGCTGGACGTAGATGGAAGCCAGTTCCGCCGGCTGCCCCGGCCGTCCGAGCGGCGTCTGGCCGCCGAATTTCTTGAGATGATCCATCTGCGCGCCGCCGCTGACCTGGAGCGGCGTCCAGATCGGCCCCGGCGCCACGCCATTGACGCGGATCCCCTTCGGCCCCAGCTGCTTGGCCAGCGACTTGATGTAATTCATCGTGGCCGCCTTGGTCTGCGCATAGTCGTAAAGATCTGGCGACGGATCATAGGCCTGTTCGGACGCGGTGCCGATGATGCAGGAGCCGGGTTTCAGGTGCGGCAGCGCCGCCTTGATGATCCAGAAAGGCGCGTAGATATTCGTCTTCATCGTCCAGTCGAAATCTTCCGTGGTCAGATCGGCGATGGAGGGCACGCTCTTCTGCCGGCCCGCATTGTTGACGATGATGTCGAGACCGCCAAGACCGTTCACTGCGTCGGCGACGATTTTCCTGCAGACGCTTTCGTCGCGGATATCGCCCGGCAGCGCGATCGCCTTGCGGCCGGCCTGCTGGATCAGCGCGATCACCTCGCGCGCGTCCGGCTCCTCGGTCGGATAATAGCTGATGGCGACATCGGCGCCTTCGCGCGCATAGGCAATCGCCGCCGCGCGGCCCATGCCGGAATCGCCGCCCGTGATCAGCGCCTTGCGCCCCGCGAGGCGGCCCGAGCCTTTGTAGGATTTTTCGCCATGGTCGGGCTTCGGGTCCATCTTGCCCGCGAGGCCGGGCCAGTCCTGCGACTGTTCCTTGAACGGCGGTTTGGGATATTTCGTCGTCGGGTCCTCCAGCGGCTGGCCCGGTGGCTGCGTATCGGGTCCCGCCGCCTGCTGCTCGGCAAGCGCCGGCGTCGCTGCCGGCGCCACGAGTCCCGCGCCAATGCCGCCTACCACCTGCCGGCGCGTCACGATGCTGTCGATCATGCCTCATGCTCCTTCGGATGAAACTGCCTTGGCCAACGTCTTGCTTTCCCCGCTTGTTCGCTTGTTCAGAAGAGTGGTATTGACCGCGCTTCGCTGGCGGCCTATCTCTGCCGCCTGATGCTGAAAGGATTTATCATGGAATATGTCAACCTCGGCCGTACCGGCCTCAAAGTTTCGCGCATCTGCCTTGGCTGCATGAGCTACGGCGATCCGTCAAAGTGGATCCACAACTGGGTGCTGACGGAAGCCGAGGGACGGCCCTTCATCAAGCAGGCGCTCGACAAAGGCATCAACTTCTTCGATACGGCGAACGTCTATTCGCTGGGCGCGTCCGAGGAAATATTGGGCCGCGCCATCCGCGATTTCGCGAAACGCGATGAGGTCGTCATCGCGACCAAGGTCAACGGCGAGATGCGCAAGGACCCCAACGGCAAGGGCCTCTCGCGCCGCGCGATCCTGATGGAGATCGACAACAGCCTGAAGCGCCTGAATATGGACCATGTCGACCTCTACCAGATCCACCGCTGGGATTACGACACGCCGATCGAAGAAACCATGGAGGCGCTGCACGACGTGGTGAAGGCGGGCAAGGCGCGCTACATCGGCGCCTCGTCGATGTATGCCTGGCAATTCTCCAAGGCGCAGCACCTGGCCGAAAAGCACGGCTGGACGCGCTTCGTGTCGATGCAGAATTACTACAACCTGATTTACCGCGAGGAAGAGCGCGAGATGCTCAAACTCTGCGCTGACCAGGGCGTGGGCGTCATTCCCTGGAGCCCGATCGCGCGCGGCAAGCTCGCGCGGCCGTCAAACGCCGAGAGTACCAAACGCCAGGAAGGCGACAATTTCGCCAAAACCCTCTACGCCAGGACCGCCGACATCGACACGCCCATCATCGACCGCGTCGCCGAAACCGCGAAGAAGCGCGGCGTGAGCATGGCGCAGGTGGCAACCGCTTGGCTGTTGCACAAACCCGTCGTCACCGCACCCATCATCGGAGCGACCAAGCCGCACCATCTCGACGACGCGGTGGCGGCCGTGTCGCTGAAGCTGACGGATGAGGAAATGAAGTACCTTGAAGAACCCTACCAGCCGCATGCGGTGGCGGGGTTTTCGTGATGGGGGCAATTAGCGGCACGGAACTATTTCGCGAGAAAACTTCTGATTCGCCTCGAAAGTGTAAGCTGATTTTTTAACTCGCACTCCCAAATCACAAAAACTTTCCATCCTGCTGCGCGTAAATTTGACCGATTCCGCTTGTCTCTCTTTATAGTACGTTGGAGCTTCGGGAGCCAATATCCAGTATTTGATCGAGGCTTATGTGCAAGACCGCATCTAGAGCTGGAATGTTGATGCCAAAAGCAACCGTGAACGAAGATTACGGACTTGCTCTTTTTAAGAACGATGTCTGGATTTCCGGGCAATTCATTTACATGCAGCCGAAAACGAAAGCCCATTTTGTGCACCAAACTACGGACAAAAAGTTCGGGCTTCATACCCTTACTTTTAATTTGCTGCATATTCTTTGAACGGCTTTCCTTAGATATACGATCCATGACGTCTAATATCGACTCCGGCCAAAACGATTCCAATTAATTTTCAGAATATCTGGCATTTTGTGCGGTTTTCAATGTTTCTCAGGTAAAAAAGATATAGAACAAAATAAGAATTTCATATAGAACAAAAAAGGAACAGATTGTAACATTAGGTTATGTTTTGTCCGGACAGTTTCGCATGGCATAGTGCATGGAATGCTGTCACTCAAGAGTTCAAAAGTGAAGCATGGAGTAACACAATGGCGCACAAACACTCGATGACGGTTATTGATCTCTTCTGCGGTGCAGGAGGTCTATCGGAGGGCTTTCGCCAAGGGGGCTATACGGTTCTCGCTGGGCAAGACTTTGACGATAAAGCCGGTGCAACTTTTGCTTCCACTCACCCCGAAGCCACTTTTATTGGTGGTCCGATACAAAATGTATCTCCCCAACAACTTCTAAAGGCTGCAAACGCAAGACGTGGCGAAATTGACGTGATTGTCGGCGGCCCTCCTTGTCAAGGATATTCTGTTTACAACCATCAACGTGGCGTAAATGATCCACGTGCAGGCCTTTTCCGTGAATATCTAAGAATCGTGGAAGGCATCCATCCCCGCTGGCTCGTCATGGAAAATGTCACCGGCATTACTTCTATCGCTGATGGAGGAATCGTTCGTGAAATATTCGAAGGCATGAACAGTCTCGGATATCGCGTAGATAAGCAAATTCTTCGCGCGGAAGAATTCGGCGTGCCCCAAGAGCGCCGCCGTGTATTCTTTGTCGCGACGCGAACTGATGCGCCAATTTTATTTCCTAAGCCCACGCATGGTGAAGGATTGCTGCCATATGTTACGATTTGGGACGCCATTTCTGACCTCCCCAAGCTAAATAATGGAGAAAAAGCAGAAAACCGTCAGTATGCATCCGCCCCAAAAAATGACTATCAAGCTTCATTAAGAGGAACATGTACAATTGCGCAGAACCATTCTGCCCCGAGGCTCTCGCCTGTAAACGAAGAGAGAATGAAACATATTCCTCCTGGTGGCTCGTGGAGGGATATTCCGTTTCATCTATTGCCAGAGGGAATGAAAAAGGCCAAACGTAGCGACCATACGAAACGCTACGGCCGTCCTAGAAAAACCGATCTCGCCTGTACCATACTCACGAAATGTGACGTGCATTGGGGCGCTTACATTCATCCTGTCCAAAATCGTGCGCTTTCTGTGCGTGAGGCCGCTCGCCTTCAGTCCTTTCCCGACTTTTTTGTATTTCAGGGCAGTAGCACCGATCAATATGTACAGGTAGGAAACGCCGTCCCCCCCTTGCTCGGAAAAAAAGTTGCTGAAAGCCTCCATCTTGCGGAGCAAGCGAGCAAGCGGCGCGGAAGAAACCACTCGGAGCTAGCTCTTGCCGTGTAATCCGGAGACAATTATTGGCGAAGTTCTCGGCCGCCGGGCCGTAAAAGGGGTAAAACCATCCACTTCTAACTACGAATGCCCCTTTATTAAATCGCGATGCCCCAAAAGAAGCACAAACCTTCCTAATAATGAACCTTATCCTGTATGCTCCATATGGCGAAAACCCGAAGGCGAACGTGACCCTAAAAAGGACCTCATCTTTGTTTGCCCTAAAAGATTCTACGCCGTCGACTTCCTTAAAGAGGTTATAAAACATTGCTGGTCGGGCGCGGCACCCAAAAATCCCCGGGTCGCTCCAGAAGTGAAGATGAAAGGATTTGGCAATGTTGATTTTGTCATTGCTGATGTAAAAGAAAATGGCGAAGTTGATCAATTCTTATCTGTTGAATTACAAGCTGTAGATATCACCGGCTCCGTCTTTAAAGCATATGAGGCACTACGCAAGAAGACTGATTTAGAAAAACGCCCAACATATAACCTGAATTGGGATAACGTCTATAAGCGTTATATAACTCAATTAATCCGTAAAGGATATTTTCATCACCATTGGAAATCAAAAGTAGTTGCTGTCATTCCGGATCAAGTCTATCGGCATATCACCGCTACAGCTGACTTTATCAGAACTACTGACGTAAAGAGTTCACAGGTAAATATTATCTTCATGACCTACCGGCTGGAGAACGATCCCTCACGTCCCGGACAATATTGTCCAAAATTAGTTACCGTCGAAGGGACAAGTCATTCGAGCCTCCAAAACGCAACGATGTATAAGGAAGCACCGACAAAAGATTCCTTTTGCGCGCAGATAAAAAAATCATTAATCCGCGCAGTAAATCTTTCTGAATTAATTGATGAGGGCGAAGTACCCCCTATGGAAGGACAATCCATTGAGGGAAAGGAATAGACTAAGTAAGGAAACTATCCCGCCGGCCCGGTCTTCCCGGCCACCCGCTTCGGCGCGGCCTGTTTCTGGTCTGGCCCCGAAATCTCCACTTCTTCCGTCAGTCCGGGTGCCTTGAAACCGAAGAGCTTCGCGTAGAAGCCGAGCTCGAGGTCGAGGACGCGCTTTTGGGTGTCGGCCTTGCGGAAGCCGTGGCCTTCCCCTTCGAACTCATAGTGCGCGACGGGCAGGTTTTTGGCGCGCATGGCGTCGACCATCGTCTTGGCCTGCGAGGGCGGCACGACCTTGTCATCGAGGCCCTGGAAGAAGATCGCCGCCGCCTTCATGCGGTCGAGGTAGTGGATGGGCGAGCGTTCCTTGTAAATCTCCTCCGACTGCGGCAACGGGCCGACGAGCCGGTCCATATAGCGCGATTCAAACTTGTGCGTTTCCGCTGCCAGCAGCATCAGGTCGCCGATGCCGTAATGGCTGGCGCCGGCCTTGAACACGTCGCTGGTGGTCAGCGCCGCCAGCACCGTGAAGCCGCCCGCGCTGCCGCCGCGGATGGCGACGCGCTCGGGGTCGGCCAGCGCTTGCGCGACCAGGTATTTCACCACCGCCTCGCAGTCTTCCACGTCGGCTTTGCCCCAGTTGCCGTTGAGCTTTTCGCGGTAATCGCGGCCATAGCCAGTCGAGCCGCGATAGTTCACGTCGACCAAGGCGAAGCCGCGCGTCGTCCAGTATTGCTTGGCGGCGGAAAAGCCGGCCGCGGCGGCCGATGTCGGCCCGCCGTGGATCATCACGATCAGCGGCGGCTTTTCGCCTTCGAGCGGCTTATAGGCCGCATTCACCGGCGGATAATAAAAGGCATGCGCGTTTTCGCCGCCGGCGGTCGGGAACGTGATTTCCTTGCCCGCCGAGACGTTGTCGGATTCCAGCAGCTTCGGCCCCGCCGCGCGGATTTCCTTGCCGCCGAGGATAATGGCGGGGGGCGCGTCGGGTGCGCTCGCGATAAATGCAAAGGTACCGTCCGGCATCGGCACCGGGCAGCCGCCGACCGGCGGCAGACCGAGGTCGGACACCTTGCCGTCCGCGACGGAGACGGCTTGGCTCGCGCCATGCTGCGACAGGTCGGCGACGATGCTGCCATCGGGTTTGAAGGCGAAGAAGGTTTCGCCGAACACCCAGTGCGGGCCACCGATCTCGCCATCGGGCACGCTGGTCACGGCTTCCACTTTTCCGGCCGCGTTGAGTCGGTGGATATTCCACCAGTCGCTGCGGTCGGTGCAGAAATAGAGCCTGCCGTCGCGCGACCAGTCGGGTTGCACGATGGCTTCGCGGCGGTCATTGCCCACAACTACTTTTTCATTCGCGATGCCGGAAGCGGTGATATCCGCCACATGCAGCTGCGTGGCATCCCACGGCATGTCGGGATGCATCCAGGACAGGAACGCGAGTTTTTTGCCGTCGGGCGATGGCCGTGGCGAGGAATAGAAATCCGCGCCCTTCGCCAGCACCGCACCCTCGTTCGTTGCGGCATCAATATGCGTGTCGAGGCGCACGATGGCAGCCTCGGGGTCGGTCGGCTTGCGGTTCCGATGGTCTTCGCGCACGCAGACGATATCGTCGGAACCGGGCACGAAGGAAAAATCCGCATAGCGGCAATCGGCGACGCCCGCGATCTTGCGCGCGGGCGCCGTTCCCTCGATGAGCCAGACGGAGCCGTCGCTCTTCTCGCTGTAAACGATGCGTCCGTTGGAAACTGCGTAGGAACCGCCGCCATATTCATGCACGCGGCTCGCCACATTCACGGGCGGCGGCGTGACATCTTCGATCGTCCCGTCCGCGAGGCGGCGCACTAGCGCGGAGCGGCCCTTTTCTTTCGGGCGCGATTCCAGCCAGTAGAGGGTATCGCCATCCGCCGACAAACCGCCGAGACCGACATTGCTGCCCGTCACGGCCTCTGCCGTCAAAGGGGAAACCCAGGTGCCGCAGGTCGCGGCTTGTTTCACGGAATTCTTGGCCAATGTCGCCTCCTATATATAAGACAGCATCAATATAGCGCGCTTATCTTATCATGCCGTTAACGTCGGGTGGAGAGAGATAAGCCCTTGTTTTACCGAGCTTTGCGTCGCAAGCATAAAAAGACCACGGATGGACACAGATGGACAGGATTATTTTACGCGGAGATCCGGAGGCCCGAAGGAGATTCAAGCCGCGCGCAGCGCATCAAACTCCGCAAATCCACTATTTGAATTTCATTGCGGCTGCGCCGCGTAAAGACTCCGGAACTCCGGGTCTCCGCGTTAAATCTCCTATCCGTATCCAGTAAGTGGTTTTAACGGCCCGCGATCAAATCTTAAGCCACCAGCTTCGGGTACATCCGCTCGGCGATCAGGACGAGGGCGAAGAAAACGGCGGCCATGATGCCGTAGTCGGCGAGGAAGCCAAATTCGGTCGTGCCGCCGTTGATCATGAGCGCGCGCAAGCCGTCGACCTGGTAGGTGAGCGGGTTGACATGCGAGACGATCTGCAGCCATTTGGGCATCAGCGAGATCGGATAAATCGCATTGCTGGCGAAGAACAGCGGCATGGTCAGCACCTGGCCGATGCCCATGAAACGCTCGCGCGTCTTCACGAAGCAGGCGATGATGAGCGAAAGCGTGGAGAACAGGGCCGAGCCGAGCGCGACGAAAGCCAACACGCCCAGCATATGCAGCGGGTTCATTGACACATTGGCGCCCGCGATCATCGCCAGTACATAAACGATGATGCACTGCACCGAGCCGCGGATGCCCGCCGCCATGGCCTTGCCCAGCACGATGGCCGAGCGCGGCGCGGGACTGACCAGCATGCGGTGCAGGATGCCGAGGTCTTTTTCCCAGATCGCCGAGATGCCGAAGAAGATCGCGGCGAACAGCACGCTCTGCGCGAGGATACCGGCGGCGAGATAATCGATGTAATTCAGGTTGCCCGAGGTGATGCCCCTCACCCGCGCCATCACCTGCCCGAACAGCAGCAGCCACAGCATCGGCTGGATCGCGCGCGTCGCGAGCTCGAACGGGTCATGGCGGAGCTTCTGCCCCTCGGCGCAAAAGACGCCCCAGACCTGCATGAAAAAGCCGAAGAGCGGATTAACCGCGCTTGGCGATGGAACGGCGGTTGCGGCCAATTTCACGGTAATTCTCCTTTGCGGTTTTGCCCTGCGCGGTCGCCTGCGCGAGGCGTTCGAAAACATCGTCGAGCGCTTCGGACCCGAAGCTCTTCTTCACGTCGGCGATCGAGCCGATGGTCACGATCTTGCCGTGGTGCAGGATGGCGAGGCGGCTGCAGAGTTCCTCCACCTCGGCCATGTAATGCGTCGTCATGATGATGGTGACCTTGTATTCGTCGCGCAGGCGGCGCACGTGCTTCCACACCGTGTTGCGCGCCGAGGGGTCGAGACCGACGGTCGGCTCATCCATGAAGATCACCGAGGGGCGGTGCAGCATGCTCTGCGCGATTTCGAGGCGGCGGACCATGCCGCCCGAAAAGCTGCGCACGCGCTGGTCGGCCACGTCGGAGAGGTCCATCGCATGAAGAGATTCTTTAATGCGCGAAACATGCTCCTTCGGCGGAATGCGGTAGAGGCGCGCGGAGAGAAGCAGGTTTTCATATGCGGTGAGCGCGCCGTCGGCGCATAGCAGCTGCGGGATATAGCCGATGTTCAGCCGCACGCCATCCGATTGGGTTTTGATGTCGAAGCCCGCGACGCGCGCGGAACCCGACGTCGATTGCGTCAGGCTCGTCAGCATCTTGATGATCGTGCTCTTGCCCGCGCCGTTGGGGCCGATGAGGGCAAAGCTTTCGCCCGACTTGACCCTGAAGGACACGTCGTCGACGGCCGTGAAGTCGCCGAATCGCTTGGTCAGCCCTTCCAGCTCGACGGAATATTCACTCGCCATGGTTTCCTTTCCTTGTCATCCTGAGCGCAGCGAAGGATCCCCTCTTTTGCGGCGAAGGGAGATTCTTCGCTTCGCTCAGAATGACATTTGAAATAATGAGCTAAACTTGTAAACTAAACTTGCAAGTTTGCCTTCCTATTTTATATACTGGATTCGCATGAAACGCAAGGCCCATGACATAACCATCGTCGATTTCGGCCAGTCGGTCGGGCGGCTCTACCGCCGCATCCGCGCCGCCGCGGCGACGCATGAACTCTCGCTGACCGAGGGCGCGGTGCTCGTGCGCCTCGACAAGCACGGTCCCGCCACGACGGCCGATCTCGCCCGCGCTGAAAGCGTGAAGCCCCAGTCGATGGGCGCGACCATCGCGGCTCTGGAAGAACGCGGCCTTGTCACGCGCAAACCGCATGCGACCGACGGGCGGCAGATGCTGATCGCCCTCACCCCCAAAGGACTCGATGTCCGCCAAAGCGCGCAGGACGCGAAACGCACCTGGCTCGCGGAAGCAGTCGCGCAGTTGAGCGCGGAAGAACGGGACTTGCTGCTGAGGGCGGGCAAGATCATCCGCAAGCTGGCGGAGGGGTGAAACCCTTATCCTCTCCCTCTGGGAGAGGATGGGACCCGTCGCTTTATATGCGCATGCGAAGCATGCGTGCGACGGGAAGGTGAGGGTACTTCGTCCAACGCGAATGAACGAAAGCCAAATAGACTAACGCTGCACGGAGTACCCTCACCTTCCCACGCCTTCGGCGCGGGCCCCTTCCTCTCCCAGAGGAGAGGAGATTAGGGCTTGGGCTTCGGCGGAGGAGTGGGCGCTACATCCTTCGCCAGCCACGGACTCTCAAACCCCAGCTTCTTCAGGCCCGCCTGCACTTCGGGCGCGTTCATGAACAGTTTCCACAGCAGACCTGAGCGGTAATTCTCGATCATCACCACGATCGGCCCCTCGTCGATGGCGAGGTCGGTCTTGGCCTGCCAGTTTTTGGTTTCATCGAAGGAGTCGACGAAACCATATTCGCCCCACAGTTTGCCGTCATAGTCTTCGTAATAGTGCCGCAGCGCCTGCATCGAATATTCCGGCGTGTAGGGGAAGGATGACAAAGCTCCCGTCGGCGCGATGACACCCTTGTCGTTCTTGCCGGGCTCTTCCACTACATAGCCGTTCGGCCCGTCGCTGGCGGTCAGGCCCCAGGCGGGGCCATAGCCTTTGAAGCCCTTCGGGTTGCGCACTGCATAGGCGTGCGAAGCCAGCGCCTGGTTGCGCGTCTGGGCCTCGTAGTCGATGTATTTGTCTTTCAACCCGCGCGGGTCGAGGCCGAGAAAGGAATAATGCGTGAAGAACAAGGGCCCGCTTCCGGCCGGAAGGTCGAGGCCTTCTTTCGCCGCATGCTTCGCGATCTTTCCGCCGCGATCCCAGCCCTGCTCGAACACCGCGCGCGAGATCGGGTGCGTCGGTGACGATGCCGCCATGACATAGGCAATCAGCGCCTCGTTCCAGCCCTGCACCGCTAAGTTGATCTTCCAGCCGTAATCGGGGCTGCGGTTCCAGGTGAGGCCGGGGGTGCCCGGCTGAATGTGCGAGGTCCAGTTCGCCGCCTCCCACAGTTTGTTGATCTTGCCGCGCAGCGCCGTTTCGGCGGGATCGCTGCCCGAAAAATATTCGCGCGCGGTAATGAGGCCCTGGAACAAGAACGCGCTTTCGACGAGGTCGGAGCCGTTATCCGCCTTGTTCCATGCAAAGGTCTTCCCCGTCGTGCCGTCCAGGTAATGGGGAAAGAGGCCGTTGTAGGTGTCGGCCTTGGTCGATAAAAAATCGACGATCTTGTCGACCCGCCCCCGCGCCTCGTCGCGGGATATCCAGCCGCGCGATGCGCCCGTCACGATGGCCATGACGCCAAAGCCGGTGCCGCCGGTCGCCACGATATCGGCGCCGTAATCCGCGATATTGTTCGTGCGCTCACGCGCCATGCCGCTGACCGGATGCGCGAATTCGATGAAATAATTGAGCGTCTGGCGCTGCGCGAGGTCGAGGAGCTGTTCGTCCGTCAGCTTCGCGGGTGCTGCCTGTTGCACGGATGCGGGCGGCGTTGGCGGAATAGCGGGCGTTTGCGCCTGCGCGGCCCCCGAAAGGCCGAAACCGGCGAGAGCAAAGATGGCTGCCAGGCGCGCGCGCTTTCGGCTCTTCTTGCCGAATATGCGCGACGCCAGCCCCATTACGGACGCGGTCCCTGCGGAACGGCCTGTACGGGTCGCACGGCGGCGGGTGCCGTCTCCATCGCCTTGGCGAATTGCTGCGCGGGCTTGGCGGGCGCGGCAAAGCGCGAGACGGGTTGCGGCTCGGGCCCATACTCGGGTTCCGGTGTCGTCACCGACGGCGCGCGGCCGCGGCGGAAGAAATTCTCGACCCGATCCATCAGGCGGTCGCCCGCATTCAGCACCGCGGTCTTGATGCCGCAATGACGATCCGCGCCATGCACCATGCCCGCGCCGAATACGGCGGGCGCCAGAGCCGCGACGCCGATGCCGGCCAGTTGCAGCCCCAGCGGCGGAAAGACGCCGAGCCAGCCGATAAAGCCGCCCAGCAGGAGCCCGCCCAGCGCGACTTCGGCACCGGCGATAAAGACGGCCGCGCCCAGAACCGTGCCGGCGATGCCGCCGACGCGGGCTTTTTTCTGCGCGCTCCAGGATTTCGGCCAGGGCGATTTCGCCGCCAGCGCGCCCGCGCCATCGGTAAGCCAGTCACCCGCATCGCGGATGAGCTTAATTGGATTCAGCATAGAGGCCTCCCCTTTCGTTCAAGGAAGAAAGCGTTGTTTTATGTATTTGATGGGGCCGAGATTAGAGAAACAAAGGGACTGAGTCCAGCCTGTTTTTGCATAATCCTAAGAAATCCTACCTTTTAACCCTTGTTCAAGCGAAGCGGGCAGCTATGTCTTGTTCCGCGGGGCCTTTTCCGCCCGCTTCACCGATTCCGCGCCCAACCGGCATTCATCATCAGGAGCACTTCCATGGAACATCGTCAGCTCGGCCGTTCCGGCCTCAAAGTCCCCGTCCTCAGCCTTGGCACCGGCACCTTCGGCGGGGTCGGCGAATTGTTCAAGAAGTGGGGCCAGACCGATGTGAAGGAGGCCACGCGCCTAGTCGATGTCGGCCTCGAGGCCGGGATGAATTTCTTCGACACGGCAGACATTTATTCTTCCGGCGCGTCGGAGGAAATCCTGGGCGCCGCCATCAAGGGCCGCCGCGACAAGGTGCTGATCTCCACCAAGGCGACCTTCCCGACGGGCCAAGGCCCGAACGAACTCGGCTCTTCGCGCTTTCACCTGATCCGCGCCTGCGAGGACAGCCTGAAGCGCCTCGGCACCGATCATATCGACCTCTACTTCATGCACGGGTTCGATGCTCATACGCCGGTCGAGGAGACTTTAAGCACGCTCGACACGCTCGTGAAGGCCGGCAAGATCCGCTACATCGGCTGCTCGAACTTCTCGGGCTGGCATCTGATGAAATCGCTCTCGGTCTCCGAGCGCTACGGCTGGTCGAAATACATCGCCTACCAAGGCTATTACGCGCTTGTCGGCCGCGACTATGAATGGGAACTCATGCCGCTCTCGCTCGACCAAGGCGTGGGCACGATGGTCTGGAGCCCGCTCGGCTGGGGCCGCCTGACCGGCAAAATCCGCCGTGGGCAGAAGCCGAAGGAAGGCCGCATCGCCCAGGGTGGCGGCGAGGTCGGCCCGAAGATCGACGACGAATATCTGTATAAAGTCGTCGACGCGCTCGATGTTGTGGCCAAGGAAACCGGCAAGACGGTGCCGCAGGTCGCGCTCAACTGGCTGCTGCAGCGCCCGGGCATCTCCAACATCGTCATCGGCGCGCGCAACGAAGAACAGCTCAGGCAGAACCTCGGCGCCGTGGGCTGGAACCTGACAGCTGCACAAGTCGCCAAACTCGACGCCGCCAGTGCGCGGCCGCTTGCCTATCCCTACTGGCACCAGTCGGGATTTCCGCAGCTCAATCCGTTCCCGGTCGAATTGAAGGAAGCGGCGTAGGCTTTCATTCGCGAGGCGGAGAAGTTGCGATTTCGCGCGCCCGCTTCGGGGAGCGGGGAATGTCTCGCCCAACGATGACGTCAGTTCTGCGGCTGCCGCCATGCCGGCAGCCTATCGCGCTGGGTGCATAAACGACCCTGATTGTGGCGGACTTCGGCGTGGGCTATGATGGCATGGGTAATAAGAATGAAAGGGGAAAGCATGCTGGAAAAGCCGATTTACGTCGTTCTCGACGTAGATACTGGACAGACGATGTGGTCCGGCGGAGATATAAATTCCCGGCATTCGCCGTGCGGCACTTTCCGCATTCCTCTTGCCATCATCGGATTTGACAGCGGCACGCTGATCGACGACCACACGCCGCGCTTCGAGTACAAGCCGAAAGGCCAGCATGGAACGGAAAGCCATGACCCCTGGAAAGATTCCTGTACGCCGGGCCTCTGGCTCGAGGATAAATGCGGGTGGTATTCACAGCGGGTGACACAGGCCATCGGGCGCGAGCGTCTGCAGGCTTATGTCGACAAGCTCTATCTCGGCAACCGCGACCTGTCGGGAGATGTGCGGGATTTCTGGGTACTCTCCAGCCTTAAAATATCGGTATTGGAGCAGGCGGTGTTTCTCCGCCGCATGCTGACCGGGGAGCTGCCCGTTTCGGCGGCATCGATCGCGCAGGCCCAAAAATTCGCCAAACCTGAGCCCTGCAAAGTCGGGGCGTTATTCGGAAAGGCGGCGGGCGACTATATTGATCCGGCGGCGGATTATCAGCTCGGCTGGCATCTCGGCTGGATCGAGCGCGACGGGAAAAAGTATGTGTTCGCCACTTACCTTGAATGCATGAGCGCATACAACGCCGCCTATCTGGCAAAGGAATTCTCGCGCGGCATGCTGGAACATAAGCTGGGCGGCGGAAAGGAAGTCAGCCAGTATCGCAAAGAGGCCGAGCAGGGCGACGCCGAGGCCCAGTATATCATGGGCCGGCTTTATGGCGGCAGCCACTATGATGTCGAGCAGGATGATGCTGAAAGCACGAAATGGTATCGCCTCGCCGCCGAGCAGGGCCATCCGCGCGCGCAATATATGATCGCCTGGTACTATCTGGAAGGGAGCATGGGATTCCAGAAGGACGCGCGCCAGGCCCTCAAGCTTTTCAAGTCATCCGCCAAACAGGGCAATGGCTATGCCATGTCGGCCTTGGGCGGCATCTACCGCGACGGCAAGGCCGTGGCTAAGAACTACGAGAAAGCTTTCTACTGGTACGGCCGCGCTCTCCTCGCCGCCGAGCGCATCGCCGCGGCGCACGGCGGTGAAGCCAGGCGGTCGGATATCAGCCACCTCAAAAGAATGCAGGCGCAGATACTGCCACACCTGTCGCCAAAGCAAATCGCGGCGGTGGAGGAAAGGATTTCGAAGCGCGAAGAACAGATGTCGCAGCGGAAACAGGTTTAGCCCGTCGAGGTAAAGTCTGTCCGTCGGGCCGACTTCGACGCCGAGCTCTTCCTTCAGCTCGCGAAAGCCGTCTTCTGGCTTCTCACCTGCCGCGAGGTGCCCTCCGGCGGAAGCGTCATAACTTCCGGGGTCTATTTTGTTTTTTGGCCCGCGGAGCTGCAGAAGGAGTGTTCGCCTATCACAATTTACCAGCCAGCATGCAAAAGTACGATGCCACAGACCCTTTTTGTGAACGTCATCGATTGACGCCACCGGAGGATCCATCGGGACATAGGTTTCATCAAAACGTCAAGTTTCTCGATCATGGCTTCCTTGATGACGATGGCCGCTATTCACTCCGCCGCTAAGCTAATCCACTAGAGTTTTAACTCGTCCACGCCCTAACCGATCGGCCACAATGGCCATTTCGGTTATCATGACGAAACGCTTCTTCAAAGAAGAAAAACTATCATCTTCCAGTTATCCATTATCAACCAGTCAAGCGCATCCTGGTCGCCGAGGCTCGCGGCGATGACCATCAGCATTCTGGCACGGGATGCATTCTTTTGCACGCCAAGCCCTTCAGCATAGAGATGTCCGATATTGAATAATGTATGGATGTAACCACCCTTCATCCCCTTCTGATACCAAGTCATGGCTTGCCTATAATCCTGTGTAACTCCATAGCCGTTCTCGTATAAGCAACCTATGTTATTCTGCGCAACAGGCGCACCCTGATTTGCTGCTTTGAGAGACCATTTCATGGCTTCATTATAATCAACTGGCGGTACGTTGTAGCTCATCCACCCTAGCATGGTTTCACACGTGCTATCTCCTTGTGCCGCACCTTTTTGATACAAGTCTCTTGCTTGTGAAGTGTCTTTCGGGATGCCATTTCCTGTTAAATACAGCCACGCCAGTTGACATTGGCCGTTAGCATATCCCTGGTTTGCTGAAAGGCGATACCACTTCGCAGCTTCGGCGTAATCTTTAGGAACACCAAGTCCCTGGAGATATAACCACCCAACATTGCTTTGAGAGGAGACATCTCCTTGTGCCGCCGCCTTAAGCGACCATTTCATGGCTTCTGGATAATTTACCGGAGAGCGGTAGGTGTAAATCCAACCAAGCTGCCTTTGCCCCTGAACATCGCCCTTCTCAGCAGCCATCTTAGACCACTTGACCGCTTCGGCATCGTTCACGGCACCGCCTACCCCATGTTGATAGAGCCACCCAATGTTGGCCATAGCCCGTACACTTCCGTGTTTGGCTGCTAAAAGATACCAATTCATGGCTTCAGCGGGATCGCGCGGCACCCCAATGCCATTCTGGTAAAAATTACCGACGTTATTCTCAGCGATCGGCTCACTCTGATCAGCAGCCTTGCGCCACCATCTCAGCGCCTCGGCAACGCTCTGCGTGACGCCCTCGCCCTTATAATAGAGGTTGCCAAGCCTTGTCTGAGCCGCCGCGTTGCCTTGTTCCGCGAGGGGCTGCCATAGTTTCAAAGCAGTCTCATAGTCCTTCCGGTCATAAGCCGCGATACCACCTTGAAGTGGATCTGCATAGGTCTGAGCAGGATGGGCTTTCAACCAAGCTTGCACGCGTTCATCGACTGCCTTTCTTTGATCGGGCGTTAGATGAGCTGCAGCCATGCGCGGTAAATTGTAAACGTCCGGATTCTTGAATGCGCCTCTTACACCTAGCGATTCCCAAAAATAAGCCTCCACATAGTTCGGATTCTCACCTTGCAAGTGTTCGTACATAATCCCGAGCTGCGCCTGTGACTCGGCGTAGTCCTGTTCAGCCGCTTTTTTGTACCAATTCATCGCTTCCGCATCGCTTTGTGCTACGCTGCGGCCAAATTCGTACATGTAGCCGATTTTATCCTGTGCCTCCGCGTTTCCCTGATCGGCCAGAGGCTGGAGAAGTTTCTCGGCAGTTTAATAATCCCCGTGATCAAAAGCTGCCTTACCATCCGCGAGTTGATCGGCGCGAGCGCCGGCAGGGAGAATAAATAACATCATGAATAGGATTGCCATGATAAGTGGCACACGGGATTCACCTAGTGACGTCGTGCTTTTGAGGATTGATAAACCCATTGCCGTTCTTCAAATCAAAATATAATTAATATTTGCGAGATAGCAGAAAATTTCCTTCACAAGTAAAATCTGACATGAAGTAAATCGCCGCAAATTGCGCCGGCTGATCAAATTCCGGCCATGTATACCCTCGTTTCATAATAAACATCTGGCAATCTCTTTCCCAAAAACACAAGGATCAAAGGGGTCGGAGTAAATCGAAAAACCGGACGCGGCAGTCTTCGTTCAGGATATGCTGGCCTGCCAAGTCGTAGCGCGCTCCGGCGCGCGAAGACTGGTGGCCCTGGCCGGAATCGAACCGGCACGCCCTTTCGGGCTCGCGATTTTAAGTCGCGTGCGTCTACCTGTTCCGCCACAGGGCCTTGCAGTAGAATCAACGGCTTAGTTTATACTTTAAAGCGCCCCTGATTGCCATAGCCAAGCCTGTCTTTGGCCGCGATTTCGACTATATTAAAGGGGTTATGAGCCCGGAAAATAACGCGAAAAAAGGTTTTGAAGTCATCCTGGAGTTTGTGAAAACGCTCCCCGGGATGCCCGGCGTTTATCGGATGATGAACGCGCAGGGTGACGTATTATATGTCGGCAAGGCCAAGCACCTCAAAAAGCGCGTCACCGCCTATACCCAGCCGGGCAAGCACCCGGTGCGCATCCAGCGCATGATCGCGGCGACCGCCACGATGGAATTCATCACCACCCACACCGAAGCCGAAGCGCTGTTGCTGGAAGCGAACCTGATCCGCAAGCTGAAGCCCCGCTATAACATCCTGCTGCGCGACGATAAATCCTTCCCCTATATCCTCATCACCGGCGACCATGAATATCCGCAGGTGACAAAGCATCGCGGCGCCAAGGACCGCAAGGGCGAATACTTCGGCCCGTTTGCGTCCGGTTATGCCGTCAACGAAACGCTGACCGTCTTGCAGCGCGGCTTCCAGCTGCGTAACTGTACCGATGCGATCTTCGGCGCGCGCTCGCGCCCCTGCCTGCAATTCCAGATCAAGCGCTGCACCGCGCCCTGCGTCGGCCGCGTGACGAAGGAACAGTATCTCGCCCAGGTCGACATGGCGCGCCAGTTCCTCGAGGGCAAGAGCCGTGCGATCCAGGAAATGTTCGCCTCCGAAATGCAAAAGGCAAGCGAAGCACTCGATTTCGAAACCGCCGCCTTCTACCGCGACCGCATCAGGGCGCTGACGCAGATCCAGCAGCATCAGGTCATCAACGTCGAAGGCATCGGCGACGCCGACCTGCACGTGCTGTACCAGGACAAGGGCCAGACCTGCGTGCAGGTGTTCTTCTTCCGCGCGGGGCAGAACTTCGGTAACCGCGCCTATTTCCCCAAGCACGAGAAGGAAGAAACGGCGGAAGACATCCTGTCCGCCTTCATCGCGCAGTTCTACGCGAACAAGCCGGTGCCGCGCGAAATCATCGTCAGCCACAATGTCAGCGGCAAGACGGTAATCGAGGAAGCCCTGCGCATCAAGTCCGGCCACAAGGTCGCAATCACCAATCCCGTGCGCGGCCCCCGCCGGGAAATGGTCAACATGGCGGTCAAGAACGCGAAGGAAGCGCTCGAGCGCCGCCTGGCGACCGAGGCCTCGCAAGGACAGATTTTCGAGCGCCTCGCGGAAGTCTTCGGGCTTGATTCAGTCCCGGAGCGCATCGAGGTCTACGACAACAGCCATATCAGCGGCAGCAACGCGACAGGCGCCATGATCGTGGCGACACCCGAAGGCTTCCAGAAAAATTCCTACCGCAAGTTCAACATCAAATCCGACATCCAGCCCGGCGACGATTACGGCATGATGCGCGAGGTCTTAGGCCGCCGCTTCCAGGCCATCATCAAGGCCGAGAACGACGCGGGCACCTACAGCCAGCGTCCCGACCTGATGCTCATCGACGGCGGGCAAGGGCAGTTGAATGCCGCTTTGCAGGTCATGGCCGATCTGGGTATCAGCGACGTCACCATCGCCTCCATCGCCAAGGGCCCCGACCGCAACGCGGGCCGCGAGCGATTTTTCATGCCGGGAAAAGAGCCCTTCTCGCTCGAGCCCGGCGACCCCGTCCTTTATTTCCTCCAGCGCATCCGGGATGAGGCGCACCGATTCGCCATAACCACGCACCGCGCCAAGCGCTCGAAGGCGATATCGGCGAACCCGCTCGACGACATCCCCGGCATCGGCGGAAAGCGCAAAAAAGCCCTTTTGATGCACTTCGGCTCGGCGAAAGCAGTTGCAGAGGCGGGGGTCGCTGATTTACAAAAGGTGACCGGCATTTCCAGGGCAGTAGCGGAAAAGATTTACGGCTTCTTTCACGAGAAAGACAGTTAGACCATGCGGTTTCCCAAAGGCGTCTTCAGCATCCCGAATTTGCTCTGCTATTTCCGGGTGGTGTACCTGCCGGTCATGATCCTGCTGTTCCACCTCGACTATATCTGGCGCGACCAGCACGTCAGCTGGCCCGCCTGGACGAACGTCTTCCTTTACACGCTGGCCGGCCTCTCCGACTTCCTCGACGGCAAGATCGCGCGCTGGCTCAAGCAGGAAACGCTGCTCGGCAAATTCCTCGACTCCTCGACCGACAAGCTGGTGGTCAGCGTCTCGCTGATCTGCCTGGTCGCCTATCAGCAACTGCAGGGCTGGTGGATGGTCATGGTCATCATCATCGTCAGCCGCGAAATCCTCATCGCCGGGGTGCGCGAGTTCATGGCGCTCTACAACGTCGTCGTGAAAATTTCCTGGATCGGCAAGTGGAAGCTGACCATCCAGATGCTGTTTATCGGCTTTCTCATCGCGGGCGATTACGGCGAGGACCTCGTGCCCCATGCCGTCATCATCGGCCGCATCGGCTTCGTCGCCGCGACCGCGCTCACCATCTGGTCGGGCTGGGACTATATGCGCGAGGGGTGGAAAACCATCCAGCGCCTCGAGGCCGAAGGCAAGGTTTAATCCATTCTATCCCGACGCGATCGCGCTTTCCGGCTCGAGGTCTTCGAGCTTCGGCTTGCGCCGCGCCTCGGTGAACAGCAGGTACAGCCCCGCCGCGATGATGACGGACGCGCCGATCATCGTGCGGTTATCGGGGATTTCCTTGAACAGGAAATAGCCCAGCAGCGCGCCCCACACGATCTGCGTGTAATGGTACGGCGCGATAACCGAGGCCGAGGGCGCATTGGCGTAGGCATAGACGATGCAGGTGACCGAAATGGTGCTCAAGGCCCCCATCATCAGGAACAGGCCCCATTGATAGGCATTCGGCATCGTGAAGTAAAAGGCCGGCCAGGGAAAGTTGATGTAAGGCCGCAAGGTCACATCCAGCCCCGCCACGACGAGGGCGCAGATGATCGAGACGAGGCTGCCCATGATGATGATCATCGGGCGGCTTTCTTTCGGGCCCATCTGCCGCATGCAAATGAGCGTGCAGGAATAAAAGAACGCGCCGACGACGATCAGCAGCGCATGGGCGTCGAACAGTCCGCCGCCGGGGCGGAACACCCAGATGATCGTGGCAAAGCCGACAAGGATCACCGCGGCGCGCGCGGTTTCCAGCTTTTCCTTCAGGAACACGGTCGCCAGCAGCGCCACCCAGAAGGGCGAGGTGAAAACGAGCGTGTAAAAGGTCGTCAGCTTGATGAAGGGCAGCGCCAGCGTATTGCAGACGGAAACGAGGGCTGACAGCACCGCCCGCGACGTCATCAGGCGCGGATGCAGCATATAAAACGCCTTGCGTCCTTCCCGGAACCAGCCCGAGGCGACCGTGCAGGCGATGATGATGCAGCAATGCGTCACCATGATCTGCGTAAAGTGGAACTTGCCGGCCAGCATCTTGAGCGCGGCGTCGCCGATATTGTAATAGCCATAGGCGACGCAGGTCAGCGCGATGGCGATCAGGGTTTGCTTGCGAAGGTCGTGATGGGCCTGTGCCGGCAGGCGGCGATGGGTGGTCATGTTCCGTTAGTCTCTATTTACCGTTACTTCTTCTTTTTCTTCTTGGGCGTCTTTTTGGCGAGCGGGCCGTGGCCGACCTCCGCCAGGTTCTCCGGACCGAACGAGGCCGGCAGGAGTTTTTCCAGCGTCAGGATATGCCCGAAGCTGCCGTCTTTCCACATGGAATAAATGGGCAGGTCCGGCTTGGCGAATTCGCGCAGCCGCTGGCGGCAGTCCCCGCAGGGCGTGCAAAGGTATTCCATTGCGGGCCCGACGATGACGATGGCGCGGATGTCACGCTCGCCGGCGGAGATCATCGCGGAAATGGCTGAAGCCTCGGCATGGGTGCAGTTGAAATGCGCGTTTTCGACGTTGCAGCCGGCATAGACGCGGCCGCTTTTGGTCATCAGCGCCGCGCCGACCGGGTGGTCTGAATAAGGCGCATAGGCGTTATCGCGCGCCTCGGTCGCGGCGCGGGTCATTCGTTTTAGCTCCAGCGGCGACAGCCGGCTCATGCCGCGATCCTCATTTTGATAAGCTCTTCCTGCACGCCGATCTTTTCGGCGAAAGTCGTCGTGCGGTTCAGGATCGTGGCCATCTTCTGCCACGACACTTCATCCCTGGCGTGGATGGTGGCGAGCGGGCGGCCGCCCGGCCCCACTTCTTCGCCGATCTGCGCCATGTTGGTCAGGCCCACCGACGCGTCGATGGAATCCGTCGGTTTCGCGCGACCGCCGCCCAATTCCACAATGCCGACGCCGATGGCGCGCGCGTCCATCGCGGCGACGAGGGCTTTTTTGTCGGGCGTGAAGTCCTTCACGAAAGGCGCCTTTTTCAGGTACTTTTCCGGCTTGTCCATCAGGTCGGCGGGGCCGCCGAGATCGGCGACCATCCTGGCGAAACGCTCGGCCGCCTTGCCGTTCTTGATAACAGTTTCGATCTTTTCCCGCGCATCCTTGGTGTTCTTCGCGAGCTTGCCGAGCACCAGGAGCTCCGACGTCAGCGAGACGTTGACCTCGTGCAGGCGCGGGTCGATGTCCTTGCCTTTCAGGTATTCGATGGCTTCCGCCACCTCGACGGCATTGCCCGCGCTGCGGCCCAGCACCTGGTTCATGTCGGTCAGCAGGCCCACGGTCGGCAGCCCCGCGCCATTGGCGACCTTCACGATGCTTTCGGCCAACGCCTTGGCGTCCTCATAGCGGCGCATGAAGGCGCCGGTGCCGAATTTCACGTCCATGACGAGCCCCTGTAAGCCCGCCGCCAATTTCTTGGACAGGATGGAGGCCGTGATCAGGTCGAGCGATTCAACCGTCGCCGTCACGTCGCGGATGGAATAGATGATCTTGTCGGCAGGCGCGAGATCGGGCGTCGCGCCGATGATGGCGCAGCCCGCGCTACGCACGGCTTTTTTGAACAGCGCCACATCCGGCTGCGACTGGTAGCCGGGGATTGAATCCATCTTATCGAGTGTGCCGCCCGTATGGCCGAGGCCGCGGCCCGAGAGCATCGGCACGAAACCGCCCAGCGCCGCGACGATGGGCGCGAGCATGAGACTTACTTTATCGCCGATGCCGCCCGTCGAATGTTTGTCGAGAATGGGGCCGGGCAGTTTTTCCGACGACCAGTCCATCACCGTGCCGGATTTCGCCATTGACGATGTCAGCGCCACGCGTTCTTCCATCGCCATGCCCTTGAACAGCACGGCCATGCAGAAGGCTGCAATCTGGCCTTCGCTGACGCTCTTCGAAGTCACGCCGCCGATAAATTCCTTAATATCGGCCTCAGACAGTTTCTGGCCGTCACGTTTTTTGCGGATAATTTCCTGGGGCAGCATTTCTGTTCTCCCCTCGTCTTCTGAGGACTGACAATAAAAATAATCACGGCGATTCTATTGCAAAACGGCGGATTTAAGCCAGAATAATCTCGAAAGAGAACGGACGCTCCAAAACTCCCCTGAATGAGCTTCCAGTTTATCTAATTTATGTAAAAGGCAGCAGTTCTTATGGCGCAGAAATCCCCCGTCACAGTCGCCCATGGCGACGGCATCGGCCCCGAAATCATGGACGCGGTGCTCAAGATTCTCGATGCGGCCGGCGCCCAGCTCGCCATCGAAACGATCGAGATCGGGGAAAAGGTCTATAAAAAAGGCGTGCCCTCAGGCATCGAGGACAAATCGTGGGAATCACTGCGCCGCACCCAGTGCTTCCTGAAGGCCCCCATCACCACCCCGCAGGGCGGCGGGTTCAAGAGCCTGAACGTGACTGTGCGCAAATCGCTGGCGCTGTATGCCAACGTGCGGCCTTGCGTCTCTTACCATCCTTACGTCCGCACCACGCAGCCCACGATGAACATGGTCATCGTGCGCGAGAACGAGGAAGACCTGTACGCCGGCATCGAGCACCAGCAGACCGACAACGTCGTTCAGTGCCTGAAACTGATTTCGCACACGGGGTCGGAGCGCATCATCCGCTACGCTTTCGAATATGCGCGCACCAATGGGCGCAAGAAGGTGACCTGCATTTCCAAAGACAACATTATGAAACTGACCGACGGGCTGTTTCACAAGACCTTCGACCGCGTCGCGAAAGAATACCCGAATATCGAGACGAACCATTTGATCGTCGATATCGGCGCCGCCAAGATCGCGGCCGCGCCGCACATCTTCGACGTCGTGGTGACGGAGAACCTCTATGGCGATATCATCTCCGACATCGCGGCGGAAGTCGCGGGCTCGGTCGGCCTCTGCGGTTCGTCCAACATCGGCAAGCACGGCGCGATGTTCGAGGCCATTCATGGCTCCGCGCCTGATATCGCGGGCAAGGGCATCGCAAATCCTTCCGGTCTATTGAACGCCGCCGTCATGATGCTGCAGCACCTGCACCAGGAAAAAGTGGCCGAGAAAATCCACAATGCCTGGCTGCGCACCATCGAGGACGGGGTCCATACCGGCGATATTTTCAACCCTCAGGTCAGCACGCAGCGCGCAGGTACAAAGGAATTCGCGCAGGCCGTCATCGAGCGCCTCGGCGAACAGCCGCGCTATTTCAAGCCGGTCATCTTCGGCGAAGGCGGCAAGATGCAGCTGCCGGAAGTCGCGGTGCCCGCCGCCGCCGTCAAGAAACTGGAAGGCGTCGATATCTTCCTGCACTGGCGCGGCGATGCCCCCATCGAGACGCTGGCCAACCAGCTCAAAGCATTGAGCAACAGCCTGAAACTGTCGAGCATCGATAGCCGCGGGCTGCTGGTCTGGCCGCAGGCGGCGGCGCAGGGCGAAAGCGGCGACCATTGGCGCTGCCGTTTCACCGCCGCCAACGACACGGCGCCGGTCACGCATGAGCAGATCATCCACCTGCTGCAGTCGATTTCGAAAGCCGGCCTCGATTTCATCAAGACGGAAAATCTTTACAGCTTCAACGGCACGCGCGGCTTCACGGTGGCGCAGGGGCAGTAATTATTCGACCTTCGTTACGGTGCAGACGCCGTCCGTGCAGCCGACCTGCACCGTCGACGACGAGGGCGGGGAGGTGCAGGATGCCGTGGGCTTGATGCACTTGTTGTAATGCTGCGCCAGGATCAGGCCGAGGCGGTTATAGGCCACCGGCTCCCCGCAGGCGTCGGTCGTCAGCACGCAATCATGGTTTCTGGAACACGTTTGCCAGGCGCTGTCGAAGGTGCCGCAAATATCGTCTTCATCCTGCGCCCGCGCGCAGACGGGATAGAGGAAGGCCAGCAGAGCGATGGCGAACAAAATCCTATTCATGATCAGCCGAGATGCGGGACCGTCAGCTCGTTCTGGCGGCAGGCGGCGGCGACGGTGTTGCCGAGCAGGCAGGCGATGGTCATGGGACCGACCCCGCCCGGAACCGGCGTAATGTAACCCGCGACCTTCGACACCGCGTCGAAATCCACGTCGCCCACGATCTTGCCTTCGTCCGTGCGGTTGATGCCGACGTCGATGACGATGGCGCCCGGCTTGACCCAGTCGGCCTTGACGAGCTTCGGCTTGCCGACCGCGACGACGAGGATATCGGCCTCGCGCGCCACATGCGCGATATTCGGCGTGCGCGAATGGCAGACCGTGATCGTGCAGTTTTCACGCAGCAGCAGCTGCGACACCGGCTTGCCGACGAGGTGCGAGCGGCCAATGATTACCGCGTGAAGGCCGGACAAATTCTGCTGGATCGTCTTCATCAGGATGACGCAGCCCATCGGCGTGCAGGGCACGAGCCCCGGCAGGTCCGCCATCAGGCGGCCCATATTCTCGATGTGGAGGCCGTCGACATCCTTGGCGGGGTCGATGGTCTTCAGCACCGTCGCGCTGTCGATCTGCTTGGGCAGCGGCATCTGGACGAGGATGCCGTTGACCTTCTCGTCTTCGTTGAGCTGGGCGATGAGCTTGAGCAACTCGTCCTGCGAAGTGTTCTGCGGCAGCCGGTGGACGAAGCCGCGCATGCCCACTTCCTTGGCCGCTTTTTCCTTGTTCGCGACGTAGATGGCGCTGGCCGGATCGTCGCCGACAAGCACGACCGCGAGGCCGGGGAGGATTTTATGATCGCTGATCAGCACCTCGACATGGCGCTTGATGGACTCGCGCAGCTTTTTGGCGATCGCCTTGCCGTCGATGATTTGCGCCGCCTGCGCCTCTTCTTTTTTCTTGCTTGCCATTGTCATCCATAAACTCCCGAAACGGATTAATAAGTCTTCATGTGAACGAGGATGTTCTGCAGCAGGTAAATCCCGAAAATGACGACCATCGGCGTCAGGTCGACGCCGCCCAGCGGCGGAATGATCCGGCGCAGGCGGTTGATCAGCGGGTTGGTCGCGGCATTCAGCAGGTTGCAGAACTTGAAAACCAGCTTGTTGCGCGTGTTCAGCACGTCGAAAACCACCAGCCAGCTCACGACCACCGTCAGGATGATGATCCAGAAATAGACATTAAGCGCCAGCAGCAGCAGGTCGATGATCTGGTTCATGAGTTACCTTTCCAACAACCTATCCCGCAGAAGCCATAAAGTCCAGTTTACGGCCCCGCATTTGCCACAATCCAGCGCTGCCGCCGCTGCGATCGGGACGATCCAGTATATGCCGCATTCGAGGCAGGAGTTCCGTCAGCATATGGCGGAGTTCGATTAAAACGAAGGAGCTTGGGCGAGACTTCACCTGACTTATTGGACTCCTCTGACGCGAACCCCAAGGCTCGGAGCGCCGAGCCGTTCTCCGGCTGCCCCTCAAAGATTTCCCGGAATATTTTTAACCCCTATTGCCGAAGGGAATCGCCTTGACCTGCCGGAACTGCTGGTTCAGCATGTGGCGCATCTACGCGATGGAGGAAAAAATGGCGGATCAAAAGAATAAGGAAAACCTGGCCTATCTCGAGCTGAAAGACGGCAAGGTCACAATCGAACTGCGTCCCGACCTCGCGCCCAAGCATGTGGCGCGCATCAAGGAGCTCATCAAGGAAGGTTTTTACGACGGGCTGAAATTCCACCGGGTGATCCCCGGCTTCATGGCCCAGACGGGCTGCCCGCAGGGCACCGGTTACGGCGGTTCTGGCAAGAAACTCCCCGCCGAATTCAGCGATGCGCATTTCGTGCGCGGCACGCTCGGTATGGCCCGCGCGCAGGACCCAGACAGCGGGGATTCACAGTTCTTCATCACCTTCGGCAAGGTGCCGCACCTCGATGGCGAATATACAATCTGGGGACAAGTTGTCGACGGTATGGACCTGGTGGACAAAATCGCAACCGGCGAGCCGCCGCGCAATCCCGACAAGATTGTCAAATTCTCGCTCGCCGCCTAAATTTTTAACTAAACCCTGGAGGAAAGAAACCATGAAAAAAATACTGCTTGGCCTCGCCCTGGCGCTCTGCCTCGTGGCGAAACTCGCGATGGCGGAAACGCCCGCCACCGACCCTGAGAACACGCTTTATCTTGACCTCAAAGACGGCCGCGTCGTCATCCAGCTCATGCCCGACGTCGCGCCCAATCACGTCAAGCGCATCAAGGAACTGACCCGCATGCACTTCTATGACGGGCTCAAGTGGCACCGCGTCATCGACGGCTTCATGGCGCAGACGGGCGATCCGACCGGCACAGGCTCGGGCGGCAGCGGCCAGAACATCAAGGCCGAATTCAGCAGCCAGCCGTTTGAACGCGGCACCGTGGGCATGGCGCGCGCCAGCAGCCCCGACAGCGCCGACAGCCAGTTCTTCATCTGCTTCGCGCCCGCTCCCTCGCTGAACGGCCAGTACACGGTTTTCGGCAAGGTCGTCTCGGGCATGGAATTCGTCGACAAGATCAAGCGCGGCGATGCAGCCAATAACGGCACCGTGACCGACCCCGACACCATCGTGAAGATGCAGGTCGCGGCCGACGCAGACAAAGCGCCCGCTGCGGATCCGAACAAGGCGGCAGCCCCCGCTCCCGCCAAGCCGTAAGACGGCGATTTCGAGCTATTCACAGGGCCTCAGCGCTGATATATGCTGAGGCCCTGAGTTTTTTTGGAGTTGCTTATGAAAATTCTGGTCCCCGTCAAGCGCGTGGTGGATTTCAACGTCAAGGTGCGCGTCAAGAGCGACCATAGCGGCGTCGAACTCTCGAACGTGAAGATGTCGATGAACCCCTTCTGCGAGATCGCGGTGGAAGAAGCCGTGCGCCTGAAAGAAAAGGGCATCGCCAAGGAGATCGTGGTCGTCAGCATCGGCCCCGCGCAGGCGCAGGAGACCATCCGCACCGGCCTTGCCATGGGCGCCGACCGCGGCATCCTCATCCAGACGGATGTGGCCGTGGAACCGCTTGGCGTCGCCAAGATCCTGCAGGCGCTCGTCAAAAAGGAAACGCCCGACCTTATCATCCTGGGCAAACAGTCCATCGACGGCGACAACAACCAGACGGGCCAGATGCTGGCCGCTCTTTTGGGGTGGGGGCAGGCGACTTTCGCCTCGAAGGTCGAGAAAACCGACACCGGCTTCAACGTAACGCGCGAAATCGACGGCGGCCTTGAGACGCTGGCGGTCAAGCTGCCCTGCGTCATTACCACCGATTTGCGCCTGAACGAGCCGCGCTACGCTTCGCTGCCCAACATTATGAAGGCCAAGCAAAAGCCGCTCGCCACGATGAAGCCCGAAGAGTTGGGCGTCGATCTGTCGCCGCGCACCGCGGTGCTGAAAGTCACGGAACCCGCTTCGCGCAAGGCCGGCGTCAAGGTCAAGGACGTGGCGGATCTCGTGGGTAAA
The DNA here is from genome assembly GCA_025934695.1 of Alphaproteobacteria bacterium. GTDB lineage: Bacteria > Pseudomonadota > Alphaproteobacteria > Micavibrionales > UBA2020 > JAPWJZ01. The sequence continues at coordinate 1,237,203 of JAICWS010000001.1, forward strand.
TTGAAAAACGAAGCGAAGGTGATCTGACCATGGCCGTCCTTCTTGTCGCAGAACATGACAACCAGTCCCTGAAGCCCGCAACGCTGAATGCGGCGACCGCCGCCAAGGCCTTAGGCGAATTCGATATCCTCGTCGCCGGCCAGAATTGCGCTGGCGTCGCCGATGCCGCAGCTAAAATCCCGGGTTGCCGCAAGGTCCTGCTGGCTGATGATGCGGCCTACAGCCACCAGCTGGCCGAGAATGTGGCCGCCCTCGTGACGAAGCTGGGCGCGAATTATACGCATATCCTGGCGCCCGCCACGACCACCGGGAAGAACATGCTGCCGCGGGTGGGCGCGCTGCTTGACGTTCAGCCGCTCTCCGACGTCAGCCAGGTCGTCAGCCCCGATACCTTCGTGCGCCCCATCTATGCCGGCAATGCCTTTGCGACCGTGCAGTCGAAGGACAAGATCAAGGTCATGACCATCCGCACGACCGCCTTCGACGCAGCGCCCGCTACCGGCGGTTCGGCCGCCATCGAAAAAATCGCCTCGGAGGGCGATACCGGCCTCTCTTCGTTCGTGGGCGCGCAGATCACCAAGTCCGAACGCCCCGAATTGACTGCCGCCCGCATCGTGATTTCCGGCGGGCGCGGCATGGGCAATGGCGCGAATTTCAAGCTGATCGACGCGGTCGCGGACAAACTGGGCGCCGCCGTCGGCGCGTCGCGCGCGGCGGTGGACGCCGGTTTCGTGCCGAACGATTACCAGGTCGGGCAGACCGGGAAAGTCGTGGCGCCCGAGCTTTACATCGCCGTCGGCATTTCCGGCGCGATCCAGCACCTGGCGGGCATGAAGGATTCGAAGGTCATCGTCGCGATCAACAAGGATCCCGAGGCGCCGATCTTCCAGGTCGCCGACTACGGCCTCGTCCAGGATCTTTTCACGGCATTGCCCGAGCTGGACAAGGCGCTCGGCTGATGCGCAGGGTTATCATCGCCCTCGCTCTTGCAGCCTCGCTTATTCCCGCGCTGTCCGGCTGCTATACGATGGGTTATTACACGAGCAGGGCGGTGCACACCTTCATCCCGCCCGGCCCGCCGCCCGAGCCGGTCTATGCCCCCGCGCAGACGTATGGAAACGACCCCGGCCCGCAGGTCGAAAGCGTGCCCGTGCCGCCCGTCGAGCAAGTTCCGCCCTCCGCCCCGGAAGAAGGAACGCCTGCAGCGCCCGACGATAGCGGCGGGTATTAAAAAGACCTAAGCTTTCGAAGAAACTCCCGCGATTATCTTTCGCGCATTGCTTCCTGCGCCGCCTTTATGAACGGCTTGGCCAGGTAAGTCATGACCGTCTTGTGACCCGTCACGATGTCGACGGTCGCCTGCATGCCGGGCGTCACGTCGCAGTCGCGGCCGGCGCAGCTCTTGCCTGAATCCGTCAGCTTGGTCTGCTTGGTCTTGACGCGCACGTGATAGAAGGCCTCGCCCTTTTCGTTGGTGATGCTGTCGGGGCTGATTTCGATGACATCGCCTTCCAGCGAGCCGTAGATCGAAAAGTCGAAGGCCGTCAGGCGCACGATGGCTTTCTGGCCCGGGTGAATGAAGGCGATGTCGCGCGGCTGGATGTTGGCCTCCACGATCAGCTCATCCTCGAGCGGCACGACCTCCATGATGGTTTCGCCGGGCTTGGCGACGCCGCCGACTGAGAACACTTTAAGGTCCTTCACGGTGCCGTGGACGGGCGATTTCACTTCCGTGCGCTCGCTCTTGTCGCGATAGGCGGCCAGCGTCTGCTTCACGGTGTTCAGCTCGATCGTCTTCTCCGCCAGTTCCTTCTGCGCCGAGGCCTTGAAGTCGTTCGACTGCGATTGCAGGCGGCTCTTGACCTCCTCGACAGCCGCCTTGGTGCGCGGCATGGCTTGGGCTGCGGAATCGAGCTCGGAGCGCTGCGAGGCGATCTTCTGGTCGATCTGCAGCAGTTCTTTCTTGGCGGCGGCGCCTTTTTCGACCATCGGCGCCACCATGTTGCGCTCATCCTGCGCGAGCTTCAGCACGCTGCTGGCGTCCGCGATGCGGCGCTGCAGTTCCTCGACCTCGCCCTGCTTCTGGCTGAGCTGGTCCTTGAGGACGGAGGCTTGGCTGTCCTGCTGCTTCTTGTTGGCGTCGAAGGCGTTCTGCTCCTCGGTGACGGATTCAGGCGCGCCTTTCTTCACATCGTCGGTGAATTCGGGCTGCGGCTTGCCGTCGGCCTCGGCCTGGAGGCGCTCGGTCGCGGCCAGAAGTCCTAAGTATTTCTGCATCGTCGCGTCGAAATCGGATTTCGCCTGGATGTTCCGGATGCGCAGGAGGACCTGCCCTTCCTTGACTTCATCCCCTTCCTTGACGAGGAATTCGTCGATGATCCCGCCCTCGAGGCTCTGGATGGCCTGGACTTCCTTCGACGGAATGACCCGGCCGGTGCCGCGCGACACCTCGTCGAGCGTCGCGATATTCGCCCAGAGCAGGAAGATGAGCATCACCACCCCGATGGAGACGAGGAGAATGTGGTCGCGCAGGTGGATGCCATCGGCTTCCGAGAATTCATCGTCATACTTGCGCGCGAGGTCCAGCTTGCGCAGGTCGTATTCGCTGTAGTCCTTGTTCTTAGGTGCGGTATTCGTCTTGGCGGCGGCATTATTCATTGGGAACACCTCCCGGGGCGGAGCGGTACTGGCCTGACTGAAGCTTGGCGATGACTTCATCGCGCGGACCGGCGGCGATGATGCGGCCGCGGTCCATCAGGATCAGCTTGTCGACGAGGCCCAGGACCGCGCTCTTGTGCGTGATCAGGATGACCGTCTTGCCCTTGATCAGCTCTTTCAGGTGGCCATAAAGGCGGCGCTCGGAACCCGGGTCGATGGAGGCCGTGGGTTCGTCCAGCATCAAAATGGGCGGATCGTAGAGCAGCGCGCGCGCGATCGCGATCGCCTGGCGCTGGCCGCCGGAGAGGTTTTCGCCGCGCTCGCCGATCTGGGTTTCGAGGCCCGCCTCGGAATCGCGCAGGAAGCTCATGACGCCCGCCATGTCGGCGGCGCGCAGGACGGTGGTGTCGGGTACGGATTCATGTCCCAGCGTGATGTTCTCGCGCACCGAGCCGAAGAAGAGATAAGGGAACTGCTGCACCACGCCGATATTGCGGCGCAGGTCCGCCGGGTCGATCTGGCGCACGTCGATGCCATCGACCTGGATCGAGCCCGCATCGGGCTGGTACAGGTTCAGGATCAGGCGCTCGATGGTCGTCTTGCCCGACCCGACGGCGCCGATGATGCCGATGTGTTCGCCGGGCTCGATGACGAAATTGATGTTGTTGAGCGCGGGCGTCTTCTGCTTCGGATAACGGAAGACGACATCCTTGAAGTCGATGCGGCCCTTCATGACGGGAAGGGAAATGAAGGTCTGGTTGGCCGGACGCTCGACGGGAGAGGCCATCAGCTCGTTCAGGCGCACGAGCGATTCCCGCGACTGCGCGAACTTGGTCAGCAGCCCCGCGATCGAGGCGAGCGGCGCCATGGCGCGGCCCGACAGAACGACGGAGGCGACGAGCGCACCCATCGTCATCTGATGGTCGCCGATCAGATAGGTGCCGTAGACGACCATCGCGGTCGAGCACAGGTTCGAGGCGAAAACCGCAAAGTTGACGCCAAAGGCGGAAATCGCCCGCGCCTTGATGTTCGTGCGCGAGTTTTGTTCCGTCATTTCCTCCCACTTGCGCTGGAGGTGGCCTTCGGCCGCCTGCACCTTGATCGTCTCGAGGCCCGACAGCGTCTCGAAAATCAATCCGCTCTTGTACGCGTTCTCGCGCATGCTTTCCTTGATGGTGCGGTCGAGCGGCCTTTGCAGGAAGATGCCCATGCCCATGACGAGCGGCACCATGGAGATGGGGATGAGGCACAAGGGTCCCGCTATGATGCCGATCATCGTGATGAAGAGGATCAGGAACGGGAAGTCGATGACGGCGACGATGGTGGCCGAGGTGAAGAAGTCGCGCAGGGTCTCGAACTCGCGCAGGTTGGAGGCATGCACGCCGACCGACGGCGGGCGCACCGCCATCTTCATGGCGAGCATATGCTCGAAAATGCGCGCGGAGATGATGTTATCCGCCTTGCGGCCCGCCGTGTCGACGAAATGCGAGCGCAGGTTCTTCAGCGTGAAGTCGAAGACATAGGCGATGAAGACGCCGAACGCGAGATACCACAGCGTCGAATAGGCGCTGTTGGGGACAACGCGGTCGTACACGTTCATCGTGAAGAGCGGGCTCGCGATGGCCAGCAGGTTGATGATGATCGCGGACACCGCGACTTCATAATAGACCTTGCGGTAGCGGAAAATGGCGCTCCAGAACCAGTCGCGACCTTCCTCGATCTCGGCGGGGCCGGCGCGTCCGTCGAGGTTCGCGCGCGGGCGCACGAAAAAGGCGTAATCCGCGAACTGGTTTTGCAGCTCGACGGGATCGATGTCGACCGGCGCGTCGGGCGTTTCGGGGAAAATGACCTCGACGCCCGTCTTGCCGCGCCCGCGCAGGATGCAGGCGTGGTTGCGCTTGAGCACAAGGATGCAGGGCAGGCTCGGGCTTTCGATGATGTCCTTGAGGCTGCGGCGCACCATGCGCGCGGTCATGCCGATGCGGTCGGCGGCGCGCACGAAGACGGCGGGCGACGCCATCTGCTGGCCGTGGATGGGCAGGCCGGCCGACAGGGCGGCTGCCGTCGTGCGCCGCCCGTAAGAGGCGGCGACGATGGCCAGGCATTCCATCAGCGGGTCGTCGAGCGAGACGCGCTCGGCCTCGAGAGGCCAGCTGTGCGGCAAGGTCTTTTCAGGCTTGGGGGCCGCGGGCGCTACTGCCGTATCGCCGCCCTCCCCCGGAATTTTTGCAATGTTTTCAGCCACTATGACACCCAATATGCATCAGCATCTTTCCCAAATGCGGCCCCGGCCAACCGCTTTAAAAAGCGGGAGGACATGAGGGCGGCACGTTAATTGGCTGGGAATAACCTAGTTCCCCACCCCATAGTTCCAGTCCTGCCCCCCGCCTTCGCCCCTTTTTTTCAGTTATTTAAGGGGCGGCGGCGTTATTTGTACCTGTCGACATGCGCTTCGCGCGGCCGCGGAATATCCAGCGTCTCAAGCAATTTGCCTTCGATCGCAAGGACCCGGAAAACCGCGAACATCTCGGTATAGAGGGCGTTCACGTGGTTCGACCGGGAAACGAAAAGCTCGTTCTGCGAGTCCAGCACGTCGAGGAGCGTGCGGCGGTCCAGCGCGAACTGGTCGAGATAAACGCCCACGACCTTTTCGTTCGCATTGGCCTGCTCGAGGAATTCCCTCGACTTTTCGTCGGCGGAAACCATGCCGGCCCAGGTGTCGCGCATGTCCTTCTCGACCTGGCGGGCGGAAACGGCGCGCTGCTCTTTCGCCTGCGCCTCGCGGTACATGAATTCGCGCTGGCGGTCGAAGTCCGCCCCGCCGCGATAGAGGTTCCAGCGCATGACGCCGAGCACCGTCTCTTCCGACGTGTTGCCCTTGATGCCCGCGATATTATCGCCGGTATTCGCGTTGGCTTCGATATCGACTTTCGGATAGAGCGTCGAGCCCGAGCCTTGATATTCCGCATGCGCGGTTTTGAGGTCGGAGTCGACGACCGCAATCGTCGGGCTGTTCGTCTCGGCCGCGCGCACGGCGTCTTCGACCGTGGCCGGGAGCTTGTCCTTCGGGATGTTCGGGAACATCATATCCGCAGGCATTTCGCCGACTTTCTGGATGAAAAGGCTTTCGGCGTTGCGCAGCGATTCCGTCGTCGCCGTCACGGTCGCGCGCGCTTGGGCGAGGCGCGCATTGGCCTGTTCCACATCGCCCGCCGTCACGGTACCGGCATTGGCGCCGGTCTTGATGATGTCGAGGATCTTCATATGATCCTCGACGTTGGCACGCGCAATCGACAGAAGGTCACGCTGGCGCAGGACTTCCAGGTAGGCCTGCACGATATCGAGGCTCGTGAATTCAGAGACTTCGCCGACGCGGTTCTGCGCCGACTGGACGCGGTAATGCTGGCGCTTGATCTCGCTGTTGGTGCCCCAGCCGTCGAACAGCAGCTGGGCGATCGAGATGGACGCGCGGTTGTGCCACATGTCCTTTTGATTGATGAAAGGCGTATTGGTGCGGTCGTAGCCGCTTTCCGCCGTCGCGTCGACGGACGGTAGCCACAGCGCCTTGGCCTGCGACAGCTCTTCCTTCGTCGCGAGCGCATTGTTGGCGACGACGCCATATTCCGGGTTCTTGAGGATGCCCTTGCTGACCGCGTCTTCCAGCGTCAGGTGCTGGTCTTCGCCCGAGGCGAAAGCGGCTGTCGTCGACAGCAAAATCGTAATCAGCGATACGGCAAAAAGTCTCTTTACCTGACGTCTCATTGACTCCCCTTGTCCCTATAAAAGATTGAGGCTGCGGCGCCGGGCGCTGCAGCCTCGATATTTACATGATTACAATTAGTTAGGCAATCAAATTACCTTGCGCGAGCAAGGTATCCGCGTCGGTGTGGACATTGTTCAACACCGCGATTGTATGGAAAGCCGTGCCGGTACCCGTCGTATCGACCTGCAGCAGGCTATCCGCACCGCTGGCGACGACCGTAACGAAGTTATGTAAAGACTGGGCCATCGGATCAACGCCAGCAAGGACGCTGCTGATATCGATCTTGTCGCCTTGGGCCGCATTGAAGTCCATGATGTGGTCGGTGCCTTCGTTCGCGCTATGGAATACGAACGTATCCGCGCCCGAGCCGCCCCAGACCGTATCGTTGCCCGCGCCGCCGGCGATCGTGTCGTTACCTTCCTGGCCGAGGATGACATCGTCCCCATTACCGCCATTGAGGACGTCATTGCCGCCCATCCGGCCATGGCCCTGGGAGTCGGTCGACTCTTGCGCCAGCTCGGTCAGGTGCGTTTCGATGTATGAAACAGTATCGGCCCGCGTCCAACCGCCGGAGGATTCAAGCTGGGCAAAGACCTGCCAGCCCGACCCCGGCGCCGTATGGAGATCGTGCGCCGCCGCCAGCGCATCTGTATTGACGGAGTCGCCGAAGATGATGTCGTTGCCGTCGCCGCCGTTGATGTGATCGTTGCCGACCGACGCCAGATGGTTCAGCGGGCTCGCGCCTGCCAGGACCTGCGTCAGCGTCGAGGGATCCGTGACGTTGAGAGCATGGCCTGAAGAGTCGATCAGGTTGATGTTGCTGATCGAGGAGCCGACGTTGATGCCGACACCGACGACCGTGCCGAACGACTGGATCTGCGCAATTTCGTTGGTGCCGTCGGCGCCTTCGATCTGCGCCATCGATTGCGCTTCGGTGCCGCTCTGCGCAGGGTTTGTGCTCGTTACATAGTGGTTCGGCTCGCCATCTGTGATGAAATAGGTGTAATCCGTAGCGCCGGCGGTGGGGCCGGAACCCGACAGCCACGAAATGGCCGACTGCAGCGCCGATTCATAGTTCGTCGTGCCGCCGCCGCCCATGTGCTGCAGGAAGTTCAGCGCGTTGGCATAGCCCGTCGCGTCCGACACGTTGAAGGTGCCGGCCGTATGCGCCGTGGTGTCGAACGGCGTGATGTTCACGGTAACGGAACCGCCGGTATAGTTGTGCAGGCTGTTGAGCAGGTTATCGACCGCCTGGACAAGCATATAATATTTCGACGTATGGTCGGTGAGCGAGCCCATCGAGCCCGAGACGTCGAGCACGAGCTCGACATTGTAGTTTTTGGTGCCGGCGACCATCGATGCGCCGCCCACGTCACCGATAAGGATATCGGAAGACAGGCTGCCGTTGATCTCGCCGCTGCCCGAACCCACCGCATAAGGCGTAACCGAGCCGCCGATATCATCCACATTCTGGCCGACGGTCAGGCGCGGCGCAACGCCATTCAGCGTCAGCAGCGCCGAGCTATGGTCGCCGTCGCCGTCGGTGACGATGTAATGGAACTGGTCTGTGGTATCATTGGGCGTTGTCGTGGTCGTCACATCGCCAACGAGCTTGAGGCTGCCGCTGCCGTTCGGGCCGGCGCTGGTCGCGCGAATGCCGACGGTGGCGCCCTCAATATCCTGCAGCGTGATGCCGGAAACCGTGAAGGTCGTATTCGTCACGTTCGCATCGTTGCCGCCGACACTCCCCAGCGCCGTGGCATAGTCGTAGCTCGTGTCCGTGCCGTCCATGTTATTGCCGGGTCCGATCGAGGTGATCGGGCCGCCGTCGCCATGGTAATCCAGGTAGAAGCCGTTCAGGTCCGCGGTGCCGCTCAGGACTTTCACGGTGAACTGCACGCCGCCCGCGACCTGGACGCTGTCGACCTCGACCGTCACGCCAAGCGTGCTGTCAGTCATGATCACGGGGTTCGCCGTGGTGGTGGAACCGCCCGCAACATCAGGATTCAACGCATAGGTGTAGGAACCGTCCGCCGCGATGGAGAGGGTGCCGTAGTTGCCGTTGATCGTCGCAGTACCCGTCGCGGGGACATTGACAATGGTGTCGCCGAAACTCACCTGCGTCACCTCGTTAGGCGCATCCATGGACAGGCTGTCCGCCGCGCCGCTGCCGCCATTGAGACCGGTGATGACGTTGCCGGTCGCCGAACCGCCCGCGTCGTCGAAGGTGTTGACGTCATCATGCGCAATAGGCGCATCGTCCAGCACGTGGACGGTGATCGAGCTGTTGGCCGTATCGCCGTCGCCGTCCGTCGCGGTCACGCCGAAGTGCAGATTGATGGCGTCGTTCGGGTTGGTGGGATCCGCATGGTCGAGCGTGCCGAGCAGGTCGAAAGTATAATGGCCGTCCGCGCCCACAGAGAGCGTGAAGACTTCGTGGCCGTTCGCCGTGCCGACATATTCGTTGCCGGTCTCGGTGACGGTGACGGCCGCGCCGCCGGAGGTCAGGTGGCCGCCCAGGAGCGAGCCGTCTGCCGAGAAAGAGCCCGCGCCTGTCGCGGTGATCGCGCCCGGACCGTCGCCATGGAAGTCCGCGAGGATCTGGTCCGTCACCTCGACAGTGCCGGAATGCAGGTTGGTCTCGTCGACCGTCTGGTCGGCGGGCAGCGTGAGGGTGGGCGTCGCATCGTCGTTCACATGGACCGTGAAATTTGCAGTCGCGACGGCGCTGTTGTCGGAATAATCATTTTCCTGGCCGCTCAGTTTGGTTTCCTGCTCGGTCACGGCGACGGAAAGCGCGATGTCGCCCTTGAAGTTCTGCGTCGGGGTCAGCGTCAACCCGTTCAGGTCGGAAGCCGAGAGAAGCCAGGTGCCGTCCTGCTGCAGCGCGCCGTGATTGAGCGTCACGCCTGCGGGAACACCGCTGATGACGACCTGAGTCACATGCTCGGAGCCGTCGGTATCGGCGCTTGCGCCGATGGTGATGGAGAGCGGGATAGTGTGGTTTTCGAGGCCGCTGTCATCGGGCGCGGTCACGGTGACCGGATCGACAACCGCGTCGACGAAGACATTCTCGCCCGCGGTCGAGGTTGCGGAGACGATGCCGTCCGAGGTGGTCGCGGTCACCGTGAGGCCGGTCAGGTCGGCGTCGCTGTTGGCGGGCGGCGTCAGGACCGGGCCGCCTGAGAAGTTGACGCCGTCGGGCAGCGTCACCGTCCAGGTGCCGGTCGCGGCGTTATAGGCGCCGCCGGACGCCGTCGTATCGACCCCCCACCCGGGCTGAATGCCGCTGATGGTGACCGTCAGATGGTCATGCGCGCCCGGATTGGTCAGGCTCGCCGACACGTTGAGCTGGACGCTGTGATCTTCCTTGACCCAGACGTCATGCGCCGTCACGGCAGGCGGTGCCACCTGCGGCAGCGTGCCGTTGAAATCGAGGTTGGCTTTGCTGGTGTCACCGTCGCTGTCCGCCAGCGTATAGGTGAACTGGTCGGCGGGCGGCGTCACGGACTGATCCGTCATCTGCACGTTGAAAATAGTGTCGTTGTAGTCATTGTCGCCGCCGCCCGGCAGGTCTTCGAAGCCGATGGTCAGCGTGTTGTCGTTGGAGCCGACGCCCGAAATCGTATGGACGACGCCGTCCGGGTTCAGGCTGTTGGAGCCGCCCACATCGCTTGTGAAGTAGATCAGGCCGCCGAGGACATGCGCGCCGTTCTCGTCGGTGAGAACGAGGCTCACCTGGCCGCCCGCGTCGTTGACGGTGGCCGCGCGCTGGTCCGACTGGCCGTAATCGAAGACGAAGTTCAGCTGGCCATGCGCGAAGTCGAGGCCGCTGTAGCCGTTGTTCGTGTTGAAGCCGTTCGCCACGAGGAAGAAGCCCAACTCCTGCGCGCCGGTCGAGGCGGCGAAATTGAAGTTCGCGCCGGTGCCGATGATCTCGGGCGCGATCATCTGCGCCGCCTGCAGCGTCCCGTCGGCCGCGATCGTGAAGGCGCCGAGCGAATTCGTATAGCCCGCACCGTCGAAAGTGATCTGGCCCGACACCTGCGTGTTGGCGCTGATGACCATGTTGGAATGCAGTTCGCCCAGGTCCGCGCGGTCGTCGTTGCTGATCGCGACGCTTTCCTGCAGGTCGGTCGGGAAGCTATTGCCGGTGAAAACATGCGCGGTCGACGCCGGAGTAATGGCATTGGGGAACAGGGTATAGGTGTAGGAGCCGTCGGCCGAGATTTTCAGCTCGCCGTCGTTGCCGTCGATGGTGGCGGTGCCGGAGGTGGGCACATCAATCGTCGTCGAACCGAACGAGATCTGCGTCACATGATTGGGGGCGTCATGGCTGGTGGTATCTGCCGCGCCCGCACCGCCGTTCAGACCGCTGATGACGTTGCCGGTGGCGGCGCCGTCTTCGACATTGAACACGTTATGGTCGTCGTACGCGATCGGCGCATCATCGAGGACATTGATGGTCAGTGTGCCGCTGGCGCTGTCGCCGTCACTGTCCGTCGCCGCGACGCCGAAGCTGAGCGCAATGGAATCATTCGGGTTCGAAGCGTCGGCATGATCGAGCGTGCCATCGAGCGTGAAGTCATAGCTGCCGTCGCTGTTGATCGAAAGTGTGAAGACCGTCTCGCCGTTCGCGGTGCCGGTGTAGGTATTGCCGGACAGCGCGACCGTAACGTCATGACCATTCGAAGTCAGATGGCCGCCGAGGAGCGAGCCGCCCGCGCTGAAGGCCGCGTCGGAAGAAGCGCCATAAGTGCCCGGCGTGTCGGTGTAGAATTCCGCCGAGAGATGCCCGGACACCGAGGTCGTCGGATCCAGGTTGGTCTCATCGACCGTGCGCGCGCCGGGGCTGAGATCGGGGTCGTTCGGGTTGTTCAGCGTCGGAACGCCGTCGCTGTCGATTTCGAGGTTGGCGGTCGAGACATCGCCGTCGCCGTCCTTCAGCGAATAGGTGAAGACGTCGCTGGTGTCGCCGTGCGTCCCGGGCGTCAGGCTGTAAGAATAGGTGCCGTCAGCGGCGATGGTCAGCGTGCCGTGATCGCCGCTGATGGTGGTCGTGCCGGTCGAGGGTACATCGACGGTGGTCGCGCCGAAGGTAACCTGCGTGACATTATTCGGCGTGTCATGGCTCAGAACGTCAGCGGCGCCCGCGCCGCCGTTTTCACCGGTGATGACGTTGCCGGTCGTGGTAACACTTTCAGCGCCAAAAAAGTTGACATCGTTATGCGCAACGGGCGCATCGTCGATCACATTAATAGTCAGCACGGTGCTGGCTGTGTCGCCATCGCTGTCCGTCGCCGAGACTGCGAAGTTCAGGCCGATGACGTCATGCGGATTGGAACCGTCAGCATGATCCAGCGTGCCGTCGAGGTTGAACGTGTAATTGCCGTCGCTGTTGACGGTCAGCGTGAAGACCGTCTCGCCGTTCGCGGTCCCGGTATAGGTGTCGCCGTTGAGAGTCACGGTGACGGGATGACCGTCGGACGTCAGATTGCCGCCCGCGAGGGAACCGCCGGCGCTGAACGCGCCGTTGCCGGTGCCGAAGGTGCCGGGCGTATCGGTGTAGAAGTCAGCATGGAGCTGGCCCGTAACGGTCGTTGCCGGGTTCAGGTCGCTTTCGCTGACCGTGAAGGTGTCGGGGTTCTGATCCGGACCGTTCGGATTGAAGATTGTGGGAACGCCATCGCTGTCGATTTCGAGGTTGGCGGTCGAAATATCGCCGTCGCCGTCCTTCAGCGTGTAGGTGAAGACATCGCTGGTATCGCCATGCGTGCCGGGCGTGAGGCTGTAAGAATAGGTGCCGTCCGCGGAGATGGTCAGCGTGCCGTGGTCGCCGGTGATTGTCGTGGTGCCAGTCGTCGGGACATCAACCGTGGTCGTGCCGAAAGTGACCTGCGTAACATTGTTCGGTGCATCGTGGCTGAGCACATCTGCAGCGCCTGCGCCGCCGTTTTCGCCGGTAATGACATTGCCGGTCGTGGTCACGTTTTCCGCGCCAAAGAAATTCACGTCGTTATGCGCAACAGGCGCATCGTCGACGACATTGATGGTCAGCGTCGCGCCGGCGGTGTCGCCGTCGCTGTCGGTGGCCGAGACGGCGAAGTTGAGGTTGATCATGTCATGCGGGTTGGAGCCGTCCGCGTGGTCCAGCGTGCCGTCGAGATTGAAATTGTAGCTGCCGTCGCTGTTGACCGTGAGCGTGAAGATGGTTTCGCCGTTTGCCGTGCCGGTATAGATGCCATCTTCGACGGTCACGGTAACGGCATGGCCGTTCGACGTCAGCGCGCCGCCTTCCAGCGAGCCGCCGGCGCTGAATGCGCCATTGCCGGTGCCGAAGGAGCCCGGCGTATCGGTATAGAAATCCGCATTGAGGTGGCCAGAAACGGAGGCCGTATGGTTCAAATCGCTTTCGTTGACCGTGCGCGAACCGGGGCTTTCTTCCGGATCATTCGGATTGAAAATCGTGGGAACGCCGTCGCTGTCGATCTCCAGCGTGGCTTTCGACGTGTCGCCGTCGCCGTCTTTCAGCGTATAGGTGAAGACGTCACTGGTGTCGCCATGCGTGCCCTCCGCCAGCGTATAGCTGTAGGTGCCATCGGCGGAGACGGTGAGCGTGCCGTGATCGCCGGTGATAGTCGTCGTGCCGGTTGCAGGAACGTCAACGGTGGTCGCGCCGAATGTGACTTCCGTCACATGGTTCGGAGCATCCTGGCTGAGCGTGTCCGCCGCTCCCGCGCCGCCGTTAACGCCGGTAATAACGTTGCCGGTGGTAGTCACGTCTTCCGCGCCGAAAGAGTTCAGGTCATTATGCGCGACCGGCGCATCGTCGACGACATCGACTGTCACGGTGGCCGTGCTGCTGGTGCCATGGCTGTTCGTCGCGGTCACGCCGAAGTTGAGGCTGATGACGTCGTTCGCGTTCGTGCCGTCGGCGTGATCGAGCGTGCCGTCGAGGGTGAAAGTATAGGTCCCGTCGGTATGGACCTGCATCGTGAAGATGGTTTCGCCATGCGAAGTACCGGTATAGGTATCGCCAGACAGGGTGATGGTGACGGGCTGACCGTCCGAGGTCAGCGCGCCGCCGGCAAGCGATCCGCCGGCGCTGAAGGAAGCGGCCCCCGTGGCCGAGACGGTGCCGGGCCCTTCATTGAAGAAATCGGTAATGACAGCGCCCGAAACGGACTGCGGGCCGCCCAACAGGTTGGTTTCGTCGGTCGACAGCACTTCTTCCGAAGTAATTGTCGGCGCATGGTCGATGAACTCGCCCAGGGGCTGGCGGTCAAAAGTCGTATAGTGCAGCTCCGTCGGGCCGATCGGGCCGATCGGAACGAGGCTGTTCAGGGCATCAGCGGTAAAGACGCTTTCAAAGCCAAAGCCGCCGCCGTGCGCGCCCGCGCTGTGGCTGCCGGCCGCGGGTTCGACCTGGTTCAGCTGCGAAGCCTGCGCCAGCGTGTCGCCCAGGTCGCTGACCGACAGCGAGGTGCCGTCTTTCAGCGCGATGTCGGGCAGTCCCGCGTTCTTCATCTCATCATAATTAGGGATGATGATCTCGCCACCGTCCTTGAAGGCGATGACGAGCTCGCCACCCGCATCCCTCACGGACGCGGGGTCGGTCATGCTGAAGTCGAATTTGTAATCTTCACCGGCATGCAGCGTCACAACGACGTTTTCATGCGCATGCGGCTTTTCGATGATCTGGACATGCGCACCCTCGTCCGAATGGCCGGCCGCGGGTTCGATGCCGAGGACCTGCTGGGTCGGCGTCGCGTCGGCGACGAGGTCGGTGTCCTGCGCGGCGGGCGCGAGCGTCTGGATGAGTTCGGCCAGGTTGACCGTCTGGCCCGAGGGCAGCGTGATGAAGGCTTCGTGGGCGGCGGTCGCGACTTCGGCGAAATTCTTGATAATGAGCTCGCCGCCGTCCGACAGCTGGATCATCAGGGCGCCCGACTTGTCCATCGACATGCCCTGGACTTCCGATGTCCCCGCGAGGATCGCCAGCGTTTCGCCCGCGATCATCGTGGTCTCGATTTTTTGGCCTGCCTGGATGGTGATATTGTGCTGATTGGTTTCGTGTTCGGTCGCCGTCATCGTATTCATAACACCCCTGATTTACACCGACTTGCCGGGCACCCTATCCGCTCCATATCACATTGAAAGATATGGGCATCGGCAGGGTGCTGAAGTCAGGTTGCATAGTTATACTGCCAATCGATTAGCCTGTCAATTATTATGTCAATAAGCCGTCATGCATTACGCTTTGGTTGTCCTGAATAGGGCAGCATTGCGCAAAACACCAGCAAAAAGGGGTACATGATTGCGGCAAAGCGCTCCCCCTAATTTGCCATAGTCTATAAATTCTCAAGGATTCCAAGGGTATATTTGGTTGATTTATGGTGCCTTTTAGCGCATCATAAGTATGGGTAAGGGTTTCGTGGGGTAAGCAAGTAATGAACAAGAGCTGGCCTGTTATTCTGATAGCCATTTTGCTGGTCATGGGGGCGCCTGCCGCCCATGCGGCCAACGCCAAGGACGGCGCGGCCAACATGGAACGCCTGATGGCGGCTCCCGCCGGCATGGCCATGGGCGACGCCGCCGTCGCCGATGACAACGTCATTCATCTGACACCAGACAAAACGACAACCGTGCATCTGAACCAGGATGCGGCGAGCGTCATCGTCACCAATCCGGCCAATGCGTCGGTCCTGCTGGATTCTCCCCGGCTTCTGATCGTCATGCCGCGCACGCCGGGAACCACGTCCTTCACGGTCCTGAACGACAAGGGCCAGGCGATCGCGGAAAAAACCGTCATCGTCTCGGGCGCGAACAAACCGAAATACGTCCGCATCCGCAAGATGTGCGACAGCGCGGGCGCCGGCGGCAGCTGCCAGCCGACGTCCTACTACTACTGCCCCGACGGCTGCTATGAAGTCATGACCGTCCCGCCCGACAACGGCGCGACGCAGGTGCCGGCTCTCCCGGCGCGGCCCGTCGAAGCAGATCAAACCGGCGCTGCGACCGCTCCCGTCGTGGAAGCCACGCCGCCGGGCGGCGTGCCGCAAACGCCGCCTCCCGCTCCGCCCTCGAACACGCAGGCGCCCGCAAAATGATCAACATGAAGAAGCAAATACCTGCCATCCTTGGTCTCGTCGCCCTTACCGCGCTGTCCGGTTGCAAAGCAACGAGCGATGCGCTTAAGGAGCCCGTCAACAGCATGCGCGGCATGAAGGCGGAGCGCGAGCAGCGCCTGTCCAACGCCGCGGCCGACGCCATCGCGGCCGGCAAGACCGACGAAGCGCTGCGTTATTACGCCCAGCTCCACAAGGAGCATGGCGGCGACCGCAACATCGCTCTCGTCTACGCGCAGCTTCTGCGCAAGACCGGCAATCCGCAGGAGGCCGTGCATGTGCTCGAGCCCTTCGCCTCCTACACGGCGCGCAACAATGACCAGGCCGTGACCGTGGTTTATCATTCCGACGCCGTCGTCCTGAACGAACTCGCCGCCGCCCATATCGCGACGGGGAACTTTGACGCGGCGGACAAGCTGCTGACGCATGTCATCGACGATCCCAATTCCGGCCCGATGCACGCCGACGCCTTCAGCCTGAAAGGCATCGTGCTCGACGCGCAAGGCAAGCATCATGAAGCGGAAAAAATGTTCAACCAGGCGCTCGCCGGCTGGAAGGGCGATCCGACGCCGGTCATGAACAACCTCGCCCTGTGCCTCGCGGCGCAGGGGCAGTTCGACCAGGCGCTCGATACGCTGCGCCGTGCGCTCGTCATTTCGCCCAACGACAAGCAGGAAATCGCCCGCAACATCGCCCTTATCAGCGATTTGCGCGGCAACATCGTGGCCAAACCCGCGGTAGCGGTGAAGGTGGTGAAGCCGGTCGTCAAGAAGACCGTCCATCACAAGAAGCCGACGGCCTGCGGCCCCTGCCCCGTTCCGGCGCATCCGCCCGCGAAGCAGTAATCGCTATCTCCTGACAAAATGACATGAACGGCATATCCGCCGCACGGGGACGCATGCCCCTCGCGGCGCTTGCCGCTTGAACGTTACTTGCCGGTGGTAAAGCCTTTCAGGAAGGCGGGGCTCAGGATGACGACGAAGAGCACGGGGAGGAAGAACAGGATCATCGGCACCGTCAGCTTGGGCGGCAGCGATGCGGCCTTCTGCTCGGCGGTCGCCATGCGGGCAGAGCGGGTTTCTTCGGCCAGGACGCGCAGGGCCTTCGAGACAGAGGTGCCGTATTGTTCCGCCTGCAGCATGGCGGTCGCGAAGGTGCGGGCCGAGCCGGAGCCCACGCGCGCGGCGAAACCCTGGAAAGCCGCCTTGCGGTCGTTCAGCATGCCCAATTCCGCGCAGAGGATGCCGAGTTCCTCGGCCAGGGCCTCGGAATGGCCCGCCACGGTGTCGGCGATGCGGTTGATGGCGGCCTCGATGCCGATGCCGCCCTGCACGCAGATCAGCATCATGTCGAGACTGTCGGGGAAAGCGAGCGAGATATCCTGCTGGCGCTTGTCCGCGTTGTTCTTGACCAGCAGGTAGGGCATGAAAAACCCGAGGCCCGCGGCGCCGATCAGCGTGATGAATTTCGTCGTCGAGGAAATCTCCTTGCCCGACATCGCCATCAGCAGCGCGGCGAGGCCGAGGAGGAACAGCGGCAGCACGATGCGCGCAATAAGATAAATCAGCGGCGCCATCGGGTTGCGGATGCCCGCGCGCAGCATCAGGTTGCGAGCGGAAAGGCTGGCCTCGCCCGCCAGCCGCTGCAGCCGGTAGAAGACGGCGATGGACTTCGCCGCCGAGATCGTCTCTTCCTTCTTGCCCTTGGGCTTGTTGGCCTGCTCGCGCGCCTGCTCGAAGAGCGCGCGGCGCTTTTTCTCGATGACTTCCTTATAGCGCTGCTTCTTCTCCTTGCGCGCCAGCATGGGAACGGCGAAGGCGACGAACGACAGGCCGGCGCCCAGCGCTGTCAGGAAGACGATGATCGCGGTCGAGTCGAGATGCAGCAAAAAATCCATGGGTCAAATCCTGAAATTGATCATCTGCTTCATGACGAGAATGCCGCACGACATCCACATGCCGCAGCCCACCAGCATCCAGTGCCCTTTGTCAGTGTGGATCAGCGGGTCCATGTAGTTCGGGCTGGCGAGAAAGAGGCCGAGGCCCACGAGCGGCGGCAGCGATCCGATGATGCCGGCCGAGGCCTTCGCTTCCGACGACAGCGCCTGGATCTTGCGCTTGAGGCGGAAACGCGCGCGAATGACGTTTGACAGGTTGGACAGCACCTCGCTCAAGGAGGAGCCGGTCTCGCTCTGGATCTGGAGCGCGGTTGCGAACATGTGCACTTCGGTAAGCGGCACGCGCTTCGCGGTTTCGAAGGCGGCCTGGCCGAGCGGCACGCCGATCTTCTGGTTGTCGTAGATTTTCAGCATCTCCTCGCGCAAGGGGCCGGTGAATTCGCGGCTGACCATCGCGATGGCTTCCGACATGGGCATGCCCGCCTGGAGGAGGCGGACGCAACCGTCGAGCGCGTCCGGCAATTCTTCGAGGAATCTCTTCTGGCGGCGCGTCGCCATGCGCTTGAGCACGAGGCGCGGCAGGCCCAGGAAAGCGATGAACGTCGCGAAGACGACGGCGATGCCCGGCCAGGCCGTCATGAGCTTGAGCAGCACGAAAGTGACGACCGCGAGAGCCACGGAAGCGGCCCAGAAATGCGCCATCGGCGCCTCGAGGCCCGCCTGCGTCATCATTTCGCGGATCGTGACGTTGTCTTTTTTCTTCTCGCGCTCCTTCCCCGCCTCGGTCAGCTTGCGGGAGATGGCGGCGCGCTGCTTGGCGAGCTGCTTGTCCTTGGTCTCTTCCCTCGCCCCCGGCACCAGGGAGCCCTTGCCACGCGTGATGACCGCCATGACGCGCTCGCGCTGCTGCTGCTGCTTGCCGATGGCGGCCGCCGCCACGAACCCGACAAGCAGGATGGCAAGCATCGCCGCGACTAGGATGATCATCGACATTTACGTGTAAGCCTCCGACATGACGTCGAGAAGTTTTTTCTCGAGGTTATAGGTGCGGGCGCGCTCGTAAAGGATGGGGCGCAGACCCGTCGATTTCTGCTTGCCCACGATACGGCCGAATTCGTCCTCGCCTTCGTATTCGAAGCGGAAGAGGTCCTGCATCGAGACGACCTCGCCTTCCATGCCCGTGATCTCGGTCACGTTGGTCACCTTGCGCGAGCCGTCGCGCAGGCGCTGCACCTGGATGATGACGTTGATGGCCGAGGCGATCTGCTCGCGCACGGCCGCCGAGGGCAGGTTCAGCCCGCCCATGGCGATCATGTTTTCCATGCGCGACAGGGCTTCGCGCGGATTGTTGGCGTGGACCGTGCCCATCGAGCCGTCGTGGCCCGTGTTCATGGCCTGCAGCAAGTCGAAAGCTTCGGGCCCGCGCACCTCGCCCACGATGATGCGGTCGGGGCGCATACGCAGGCAGTTCTTCACGAGGCCGCGCATGGTCACCTCGCCCACGCCTTCGAGGTTGGGCGGACGGGTCTCGAGGCGCACGACGTGCGGCTGCTGGAGCTGGAGTTCGCAGGCGTCCTCGCAGGTGATGATGCGCTCGCCCTCGTCCATGTAGCGCGTCAGGCAGTTGAGCATCGTCGTCTTGCCTGAACCCGTGCCGCCAGAGACGAGCACGTTAGCGCGGCAGCGTCCGATGATCTTGATCATCTCGGCGCAGGCCGGCGTCATGGCCTTGAAGTCGACCAGCTTGTCGAGCGTCAGCTTTTCCTTGGCGAACTTACGAATGGTCATCGTGCAGCCGTCGACCGCGAGCGGCGGGATGATCACGTTGACGCGGGATCCGTCAGGCAGGCGCGCGTCGCAGATGGGCGAGGATTCGTCGACGCGGCGGCCGATGACGCCCACGATGCGCTGGCAGATGGTCAGGAGATGCTGGTTGTCGCGGAACTCGATGCCCGCGCGCTGGATCTTGCCCTTCAATTCGATGTAGATCGTCTTGGGCCCGTTGATCATGATATCGGCGATGCCGTCCATCGCGAGAAGTTCTTCGAGGGGGCCGAAGCCGAGCATGTCGTCGGCCGCTTCCTTGGCGATCTGGGCGAGCTCGGCGGGGGTGACGTCAAGGCTGCGGAACTGGCCGATCTCGGTCACGGCCGAGGTGATTTCGGCGCGCGCGGCCTCCGCATCCATGCGGGCGAGCGATTTCAGGTCGATGCCGTCGCGCAGGTCGGCCCAGATGCGCTTGCGCGCGCGGTCCATGCGCGGATTGGCCTGCGCCGCCGGAGCGGCGGGCGCAGCCTGCGGCACGGACTGGAGCGATGCCTGCGGCTTTGATCCCGGCGCGGACGGCGCGGCCGCTTTCGGCGTTTCAATTTTTGGAGCTTCACCCCGCGGAGATTCCGCCTTGGGCGCGGCGGGCTTGGGCGCCTCGGTTTTGGCAGGCGCCGCGGCTTTCGGAGCCTCGGGCGCAGCTGGCTTGGGCGCCTCGGCGGGCTTTATGCCGCCAGCAGCCGGTTGCGGAGTGTCTGAGCGCTTCCCGAACATTCCTATCCCCTTACCCCGTTAAAAGTCCTCTGAAGGCTACTTGCCTTTCAGCATCTTGAGGAAGCCTTTGGCGACGTCTTTCTTTCCGCCATCTTCCTTGTCCTTCTCGGTGACGCCCGTGATACGCTGCGCCATCGCCTCGAGAGGCCTGATCACCTCCGCCGCGGCCTTGTTCTGGCCGACCGGCTTGCCCGACACTTCCCCGCCGGCAAAGACTTTCGGCGCGTAAGGCACCTTCGCGGAAGGCTCCAGGTCGAGGGCGGCCTTGATGTCCTTGTCCGCGATTTCTTCGGCGGAAGCCATGCCCTTCATGTTGATCACGACGTCGATATCCCTGAAGCCGGCGCGCAGGTTCTTCATTTCATTTAAAAGCGTTCGGCAATTTCTCAAGCTCGGCAGCAGCGGAGTCGTCACGATGACGGCGTTATTCGAGCGCGCCAGCATGCGCTTTTGCACCCCTTGGGCAGCCCCGGAAAGATCAAGGACAACAACGGGATACTTGTGCATGATGCGGTTGACGAGGGCCTCGACTGCGTCCGCGTCGGGACTGTCGGTAAGAATTGGATCGCCCCCGCAAACGAGGACCGATAATTGGTCGCTCACCGACTGAATCACGCGCTTCATGTCGTCTTCGGAACCGGACGCCCCGATGCGCACGGCCTCGGTGAAGCTGGTGGCGGGCTCGATGCCGAAAGAGATGCCAAGGCTGCCGCCGCTTCCCGCCGCGTCCATCAGCAGGACCTTTTGCTTATAGCGTTCGGCCATGCTCCAGGCCAGCACCTGCGAGGTGGTCGTCGCGCCGACGCCGCCTTTGGCGCCCAGGACCGCCACCAGGCGGCTGCCCGACAGCCCGTGCTTGTCGGTGATCGCCTTGGCGATGACTTTGATAAGATCGTCCTCGGACACCGGGCGCACGAGGTAGTCCCTCACGCCCATGCCCACGAGGTTGCGGTACAAATGCACATCGTTCATCGGGCCGACGATGACGGCGTCGGTGCCCGCGGCGCAGACGCCGGCCAGCTGGCCCAGCTGCGCGATGAAATTCTCGCTGATGTCGTTCGTCTCGATGATGATCATGTCAGGCGAGGCGTATTGCGTGTAGTTCGCGATCGCGGCCTCGATGCCCCCGCGCGTCACATGCGTCGTCACGCGCGCGAAGCGCCAGTCCTCCGGTATCTTCCCGGCAGTCGCCGCGGTGCCGTCGTCGAGGACGTAGAAGTCCACGCGGGACGTCGGCAGCAGCGTTGCAGTGATATCCTGACTCATGTCGTTACCCGCCCTTCGAGCTGCTCAGACCGCTCAGCGCCGGGTTCGGCACGCCAGCGCGGTATTTGTCGACCAGCGTCCCCTGGCGCTTGGCGTCGTCCTCGGGGAGGCCGTCCACGCCCAGCAGGTCGGCCGGACGCGCGATCATCTGCGCTTCCTGCATTTTCATCTCGCAGGCCATGTTCTGGTCCGTCATATTCTCGGCAAGCGTCTGCGTGCCCTCGAAGCCGGCGATATGGTGACAGTGACGCGGCGGCTCGGCCGCGAGCGCCATGTACGAGATCACGCCCATGGCGGCCGGATTGACGGTTGCGGTATAGCTGACGCGGAAATCCTTGATGCCAAGCTTCGCATAGGCTTTCGCGTAATTCTGTCCCTGCGCTTCGGCAGCGACTTTGTTCAGGGGATTGCCGGGCGCGAAAGGAACGACGAGGCGCACGGGGCCGCTGCCGTTCCTGAAATAATCGCCGGACACGACTTCGACCTGGTCGGGATCAATCCGGACGGGATCGACCGTCACGGTTTTCATGACGTCCTTGACCTGGATCTCTCCGGTCTCCATTTGCGACGGCGTCGTCACGTCACAGGCCGCGAGCAGCAACATGCTGAACGCCAGGCAGCAGACGGATGAAGCTTTGACTGATCTCATCGGACGTTACTCCCCCACTAATCTACAATATACCCAACACTGGGCCCGGACGTCACGGTGGACGGCGCCTTGTTGCCATAAACGCTCTTCAGGTTATGGATAAAGGTCGCGGCAAGCGGGTCTTGGGCGGCAGCCGCGGTCGCGGCAGCGTTTATCTTAGCTGCCGGCTTGGCCGCTGCGGCTGTCTTTTGATGCATCGCCGCGACGGCTTTGGATGCAGCGATGGCTTTGGCCGGCGCCGGTTTTGCCGCTGGCGCAACTGCTTTCACAATGGCGGCCGTTTTGACCGGCACGGGTTTCGCCGAAACCGGCTGTTTAAACGCTTGCGCCTGTTTCACCGGCGTCTTTGACACCAGCGGCAATGGCGCGGCAAGCTTGCCAAGGGCGGCAGACTGCACCGGCTTGACCGGCACCGCTTTCATTGCCGGCGCCGCCGCCAGTTTCCCAGGCATGGCTGACTTTTCGGACGGTTTTAGCGCCGCCGTCTTGATAGGGGCCGAAGCTCCCTTCGCGTCGTTCCAGATGACCTTCACCGGCTTGGCTTCCGCGAACTGCGTGTCCTTTTGCAGCGGCGACGCATCGGAATGGCGGATCGGGAGCGGCATCGCCGGCGTAACCGGAAGCGGAACGCCCGCGGGCGTCGCCGACGGCACGGCTGTCGGCACCGCCGCCGAAGACGGGATCGTGCTGGTGGTATGCGAATGCAGGTCAGACAGCGACACCGCATGCGAGGTCGTCACGAGCTCGGACGGCAGCGGCGTCGCCGCGGCCACGCGCTCCGCCTCGGGATGCCCATAAGGCTTCACGATATAGGGCGTCACGATGAATACCAGTTCGGATTCGCCGCGCTGGAACGACTTGGACTTGAACAGGTTGCCCAGGATCGGGATGTTGGACAGGCCTGGATAACCGTTCATCGCGTCCGTCGTGCTGGACTTGAGCAGGCCCGCGATCATCAGCGTGCCGCCGGAACCCATCTCGACCGTCGTCTGCGCGCGGCGGATCGCAAGACCCGGCACTGTGATGCCGCCGAAGGTCACGCCATCTACATCTGATTTTTCCGACACTTCGGAGGTCAGCTGGAGCGAGATGCGCTCCGGCGTGAGAACCGTCGGGATGAAGTTCAGGGCGACACCAAATTGCTTGAATTCGACCGTGATGTTGCCGCTGGAGTCGCGCGATGCCGGCACCGGGAACTCGCCGCCGGCCAGGAAGCCCGCGGTTTCGCCGGAAATCGCCGTCAAAGTGGGCTCGGCCAGCGTGTTGACGAGACCCTGGTTCTCGAGGCCCTGGAAGTCGACTTCGAGCGGGCCGAACTTGCCGGCCTTCGTCAGGGCAAGGGCGCCGCCGCCAAATTCCGTCACGGCGGCAAGGCCGACCGCACCGGTGAAGGTGTTGGCGCTGATCCCGCCGTTTTGCGAGGTCAGGAATCCGCTGGTCAGGCGCCCCGCGTTGATGCCCGGGACAAGATGGCCGGCTGCATCAACGCCGCCCAGACCCGTCTGGATGCCGTATTCGCGCAGGACCGAGCGGCTTGCCTCGATAACTTTTACCTTCAGCATGACCTGCTGCTCGCCCTGGACCTTCATGAGGTCGACGAGCGTCTGGTTGTTGCTTTTGACAAAACGGCCGACAAGGTCGCGCACCTGGTTCGCGACGGCGGGCGTGCTGACCTCGCCCTGCAGAACGATGCTGTCATTCACCGTGCGGACGTCAATGCTCTCCTTGGGAAAGAATTCCTTCACCGTCTCACGCAGCGTCTGCTGGTCCGCGCGCACTTGGATGGCCACATCGGCAATCTGGTTGCCTGCGTCGTCGAACACAAGCACGTTCGTGTCGCCGATGGCCTTGCCGACCACATACAGGCGGTCGGAGCGCAGCGAGCCGACATCGGCGACGCCGGGGCTCGCGACGAGCACGTCTGCCGCCGGCTTGGGCAGGTTGATCGTTCCCGCCTTGCCGACCGACAGCTTGATCGTCTCGCCCGCGGGCGCGCCCTGTGCCATGGCGGACATGCCGATGGCGACGATGACGATCGCGAGTGTGGCCAGGATTTTTGTGATGCCGCGCTTCATATTCACTGCCTTTCCTAATTGGCCGGCGGCGTGGCGGAACGAACAGGGATGTTCGTCACCGCGGTGCCGCTGTAGACCCGGACGTTGTTCGCGCCGGTTTTGGTCTGAGCCTCAATCTTGTTCAGTCTCTTCAGGATATCGGAGGTGGTTGAATCGGTTGTCAGGGGACGGCCCGTGTTGTCGGGGCTGTCCTTCTCGCCGATGCGGCGCAGGGCGAAGGAAATCGTGCCCATCTGCGAGACCAGCGCGAGCGTCTGGGCGCCCTGCTGGGTCACCTCGACCGTGATCGTGCGCAAAGAGCCCTTCGCGTCGCCGCGGTCTTCTTCCTTGACGTTCTGGTCAACCGCCAGGATCTTGACATTAGACATAATGGTTTCGCTCGCCGTGCGCGTGATCAGCGGGCCCGCATAGCCCTGAACATCGCTGGCGATGTTCGGCGAATAGGTCAGGATCACGTCGACATGGTCACCTGGCATCAGGAAGCCGCCGGCCGCGCCTTCGATGCGGGCCGGAATGGCGACGGCGCGCATGCCGGGCGCGATGGTGGCCGCCAGGTAGTTGCTGCCGCCTTTATAGTCAGGAACGAGCGCCTGTTTCGTAACCGGTTCGCCCGAAGCCAGCGGACGGCGCAGCGGAATGCCGTAAACGTCGGGCGGGTTCTTGTCGTCGGGATAATCCTTCCGGACGTAGAGGCCCTCGTACATTGCGCTGTCGGGCCAGGGCTGCCAGCGTGCGTCTTCCGGCTTCAACACTTCGCCGGTGACGATATTGCGGTTCGTGACGAGGACCTGGTTCGTCTCCGAGGGCGCGACGGGCTTGTTTGACGACAGGTGAGAGGACATGACCAACGCGACAACGACCGCCACAAGAATTGCGCCGCCCATGATCAAAAACACGCTTCTATTCATGATAAACTTCCCCTTAGATATCCACCCAACACTATTGTTGCACTAAGTCCCGTGGTCATGTCCAGAAAAAAATGAGGATTCCTAATGGATTATTTTAATAACTTCATCCAATTGGTGAGTTAGGAATCCTGTTTGCGCCAAAGCGGCGCAGGCGCCGATGCTTATGGCAATACCGTAAGGCACTGCATTTCTTCCTTCTTGTACCTGCGCGATCCAGCTTCCCGCGGCAGGATTGGCGAACGGCTTGGCGCTTCTGATGAAGAGTGAAAGAGCTGCGATGAGTCCCCCTGCAAGAGTCATCCAGAATACATAAACCAGGAAACCTTTGAGACCGATCCACAATGCAAGCGCTGATCCGAACTTGACGTCGCCGCCGCCCATGAGGCCGATAACAAAAAAGATATAGGTAATCGCGAAAATAACGACAAGGGACAGGAGATGCGCGGAAAGCTTGTCATCGGGCCCAAAGCTGTCATGGCCCGTCAGATAAGCGATCGCATAGGCGGCAATGACGATGATCGAATAAGCGTTGGGGATGCGCAACGACCTGACGTCGGAAATGCAGGCCATCACGATCATCACCAGAACAACGCCAGTCATCAGTGCCGGAAGCATCTGTCCCCTCTCAATGAAAAGGCCAGTCCTTCTTGCAAGGACAGGCCCCCATTCCTCATCTTAGGGTATTCGCGTTAAGGGAGGTTTAATTCAAAAAACAAAACGCCCGCCGGTACTTGGCGGGCGTTTGTCGAAAATTTTACGCGCTGTTTAGGGAAGCATCGTGTTGATGTTCGAGAACAGGCTGTTCAGTTTCGTGCCGAGCGCGAAGACGACGACGGCGATCGCAACGGCGATGCCGGCGGCGATCAGGCCGTATTCGATTGCGGTTGCGCCGGTTTCGTTTTGAAAGAATTTCTTGATCATTTCATTACCCTCTCTTTTTAATAGAATTAAACGATAAAATACATAATGCGGAAATCTGCCCGAAACGCTTCCCTTTCGCAAGCCCCTTATCTCGTCTATTTTTGTATTTATGAAAACTATATGGCTGCGCCGCACCGCTCCCTGGCCCAAAAAACAAACGCCCGCCGGAATGCGGCGGGCGTTGTAATGCTCTCTGGCGGCTTGCTTTAAGGCAGCAGCGTGTTGATGTTCGAGAACAGGCTGTTCAGCTTCGTGCCGAGCGCGAACACCACGACGGCGATTGCAACGGCGATGCCGGCTGCGATGAGACCGTATTCGATGGCCGTGGCGCCGACTTCGTTGCGAATAAGTTTTTTAATCATGTTTTTTCTCCTGTTGATTACCCCGTAGTATGAACGGGTCGGCCGACCTGGCTATCCCCGCACATTGTTCCATTATAGTTATCAAAACGCTCCCGAATAAAGTTAAATTGAAAAATTTATAGATGTTATGAAATGAAGCGGTCAGGGCGTTGCAAAATTGATGTTTGCATACATCGAGTTCATTTTGCTGCCGAGCGCGAAAACCACCACGGCGATCGCTACGGCGATGCCAGCCGCGATAAGTCCGTATTCTATTGCAGTGGCCCCTGACTCACTTTGCATAAATTTTTTAAGCATGGCTCCCACTCCATATCGGTTCTTTTAGCCCGGATGATTCTCCGAACAAAATATCCCCCCATATATCTTCATTCTACGATGCAGAACATTAAGTTCAGGTGAAAAAGACTTTGCAAACTGGTTAATTTCAGCAATTTTCCTGCGCACCGCGGACAACAAAAATCCCGCCACGAAAAAGTGGCGGGATTTTTGTTCGTTCTCGCAACCGTGCTGCGTGATTACGGCAGCAGTGCGTTGATGTTCGAGAACAGGCTGTTCAGTTTCGTGCCGAGCGCGAAGACCACGACAGCGATTGCGACCGCGATGCCGGCGGCGATCAGACCATATTCGATTGCGGTTGCGCCGACTTCGTTTTGCATGAACTTCTTAAGCATATTACCCTCCATAAGTTTTAAGCTTGTTGTGAACCCTGAACCTTATATCTTCAGAATACCCCCGAATCGCTTAAAATCTGGTAAATGAAGGGTGTTTGATTGGTTAATTTCCAAGTATTCGGTCGTTTTTCCGAAGTCAGCGCCGCTTTTATTTGCCTAAAATTCGATATTCTAAAAACAAGATAAAATCTTTCCGAATATTCACCGGAAAAAAACTGTGATAACGGGGCCATAGCGGGATTTTGCGCAATCAGGGATATGAAATGCGCGTGCGCGATGTCAGCGTGAGATTATTGAACTGCGTGATAAGCGTGCCCAGCGGCGAATAGGCGTAAGAGCTGTCGAGCTGGATGAACTTGATGCTCGACGTCGTCGATTTCGTCACCGTGATCGTCAACTTCGATCCATCGAGCTGCATGTTGTTCATTGCGGTCTGCGCATAGGTCTGCAGGTCGGCGTCCGCCGTGCTCGTATGCGTGATGAAATAACGCGCCGTCAGCTCGGTCGCGGATTGCACGGCGTTATATGTCCAGAAAATGCGGCCCAACTCGATGGTGCCGAACAGCATCGTCAGCATCAGCACGGAGACCATGGCGAACTCGACAGCCGTCGCCCCTTTTTCGTCCCGCCAGAACCGCTTGAACTGCCTGATCATGTCCTTCACCAGTTATATTGCATGCGCGCAAAGCCGCTCATCGATTTGTTTGCGGCGAGACCGGGCCAGGTAACGATGGGCTTGTATGTCGCCGAGATCGTCACCGAGACGAATCCGCGGACATAGTCGCCGCTGGGGCAGGTGCCGCCGGTGCAGGTCACGGAGGCGCCGCCGCTGCACTCGCATTGCTGCGATGGCGGCGTGACGGTCAGCGACAGCTGGTCCTTGTCGACCGATTTGTAGATATTGCTCTGGTCGATGACATTGGCCTGGATGTCGGTGTAGTTGCCGCCCTGCAGCACATATTGCACGCTGTCGCGCGCGAGGTCGTCGAGTTCCATCTTCTCATGGATGAAGTTGCCGTAGTCGACGATGCCGATGAGCAGCACCGCCAGGACCGGCGCCAGCAGCGCATATTCGACCATCGCGACGCCGCTATCGTCTTTCCTGAAACGCTGGAACCATTTCCTCATGCTTATAGCACCAAGGTTACGCTTGGTGTCCCTATCGCTTTCGTGCCCGAATTCGTGCAACTGTTGCCCATTTCCGGCGTGCCGGCGAAAGTCACCGTGTTGGCGATGATTTTCGTGCAGTCGCTCGCGCCGCTCACGGTGCTCGTCCCTCCGAACTTCACGTTCGCGTCAGGCGCATAGACAACGCCTTCCACCTGGAGGGTCGAGTTCCCGGTGATCACGTTCCCCGTGCAGGTCGTCCCGCAGTTGCGGTCCTGGTAGACGGAAATGCCCGAGTAACCGGTATAGGTCGTGCCCCCGGCGCTGGTCGGGTCCGCGTTGAACGCCGGCAAGTCGACAGTGCTGCCGCCGGAAAGGCTGATCGCACCCCACGAGCCGCTCGAGGTATTCGTGTTCGTGAGAATGATGAGAACCCCTTTATTGGGGGTGTTCGTGGCCGCGTTCGTGCAGTCCGAGCAGGTGACTGTGCCGCCGCCTGACATATTAAAGCTGCCGCCATCCATGATGTACACGCCCGACTTCAGGGTGATGCTGGTGCTGCCGCCCGAGGCGTTGATTCCGCCGCAATAGCGTCCCGGCGACAAAGTGACGCTGCTCGTGAACTTGTTCGCGTTGCTGCTTTTCAGCTGGTTGTCGGTGCAGGTCGTGCTGTTGCCCGACGAGGTGACGGTGCTGCCCGTCTGGTTACTGTAGGTCGGCTCCGACGTGGACGGAACACTCAGGCTGGAATAAGGGTCCGCCGTTTGCGATGCGTAAGATTGAAGGCCCGTGTAATCGAACTGATATGAGTTGCCGACAAGGCTGTCGCCTCCCGCCAGGTGCACGTCGCCGACGTTCACGAACACGTTACCATTGAGATAAAGCGAGTCGGATTTACTGGAATTCACGGCAACGCCGCAGCCGGCGGCGTTGACGTCGGTCGTGCCCGAGACGGACACCGCGTCGTCTGCGGTGGGCGACAGGCTGAGAATGCAATAAGGGCCGCTCGACAACTGCACGAAGGATGCCGCCGTGGTCGTGACATAGACCTGGCTGCTCATGAACATGCTGGAAAACCACATATTGGCCTGCTGCGACAGCGTGCCGGTGATGGTCACGTTGCCGTTGGAATCTGTTGCGTATGCGAGATTGATACTGCCTTTCGAAGTGCTGTATCCGTTATTCTCCGCCTGCAGCGTGGCAGCCGACAGCGCCTGGTCGTGACTGCGGCTATTGGCCACTTCGAAGCCGGCGGACATGACGGCTGCGTCCGTCGCGATCTGAAGCTTGCGTTTTTCGAGCATCCAGTGACTGACGTCGACCCCGAGGCCGGTCACGCCGACCATGAGCGGAAACATCAGCGCCATCATCGGCGCGACGGCTGCTTTTTCGGATTTCAACAGGGATTTCAAACGACGCAACATGGGCAGAACACTCCTTATGTAGGATATGCCGTTATTAAAATATGCTCCAGCTTCCCATTCTCTATGATACCTGAAGCAGGTCTAAAATTTTATAAACAAACAATTGAATATGCTTAAAATTTTAAGCGAACCTCATCCGTTGCCTGGCGAAAAATTACCCGCCGCCGGCGGCACAGGAAATGCCGGCATTTTGGCTTGGAACTTATTGATTGTAAAACGTTTTTTTATGAACCAGCAACTTCCTGCCCCCATTTCCGAATCAAGTCCCGCTGCCGTTTGTCGATATCCTTCAGGCGCTTCTCGTGACGCATGACCATTAGTCGGGCCACAAAGGGGGTCACATTGTGATAAATGACCCAGCCGAGAGCCGCGCCACCATAGGCCATGATATAGGTGCGCGGCTGCATGAGGAGCTGTAAGGCATCTGTAAGCTTCTGCCCCGTTTCCCACAGCGAGAACCAGGCCGGCACGGCGCCCGCAAAGTTCATGCAGCCCACCGTGATCCAGGTCGTCTTCTGCGGATAGGGGTCAACCAGCGCGGCCACGAGCGTCGGGATCAGGCAGCCGCAGAACAGCACGGTCGTTGGGAAAAAGACCCCCGCCGTGACCATCAGCATGAAGATCGCGAACTTCACGCTGAAAGGCGTCTTCCGTTTGATTTCCTGCTGTTCGCCGCCCGCTTCCGCCACGTCAGCCCTCCCCGCCCGTGAAACGGTACATGAGATAGACCAGGATGATCAGCGAGCTCAAGAAAGCCGACACGAGCATGGCCGCCTGACGCCCCGCGGCGCGCCCGTAATTCTGGCGCTTCTTCAGCTGGCCGTCGATCTGCGCACGTTCGCGGTTGAGACCGGCGTATTCTTTGCGCGCCAGCGCGAAGCGCGCAAGGTCGTCCTGCACGAGGCGCGGGTCGTCGATAAGCTCGAGAATGCCGGCAAGATTGCCGGAGTCCATCAGCCGGTTCATGCGCTTCGACAGTTCCTGACGCATGTCGCGGTCATTGAATTTCTCGATTGCGGGCGCGATCATTGAAATCAGCCAGTTGCCGACGCCCGGCACCGGCCCGGTCTGGAACCGGCGCTGGATGGCGGTCAGCGTGCGCGCGATGCCGATCAGCTGAAAGCTGCGCTCGCGCGAAATGACATGCCCCAGATGCGGGTCGATCATCTTCGGCTCGCGCACGGAAATAAACGCCATCATGTGGCGGTCGAGGATGTTTTCGGGGCGTTCCGAGCGGCGCGAAATGTCTTCGAGCGCCAGCAGCAGCCCGCCCGGCCCCAGCACTACGTAGTTGGCGAAAACGGGACTCAGGCAGGGCACTTCCTTGTTCAGGATGTACAGCACGCGCTCGATGCCGTAGGCCGGCATCTTCTGCGAGAGGAAGTTCCGGCACTTCTCGAAAGTGCCGACCCAGGCCGAGGCGTCAGGCATATCCTCGAAGCGCTGGCTGACCCAACTGCTGAAGTATTGGCCCGCGATGATCTCCGCGTGCGTCTGCACGTCGTCGTTCTTGGCGATCGCCATCGCCAGCGACATGCCGAAGCCTTCAGGAAAAGCAAAAATATTCTTGTAGCGGACCGGCGCATAGGGGTCGAGCGCCGTCGACAGGCAGGCGATCAGGCGCTCGCGCGTGGCGCCCTTCTCTTTTTCCCACAGCTTGTCGACGCGCTCGTTCATCGTCTTGTCTTCGAAGTTGCGCTTGACCCAGAGATCGAAGTGGTCTTTCTCGATCGCGTTCGACGCGTCGGCGATGTTGTTGCACATCGCCATGGCGACGGAGCGCAGGTCCCAGTACTTCTCGCCCTTGAACACGAAGGGCCGCGCGGCGCGCAAGGTCACGCGCGGCTGCTTGGGGCTGGGCCGCCGCCCTTCCACCCACCGCAGCGCATCATCGATATCCCAGCGCTGGATTTCATCGTCGTTGAGCACGCCACGCAGGAAGTCGGAGATGCCCCCCGGCAGCCGTTCCCCGCCGGAGGCGAAAATGTAAGAACCGCTTTCGATCTTTTCCATGATCATCTGCGCGACCGAGCGGCCCTGCATGAGGTTCTGCCCGCGCGCGACCATGGCGACGCAGATGCCCAGCGCATAGAGATCGTCCTTGACCGTGCCGACGCCGCGGCCCGCGGGGTTCGCCATGCCGCGTTCCGCCGTCAGGAAGACCGGAGGAACGCGATAGGCCGCCGCCGACGACAGGCATTCGCCGACGACCACGGTTTCCGCGCCTTCGGCGCCCGAGAGAAACATGTTTTCGAGGGTAATGGCGCCGTGAACGAGGCTGGCGCTGCGGCAGTCGCCCAGCACCGAGAGCACGGGAGAAATCAGCGCCTGGACGATGCGCTCCTCGGACATGCGCACCGGGATGGCGTCCGGCCCCGCCTGGAGCTTCTTGCCCGCCGGCATATCGAAGACGAGCGCGAGGCGCTGGCGGTTTTCCGGCTTCCAGTCGACGATGCCGGCTTCGATCAGCCGCAGGAGATTGGGGTTTTTTATGCTCTTGTAAGAACCGATCGCGGTGACGCGCGGCACGCGGCTGTTGCGGCACATCAGCGCCAGCTGGGCGCCCGGGTGGCGGCGGTCGACCGCCTCATAGGCGATGGTCTCGAAACTGGCGAGATCCTGGCGGGGACGGGAATAGAAGATCTCGATATCCTGGCCGATCATGACCCGGCCGTCCGCCGAGCTGGTCGCGGACATCGAGTAATGGCCCAGATCCGCCTTTGCCCCGGCGGGGCGAAGGTTGCCTGCAGCACTTTCTGAATCTTTTACGCCGGCTTCCGGCGCCGCGCCGCGCTCCGACTCCATTCCTTACCCCAGTGTCCCAATCACCATTTTAACCTTTTTTAACGCGGTTGTTGACGAAATAAACCGCGATGCGTCCGCCGCGCATAAAACCATGAATTTGCAAAAAATATGCCACAACATGAGAATGCTTCTTGCTTATGAAAAGCATTTCGCTTGACGCGTCCATTTATGGGGAATATAACCTTCCATAATTCGCAAGACACCTATTGAGATAACATCGGGGACTTACATGACCACCGGCTTTCAAAAAGCATCTACCTTGAGCAAGGCATTTGCGGCCATGTCCGCGGCCGCCACCCTTGCCGGCTGCGCAACGACGCACGGCATCAATTCGCCACTGGCAGGCGATGAACTTCAGAACACGCAGAGTTGCGTCGACTTCGACCAGGCGCAGGCGAAAGCCGCCGCCCTGAAAATCGGCACGCCCAAGGCCGAGGTTTACAAGGCGTTCAACATCACGGGCGACACCATGCTCAAGCGCCTGAACAAGGACGACGTCAACCGCGCGCTTTACGGCCAGACGCAACTGGCCGTCCCCTTCGAGCAGCGCGCCGAAGCGCAGAATTTCCTCAACTCCGTCGAGGGCCGCTCGCTGACCTGCCAGAACGTGCATTCGCGGCGCAGCTTCCATTGGTCGCATTCGACCACCGTCAAGGACGGATACCAGTACACGGTCACTTTCATCTTCAAGGACGCCGCGCTGTTTGACCCCGTGACGGTCCAGGGCGAGCCGGTCCACCAGAAGAGCAACAACGGTTACTTAAGCAACTTCAGCCCGTTGGACACCGCGGCGCGGGCGGCCCGGTTCTAAAGAAGACCACGACGAGATCCCCCGACACTTATGATCTTCACTTACACACACCCAAGAAAATAAGTGTTTTACGATGCGAAGAGCCCGGCTTAACCGCCGGGCTCTTATGCGTTTGGCGTTGATTTAAGCGGCATTTGGCTATAGATTCCCCTCAAAATCGGGAGTTATAAGGAAAACGCCTATGTCTCACTTTTCGGCTCAGCTGACGCCCGGAGAAAGCGAAAACCTGCGCCGCCAGGCCGCGCAGGCGCTGGCCGCCAACAAGCTGGCAGAGGCCGAGGCGCTGCTCAAGAAGGCTTATGCCCTCAATCCTTCGTCACCGGATATCTGCAACGATCTCGCGCGGGCCCTCTGGCGCGGCGGGAACCACCGCGCTGCCGATGAATATTTCCTCAAAGCGCTGAACCTGGCGCCGCGCGAGGCTTACTACCTGAACAGCTACGGCGTCTTCCTGATGCTGCATTTCCGCTATCACGAAGCGCTGGACATCCTGAACCGGGCGCTGGAAATGAAGCCCGGTTTCCATGAAATCCTCAACAACCTGGGCCTGCTGCACCATCGCCGCGGCGAATGGGCGGAAGCGGAGAAATATTTCCTGCAGGCGATCCGCGCGCAGCCCAATCTCCCGGGCGCGCACGGCAACCTTGCAGCGCTGCTGCGCGACATGAAACAGTATGACCGCGCCGAGGCGGAATTCCGCGCCGCGCTCAAGCTCGCGCCCGGCAACCGGGGCGGCTGGCAGGTGCTGGCGGAGTTCTACCGCAGCATCGGCCGGTATGACGCCGCGCTCGGCATCCTGAAGGATATCGCGTCGCGCGCGTTTTTCAGCGAAGAGGCCTGGCTGCCGATCCTGGAACTCCAGGAGGGCATGAGCCGCCTCGACGACGCCTGGGTGACGCTGCGCGACCTCAAGGCGCGCTTTCCCCAGTCGATGACGATCCTTTTCATGGAAGCAAAACTGCTGCGCCGCTCGAACAAGCCCGCCGAGGCGCTGGCAATCCTCGAAAAAATGGGCATGCCGGGAAAAAGTTCCCCGCATTACCTGGCCTGGCTTTTCGAAGTCGGCCAGCTGCAGGACCGCCTGGGCAACGCGGATGCCGCTTTCCAGGCGTTTTCCAGGGCCAACAACGCGCAGCTCAAGAGCCCGGAAGCCGCACAGCTGAACAAGAACGAATATATTGCGGGCATCACCCGCTTCCGCGACGATTTTACGCCGGAGGTCGCTTCCGCCGTGACCGCCGCGGCAAAGCCGGCCGGAAAACCAGGGCCCGTCTTCCTCGTCGGCTTCCCGCGCTCCGGCACGACTCTGCTTGATCAAATATTGTCCAGCCATCCGCGCGTCACGGTCGCCGAAGAGCAGCCGGCCTCTAACCGGATGACGATGCACCTGATCAAAAAATACGGCGGCACGCCTCCAACCGGCCCGGACGCCTATGACGGCGGCGTCCGCGAATGGCTGATGAACAACGATTGCTATCCACGTTGCCTCAAGGACGTGACCGAGGAGGACGCCCAGGAATTGCGGCGGCTGTTCTATATCTCACACAATGTGCAGCCTGGTGACGAAAAGCTCTTCGTCGACAAGTTTCCGCTCAACCTGCGGCATGCCGGTCTCATTCACCGGGTTTTCCCGGACGCAAAGTTCATCCTGGCCTTGCGCCATCCCTGTGATTCAGTCCTGAGCGGGTTCATGCAGCAGTTCCAGCTCAATCCCGCGATGATGCCCTTTCTCGAACTGAAGTCGGCCGCGCGCCTGTATGACGAAACCTTCAGGCTTTGGGACGCTTATGCGCAGTCGCTGCCGCTTAAAGTGCATGCCGTGCGCTACGAGGACGTCGTGGCCGACTTCCGTCCGACGGTCGCAAAGCTGCTCGACTTCCTGGAACTCGACTGGAACGACGCGGTTCTCGAATACGACAAGACGGCGCGCAGCCGCCCCATTGCGACGCCCAGTTACCACCAGGTCACGGAAAAAATCTATACGCGCGCGAGCGGCCGCTGGCAGCGCTACCGCAAGCATATGCAGGACGTCATCCCCCTCCTCGAACCCCATGCAAAAAAATACGGGTATTCGATGGACGAAAGCGACGCGCAGGAATAATCGCACATGGCACAGTCATCCACGCAAACGATCCCGGACGAAAGTGAGCTTTTGCGGCGCCAGGCCGCGCAGGCTTTCGGCGCGAACCGCGCCCCGGAGGCCGTCGCGCTGCTGGAAAAGGCGCATGCCCTGAACCCGAATTCGCCCGAGATCTGCACGGATTTCGCGCGCGTCCTGTGGCGCATGGGCCGACACCATGAAGCGAACGAATATTTTGTCAAGGCTGCAGGCCTTGCGCCGGCCGAGCCTTACATCCTGAACAGCTACGGCGTCTTCCTGATGCATCATATGCGCTATGACGAGGCGCAGGAGATGCTGACGCGCGCGCTGCAGCTCAAACCCGGCTTCCACGAAATACTCAATAACCTGGGAATGCTGCATCATCGCCGCGGCGACTGGCCGGCGGCGGAAGAGTATTTCCTGCAAGCTATCCGCGCCAACCCCGCGCTGCCCGCCGCGCACGGCAACCTTGCGGCGCTGCTGCGCGACATGAAGCAAAACGACCGAGCGGAAACGGAGTATCGCGAAGCCTTGAAATATGCGCCCGGAAACCTCGGCGGCTGGCAGGTGCTGGCGGATTTCTACCAAAGCACCGGTCAATACGACAAGGCGCTCGAGATCCGCAAGCGCCTCCTGTCGCAGGCGCCCTTCAATGAAAACGCCTGGATTGCGATTTTCGACATGCAGGAAAAGATGAGCCGCCTGGACGATGCCCGGGCGACCGTCGCGGACTTCAAGGCGCGCTTCCCTCAGTCCGCCGCCGCCGCGATCGTCGAAGCCCGTCTGCTGCGCCGGGCCGGCAGCCATGTCGAGGCTCTGTCGCTTCTCAAGGGCCTGCGCCCCTTCCCCGAGGAATCGCCGCCATTCCGCGACCGGCTTTTCGAAATGGGTCTGCTCCATGATCTTCTGGGCGATGCGGATGCGGCCTTCGAATGTTTCAAGCAGGCGAATGCCTCGCAAATGTCGCTGCCGAGCGCCGCGCGCGTCGATGGAAGCGCTTTTATCGACAGGATCGCCCGCTACAGGGAACAATTTACGCCTGCGGTTGCGGCTGCCGTGACGTCGGCGGCGGCCGGCACGGACACATCCGGGCCGGTCTTCATCGTCGGCTTCCCGCGTTCCGGCACGACGCTGCTCGATCAGATATTGTCGAGCCATCCGCGCGTCACGGTCGCGGACGAAGAGCCCGTGACGAACCGCATGACGATGTATCTCGCGCGGAAATACGGCGGCGAACCGCCGTCGGGCCCTGAAGGCTACGAGAGCGGCTACCGCGACTGGCTGAAAAACAATTCCCGTTATCCGGGCTGTCTTGCGGAAGTGACGGATGCCGACGCCGCCGAAATGCGCCGCATTTTCTTCGCCAGTCACGGCGTGCAGGAAGGCGGCGACGGCGTCTTCGTGGACAAGCTGCCGATGAATTCGCACCATGCGGCTCTTATCCATCGCGTATTCCCCAAGGCGAAGTTCATTCTCGCGCTCCGGCATCCGTGCGATTCAGTGCTCAGCTGCTTTATGCAGCAATTCCATCTCAATAACGCGATGGCGTCATTTTCCGAGCTTCAGTCGGGTGCGCGCCTTTATAACGAAACGTTCCGGCTCTGGGATCTCTACACGCAGTTGCTGCCGCTGCAAGTGCATGCCGTGCGCTACGAGGACGTCGTGGCCGACTTCCGTCCGACGGTCGCAAAGCTGCTCGACTTCCTGGAACTCGACTGGAACGACGCGGTTCTCGAATACGATAAGACGGCCCGCAAGCGCGCCATCAGCACGCCCAGCTACCACCAGGTCACCGAAAAAATCTATACCCGCGCGAGCGGCCGCTGGCAGCGCTACCGTAAGCACATGCAGGACGTCATCCCCCTCCTCGAACCCTATGCAAAAAAGTACGGATATTCGATGGATGAAAGCGACGCGCAGGAGTAATCCCGCGTTAGAGGCCCCCCAGCGACATCAGCTTGATTTCGAGATAATCCTCGATGCCGTATTTGGAGCCTTCGGTGCCGATGCCCGATTGTTTCCAGCCGCCGAAAGGCGCCTGCGCCGAGACGACGGACACGCTGTTGACGCCGACCATGCCATATTCGAGAGCTTCCGCCACGCGCCAGATGCGCGCCATATTGGAGGAATAGAAATAGGCGGCAAGACCGTATTCGGTGTCATTCGCCATTTTGATGACTTCATCGTCGGTCTTGAAGCGGAACAGGGGCGCAAGCGGCCCAAAGGTCTCCTCGTGGAAGAACTTCATCTGCGGCGTGGCGCCGGTGACGACGGTCGGCTCGAAGAAGGTCGCGCCCAGCTTGTGGCGTTTTCCGCCGACCGTGATCTTGCCGCCCTTCGCCGCGGCGTCGGCCACATGGTTCTCGACTTTCTCGAGCCCCTTCATGTTGATCATGGGGCCCAGCTCCACGCCCTCGTCGAGGCCGTTGCCGACCTTCATCGCTTTCACGGCGGCGGTGAATTTTTCGGCGAACTCGTCGTAGATGCCATCCTGCACGAAGATACGGTTCGCGCAGATGCAGGTCTGGCCGCTGTTGCGGTATTTGGAAGCGATGGCCGCGGGCACCGCTTCGTCGAGATTGGCGTCGTCGAAGACGATGAAGGGCGCATTGCCGCCCAATTCCAGCGAAATCTTCTTCACCGTGGGCGCGCATTGCGCCATAAGCATCTTGCCGACCGCGGTCGAGCCGGTGAAGCTGAGCTTGCGCACCAGCTCGTTCCCGGTCATTTCCTTGCCGATGGGTTGCGCATCTCCAGTTACGAGATTGAAGACGCCCTTGGGGATGCCGGCGCGCTCGGCCAGTTCCGCCAATGCGAGGGCCGAGAAAGGCGTGATTTCGGACGGCTTGATCACGACCGTGCAGCCGGCCGCGAGCGCGGGGCCCGACTTGCGCGTGATCATCGAGGACGGGAAGTTCCATGGTGTGATCATCACGCAGACGCCGACAGGCTGTTTGAGCGTGATGAGGCGATGCGTCTTGTTATGGGTGGGAATGACGTCGCCATAAACGCGCCGCCCTTCCTCGGCCATCCACTCGACATAGGCGATGCCGCTCAAGATCTCGGCCTTGGCTTGGGCGAGCGGCTTGCCCTGCTCGACGGTGAGGATTTTGCATAGGTCGTCGAGATGTTCGGTCTGGAGGTCCGCCCATGTTTTCAGGATTTTCGCGCGGTCGGCCGCCAACATCGAGCGCCAGCCGTCCCAGGCCCGGTGCGCCGCCTCAATGGCGCGCTTGGTCTCGGCCTGGCCGCAGTTGGGCACCGTGCCGACGATTTCGCCGCTCGCGGGATTATCGACCTCGATCGTCTTGCCGCTATCCGCGTCGATCCAGGTCCCGCCAACATAGGCGCGCTGGTGGAACAGCCCGGCGTCCTTCAGTTTCAGCGAAGCGATGGCATCGGTCTTCTGAGCGGCGGCGCGGGACATGGCAATCTCCTTTTTTGAAACATCAACACCATAGCCCCCGGAAAAGAGCCCGTCAAACCACCGGTTTTCTGGCAAAAGGAACCGCCGCGCGCGTGCCCGGTTTGAGTAATACCAAGGGAGTGTGCATCATGTTGACGAAAAACGGCCTCGAAGAGTGCATCCAGGCGTGCTGGGCGGCCCGCCACCTATGCCAGCAAACCTTGTTCCAGCATTGCCTGATCAAGGGCGGCGAACACGTGGCACCCATCCATGTGGAATTGATGACGAGCGCCATTGAGATATTGCAAGCCTCGGCCGACGCGCTGACGCGCGGATCCGGCCTTCATGCGCCTGTCTGCGCGGCCTGCGCGAACGTGTGCGAAGCCTGCGCCGATTCCTGCGCCGCCATCATGTGCGATGACGCCCCCTGCCCCGAAATGCAGCGCTGCGCCGATGCCCTGCGCATCTGCGCTCATCTGTGCCGCACGATGGGACAGGAAACTTACCCGCTCGCTTTCGAGCGGCCTGAAAGCCCGCAGCCGCAGGCTTAACACCCGAAAATCAAGGCCTTAATCCATTATTAAACTCTTTCTGTAAATATATAGTCGGAGCAATTCGACTTTATGATCAGGAAGAATTCGCCATGACAGCCCGGCTGGACGCGGCGCGGTTGAACGAGATAGCGGCGGGCCTGCGGCCGCAATACCGCGACGCTTTCGTGGAAGCGGCCCTGCGAACCGTCCTCGACGGCGGGAAGCTGAGCAGCATGAACAGAATCTTCGGCGGCGCGCCGCGCAGCGGCAAGACCAGCGACGCCTTCGACTACGCCGAGGCGCTGATCGGTGCGGGCTTCGTGGCGGACAAAGATCCGGTGTCCCTCTATGGCGGGCAAGCGGACGGGGGAGCCCTGCTCGCCACGGCGTTCAAGGCGGCGGAGAACGGCATCATCATCGTGGACGAGCCGATAGCAGGTGGAAATTCGCGCGTTGTACAGGAACTCCAGGACCGCCTTCTCCTCGCCGTCGACGAAGGGAAATGCGTCGTCATCCTGACCGGCTCGACCGCGAATATCGAGCGGTTCATGAAGGAATGCCGCCCCGAGTTGCGGGTGCGATTGCCCAAGCCGGTTGCGGTCGAACCCTTCACCCCCTACGACGCGTCACGGCACGCGCGCAACGTCGAGGCGCGCGTGCGGCGGCGGGAAGAAGCTGAGCGCCTGCAACGTGAAGGCGGAACGCGACCGTTGCGTCGCGGAATGGCGGCAGATGGCGGAGGATGTGTCGCTGAGGAGCGCTGTGAAACCCCTGAAAGGCATCGTGCTCGTCCGCCGGAACGATACGGTCGGCTGAGAGACGTCGTCAATTTATCGAAAAAAGCTTCAGGCGGCGGCCTGGATTTTGGCCTTCGTGACCTCGATGCGGTTCTTCAGCGTCGCTGCTTTCACCGCGTCGTCCTTGGCGAAGCCGAGGTCGTCCTCGAGGTTCTTGAGGTCCTGCTCCAGCTTGCCCTTGTCGAGGTCTTTCACGTCGACGGCCTCTTCCGCGAGGAGAGAAAGCAGGTTCGGCGTGACGTCGGCGAAGCCGCCGGCCACGAAGATCTTGCGCGCATCGCCGTTGGCGGGCGTCACGGAGACGACGCCGGGACGGATGGCGGAGAGCAGCGGCGCATGCTGCGACAGCACGCCGAAATCGCCCTCTGCGCCGGGCACGACGACCATCTTCGCCTCTTCCGAAACGAGAATCTTTTCGGGCGAGACCAGTTCGAACTGGAACGTCGCGTTTACGGGTGCGTCTGCCATTTCAGCAATCTCCTAAACTCTCATAACTCCGCCGGGATCCCGGCTTTCGCCGGAATGGCTCAGGCGCAGCTTACGCTGCCGCCTTCGCCAGCTTCTTGGCTTTCTCGACCGCTTCCTCGATGGAGCCGACCATGTAGAAGGCGGCTTCGGGGAGGTGGTCGTAGTCGCCGTTGACGATGCCCTTGAAGCTCTTGATCGTGTCTTCGAGCTGCACGAACACGCCGGGCGTGCCGGTGAAGATTTCGGCCACGTGGAAAGGCTGCGACAGGAAGCGCTGGATCTTGCGGGCGCGGGCGACGGTGAGCTTGTCTTCTTCCGACAATTCGTCCATCCCCAGGATCGCGATGATATCCTGCAGAGCCTTATAGTTCTGCAGCGTCTTCTGCACCTGGCGGGCAACCGTATAGTGCTCTTCG
This sequence comes from Alphaproteobacteria bacterium, assembly GCA_025934695.1. Classification (GTDB taxonomy): domain Bacteria; phylum Pseudomonadota; class Alphaproteobacteria; order Micavibrionales; family UBA2020; genus JAPWJZ01. The sequence continues at coordinate 1,277,910 of JAICWS010000001.1, forward strand.
CCGACGACGCGCGGATCCAGCATGCGGCTGGTCGAATCCAGCGGGTCGACGGCAGGATAGATGCCGAGCTCGGCGATCTGGCGGCTCAGAACCGTGGTCGCGTCAAGGTGAGCGAAGGAGGTTGCAGGGGCCGGGTCGGTCAGGTCGTCGGCCGGAACGTAAATGGCCTGCACGGAGGTGATCGAGCCCTTGTTGGTCGAGGTGATGCGTTCCTGCAGGGCGCCCATGTCGGTGGCCAGCGTCGGCTGGTAACCGACGGCGGACGGAATGCGGCCGAGGAGCGCCGACACTTCGGCGCCTGCCTGCGTGAAGCGGAAGATGTTGTCGACGAAGAACAGGACGTCCTGGCCTTCTTCGTCGCGGAAATATTCGGCGACGGTGAGGCCGGTCAGGCCCACGCGGGCGCGCGCGCCGGGCGGCTCGTTCATCTGGCCGTACACGAGCGCCACTTTCGATCCCGCTTCGCCCAGCTTGATGACGCCGCCTTCGATCATTTCGTGATAGAGGTCGTTGCCTTCGCGGGTACGCTCGCCCACGCCGGCGAAGACCGACACGCCGCCGTGGTTCATGGCGACGTTGTTGATGAGTTCCATGATAGTGACGGTTTTGCCCACGCCGGCGCCGCCGAACAGGCCGATCTTGCCGCCCTTGGCATAGGGAGCCAGCATGTCGATGACCTTGATGCCCGTCACGAGGATTTGCGTTTCCGTGGACTGATCGACGAATTCAGGCGCCTTGCGGTGAATGGGATAATAGGTCTTGGCGTTGACCGGGCCCCGTTCATCGATGGGCTCGCCCACGACGTTGATGATGCGGCCGAGCGTCTCGGGGCCGACCGGAACCGAGATGGGCTTGCCGGTGTCCGTCACGGGCTGGCCGCGCACGAGACCTTCGGTCGAGTCCATGGCGATAGCGCGAACGGTGTTTTCGCCGAGGTGCTGCGCCACTTCGAGGACGAGCGTCTTGCCGTCGTTGTTGAGGGTGAGCGCGCCCAGGATCGGCGGCAGCTTGCCCTCGAACTGCACGTCGACGACGGCGCCCAGCACCTGCGTGATTTTGCCCATGTTGCTATCGTTTGTAGCCGCCAGTTTAACCATTTTCGTTTCTCCTTGAACTTTCCCTTGGAGCCGCCTTTTGCCGGCCCGAATTTTTTAAAACCTGTTAACCCTTGACGTCCCGCTGTCCGGACGCCTTGTCGAGCATTTCGAGCGCCTGGTGGCGGAACTGCATCGGATGCGCGATGCAGCGGATGCCCGCCTTGCTGCCGCCGACGCCATGAATGAAGAAGGTGCCGTAGCCGAAGATCATGCCGAGGATCGACTGGTCAACGGTGAAGCTTTCGACGCGGCTGTAATTGAGTTCGGTGATCTCGCGGATGAGGAGGCCCGACTTCGCGATGATGCGGCGCGTGGTAAGCGCCAGCTCCGTCGTCGCTTTGCGCAGGAACGCCATCAGGAAATGGCCGAGCCCCCACAGCAACACCATGCCGCCGCCCAGGAGGCAGAACATGCGGATCGCGGGAACGGCCAGTTCGGGATGCGTCGAAGGCAGCGTCGCGATGCCGGCGCCGATGACCGTCGCGATAAATCCCGGCGCCAGCGAGAACGCATGCACGTGGCCGGTGTACATCACCTGCTCGTCCGGCATCAGATTGTTCTCGACGTAGCTCATGCTTCCTTAAACCGCCTCCGCGCCGGAGATGATCTCGATGAGTTCCTTGGTGATGTAGGCTTGGCGCGCGCGGTTGTAGCGCAGCGTCAGCTTGGAAATCATGTCGCCCGCGTTGCGGGTCGCGTTGTCCATCGCGGTCATGCGCGCGGCCTGTTCGCCGGCGGCGCTGTCCAGCAGCGCACGGAAGATTTGGACGGACAAGTTGCGCGGCAGCAGTGCTGCCAGGATGTCCTGCTCTTCCGGTTCAAAGTCATAGACGGTCCTGGGACCGGTCGCGTCCTGCTTCTGCTCGCCCTTGACCTCCTCGATCGGGAAGGGGATCAGCTGCTGGGCGGTCGGGTCCTGCTTGATGACGGACTTGAAGCGGTTATAGATCACGGTGCAAACGTCGAATTCGCGGCGCTCGGCCATGTCGAGCACATACTGCGACACCTGCTGCGCGTCGGCGAAGGACAGGCGCTTGCGGCCCAAGCCTTCGAAGGTCTGGATGATCTTGCCCGCATGCTCGCGCTTGAGCACGTCGCGGCCCTTGCGGCCGACGCAGACGATCTTGACCGTCTTGCCGGCTTCGGTGAGTTCGCGGATCTTGGCACGTGCGAGGCGGTTGACGAAGGCGTTGAAGCCCCCGCAGAGGCCCCGGTCGGAAGTAACGACGACGAGAAGGTGCACGTCCGACTTGCCGGTGCCCGCCAGAAGAGTCGGCGAGTTCGAGTTGATCGTCGTGTTGGCGACCAGGCGCGACAGCATGCTCGCCATGCGTTCGGCGTAGGGGCGGCTCGCCTCGGCCTGCGTCTGCGCGCGGCGCAGCTTGGAGGCTGCGACCATCTTCATGGCCGAGGTGATCTTGCGCGTGGATTTCACGCTGGCGATCCGGTTCCTGAAGTCCTTTAGGCTTGGCATCCTTCAAGCTTCCTTTAAGGGTTTAAGCCGCTTTCGCGATATGGGTCGAGGTGAACTCGGCCGTGAACTTCTGCAGGAATGCCTGCAGCGCGGCCTTGGTCTCGTCCGAGATCTTCTGTTCGTCGCGGATGCTCTTCAGGATCGACGCACCCGCGCCGCGGATGGCGGCGAGGTACTGCTGTTCATAGGCGCCGATGTCCTTGATGGCGACGCCGTCGAGGTAGCCGTTCACGCCGGCGAAGATGACCGCGACCTGCTCTTCCATCGAGAGCGGGCTGTACTGGGGCTGCTTGAGCAGCTCGGTCAGGCGCGCGCCGCGGGCGAGCAGCTTCTGCGAGGTCGCGTCGAGGTCCGAGGCGAACTGCGCGAAAGCTTCCATCTCGCGGTACTGGGCGAGCTCGAGCTTGATCGTGCCGGCGACCTGTTTCATCGCTTTTGTCTGCGCGGCGGAGCCGACGCGCGAGACCGAAAGACCGACCGAGATCGCGGGACGGATGCCTTTATAGAAGAGGCCCGTTTCCAGGAAGATCTGGCCGTCGGTGATCGAGATCACGTTCGTGGGAATGTAGGCGGAGACGTCGCCGGCCTGGGTTTCGATGACCGGCAGGGCGGTCAAGCTACCCGAACCCTTGTCGTCCGAGAGTTTCGCCGCGCGCTCGAGCAGGCGGGAGTGGAGATAGAACACGTCGCCGGGATAGGCTTCGCGGCCCGGCGGGCGGCGCAGCAGCAGCGACATCTGGCGGTAGGCGACGGCCTGTTTCGACAGGTCGTCGTACACCAGCAGGGCGTGCATGCCGTTGTCACGGAAGAATTCGCCCATCGTGCAGCCCGTGTAGGGCGCGAGATATTGCAGCGGGGCGGGTTCGGAGGCAGTCGCGGCGACGACGATGGAATATTCCATCGCGCCGTTGTCTTCGAGCGCCTTGACGAGCTGCGCCACGGTCGAGCGCTTCTGGCCGACGGCGACGTAGATGCAATAGAGCTTTTTCTTCTCGTCGGTGCCCTTGTTGATCTCTTTCTGGTTCAGGATGGTATCGAGGGCGATGGCGGTCTTGCCGGTCTGGCGGTCGCCGATGATGAGTTCGCGCTGTCCGCGGCCGATCGGCACGAGGGCGTCGAGAGCCTTGAGCCCGGTGGCCATCGGCTCATGCACCGACTTGCGGGCGATGATGCCGGGTGCCTTGATGTCGACGCGGGAGCTTTGCTTGGCCTTCAGCGGGCCTTTGCCGTCGATCGGGTTGCCGAGCGCGTCGACAACACGTCCGAGCAGTTCCTTGCCGACGGGGACGGACACAATTTCGCCGGTCTGGCGCACGGTGTCGCCTTCCTTGATGTCGCGGTCTTCGCCGAAGATGACCACGCCGACGTTGTCGTTTTCGAGGTTGAGGGCCATGCCTTTAATGCCGTTCGAGAACTCGACCAGCTCGCCCATCTTCACCTTGTCGAGGCCGTAGACGCGCGCGACGCCGTCGCCGACCGACACGACCTGGCCCGTCTCAGCGACGTCGGCTTCCGCGCCGAACTTGCTGATCTGGTTCTTCAGGATGGAGGAAATTTCTGCTGCACGGATTTCCATGGATTTAAGCTACCTCTTTCATTTTGGCTTTATCTGAGAGTTCGTCAGTTTTTTTTAGCGCGCGGTGCAGGCGCTCAAGCTTGGTGCGCACGGATGAGTCGATGAGGCGCGAGCCCACGCGGACGACGAGGCCGCCCATGATGGCGGGATCGATGTCGAGGGTGACCTGCACCTTGCGGCCGAGCGCCGTCGCCAGGTTCGCGGCGATTTCGCCCAGTTGCGCCTGGTCGAGAGCCTGCGCGGCGGTGACATGCGCGGAAATTTCCCCGCGGTGTTCTGAAACGAGGGTCTGCACGGCCGCGACGACGTCTTTGAGCGCGGCGAGACGGCGCTTTTCAGCCAGCGTGCCGAGAAGCTTTTGCGTCAGCTCGGATAATTTAAGCTGCTGGGCGATCGCGACCATGGCATCGGCCTGGTCCGCGCGGCGCAGCGTCGGGTTGGAGATGAACGCGGCGAACTCGCCGCCCGCGTCGATCATGGCGCCGACGGTCTCCAGGTCTTTCGCGACCTGGTCGATGAGCGAGCGTTCCTGCGCCAGTTCAAAAAAAGCCGTGGCGTAGCGCCTTGCGATATCCTGGTTTCCTGCCTGGGAAGCCAATTGATCCCCCTCTATAATTCCTGGTCTTCGCTATGCGCCCTCATATAGGGCACCTATTTATATAGTCCATTCCCGGTGCCGGATTTAGCACGAGTCTCAGATTCTATGCAACTGAATCTGCGGTACTTACGGCCTCAAAAACGGCATTTTTCGTAATTCAGCGGCGCCTGTCACGGCGTCTGGCCGCTGGCTTCCTTTTTGCCCTCGAGATAGGGGCGCATCATATCTGCGACGTCGCTCGCCTTCTCGTCCGTCCTGATGATTTCGGCCATCTTGCCATCCGGGGCCATGAAATAAACGAAGGCCGAATGGTCGAAGGAATAATCATGGCCGTTCGCATTGTCATGACGCGAGGCATAGACCTTGTAGGCGTCCTCGACCGCTTTGATCTGGTCTTCCGTCCCGGTCAGGCCCAGGAAGGACTTGTGGAAGTGGCCGACATATTCCTTCAGCACGTTCGGCTTGTCGCGGAAGCTGTCGATGGAAATGAACAGCGGCTGGACCTTGGCGGCATCGTCGCCGAGCTGGTCGAGCGCCGACGTCAGCTTGTCGAGCGTCACGGGGCAGATATCCGGGCAGTTGGTAAAGCCGAAGAAGACCAGCAGGTATTTACCGGGCCAGGATTTCTCGGTGACCTTATTGCCGTTGTGGTCGGTCAGCGAAAAAGCGCCGCCAACGCCGACTTCTTTCGGGGGCACATCGCCGCGGGCGGCGGCGAGATTTTGCATGACTTCCGGCGAGGCGTCCCGCTTGCCTTCCGCCTCGGAGCCCGAGACTTTCGCAACAGCTGCATCGGCCGAAGCCACCGCGGGTGCGGTTTTTTCCTCCGGCGGTTTCTCTTCCGGCGCAGTTTTTGCCGCAGCGGCGTCATGGCCGGTCAGCGAGGAATTTTCAGCGGTACCTTCGTCCGCTTCCGTCATGGCGGGCGATGCGGCACCCTCTTTCTTTTCTGCGGGTTTGGCGGCTGGCTTGGCTTCGCTGGCGACCTGCAGCTGCGGCATGCTGCCGCTGTGCGGGGATTGAAGCCAGGCGGCGCCAGCGCCGAGCCCGAAACCGGCGATGGCCAGAACCAGGAATTTCATGAAGCCTTTCATAGGCGCTCCTTTTTGCGTCAGATGATAGCCAAGTATATAAGAGTAAACGGATTTTCAATCAAGCCTGCGGACAGGCCCGGATTTGCACCGACATAATGCGTGGCGGCTAAAGCTGGAAGCCCTTGGCGGGATGGCCGGGCGTGCCTTCCGGCTTTTTCCTGAGTTCGAGCGGCCGGTTCACTTCGATGGTCTCGTGCGTCGATACGGCGGTGGCGTTGAAGGCATCGGCGGGCTTGGCCGCGGCGTCCTGATCGTCAGGCACATTTTTCAGCATCGCCCGCAGCATCTCGCTCTGCTTGTCGCCGAAGCTGCTGTAGTTCCCGTAGCTGCCGTTTTGCAGCACTGACAGCGGGAATTTGCCGGCATTGTCGGCGACCATCGGGTTCGCGCCATGCCCGAGGTAATGCATGACCTTGGAATAGCTCTCGTCCTGGATCGCCCTGAGCAAGGGCGTCGCACCCTTGGCGTTGCGCGTATTCACATCCAGTCCTTTTGACAGGAGATAATCGCTGACTTTGCTGTCGAAGTTCTGATAAGACCAGTCGGCGGCCGGAAAGACCGCGTTGCTCGACGGCGGGCTGCGCGTGGCGTTCACATTCGCGCCGCCCTGCTCCACCGCCAGCTTCACGACCGGAAGCAATGACTGTTTGATCCCGGCGAACAGCAGCAGGTCCGCATCCGCGCCTTTCTTGAGCGCGAGGCTCAGAAGCGAAGGGTCGACCGAGCCCAGCGTGCCGTGCGTCGTCAGCCCTTCCACCAGCTTGTCCGGCGTCGCGCCCTTTTCAAGCGACAGCCGCATCATCTCGGCATCGTTGTTGTTGACGCCGCGTTGAAGGACCTCGTCGAGAGCCTGCTTCTGTTCGGGCGTGCGCGTCATTCCATTCTCACAGGGTAAAGCCGGATGCCGGCTTGCGTTTGAGTTCGATGGGACGGTTGATCTCGATGGCTTCCGATGTTGCAGGGGCCGGACCGCTGTCATTTGCGGGCGCGGCAACGGCGGCGGCATCGCTGCGGCGCTTGGTGTTCGCCATCATCGCCTTGACCAGCGCCAGCTTCTTGTCGCTATTGTACCAGTCGGCGTCCTCGATGACTTTCAGCGGCACTTTCTGGTCAGCGCAGACCCGCAGCGGATCGGCGTCATGATCGACGAGATATTTTATCACTTTCTCCTGCTGCAAGCGGACGGCCGCCATCAGGGCCGTATCACCGCTGGGCGACGGCGCATCGATCTTCGCGCCCTTCGCCAGCAGGAAATCGCCGACCTCGGCCGAGAAATTTTCGGTCAGCCAGAAGAAAACCGGATAGGCCACGTTGGAACGAAGAACGTTGCCGTCGGAAATTCCGCTGCGGGAAGCATGGATGTCCGCGCCGTGGTCGATGGCCGCCTTGACCCAGTCCAACCGCCGGGCCGCCACCGCGCTGAACAGCATCATGTCGGCGTCGGCGCCGCTGTCGACGGCATTCGTCATCATGTCGAGGTCCTGGGCAGCGATTGCCATTTTCAGGGCCTCGTCCAGCGCCTGTTTCTGGACAGCATTCAGGGGGTCTTTACTCAAGATCGACTCCACGTCCTTGATTTGCCTTAATTTATCATAATGCGCCGAAGGGAGTCAAACACCCTCCTTCGACACGCAACAGCTTGAGAAAAAAGGATAAAATATTTTATCCCCAACCTCTTGCAGGACGAATATCACTGCCGCATAATCTGCTCATCCAATTTTCATAGCGTTTTCCAGAAGGGGCGGTTTTTTGATGCCGAACCATGAGAAAAAGAAGCTCAAATCCGATTTCGAGCAGGCCGTCGCGGGCGACGCCTATTATACCATCTTCTCGGTCGAGGAAGCGCCGGACGCTCCCGGCAAATGGGATGTGCTGTTCTGCATCTCCGGCTCCAAGGATGACATGGAGGCCTTGAGCCCCTTATGCCCGTCCGACGTCCGCTATCTTCTCCACCGCGCCTATGCCTTCGCGAAGGACAAGCCGGAATACTTAGGAGAAGAAGCGCGCAACTTGCATGTCGCGCGCGTCGATTCAAAAGCGCGGGCGGAACGGCTCGCTTCCGAGCTCGTCTATATCCTGCGGGACGCGGGCGTGGCGCCGATGACGGAGGACGAGGGAAAATACATGCCGATGGCGCCCGAAACTTCGCGGCCCGACATTTTCAAGCCTAAGCCACCCCGCTCTTAGCGATCTCCGACTTCAATTGTTCCAGGTACGCGCGCATAAACGCGGCGCGGCGCTGCCCTTCTTCGCGCGCGGAGGCCGTCTGCAGCATCTCCGCCACCTTGAACAGCTTCACGAAAAAATGATCAACGGCGAAATTTTTGTCGTCGGGATCGCGGCTGTCGCCCAGCGGATCGTCAGCATGATAATAAGGGCGCGCCAGCAGAGCGCTCACCGTGAAACAGCGCGCGATGCCGATGGCGCCCAGCGCGTCGAGCCGGTCGGCGTCCTGCACGACCTTCGCCTCGATCGTCTTGGGCGCGATGCCGGCGCTGAAACTGTGCGCGGCGATGGCATGGCCGATCGCTTCCAGGTGCTGCGCGGGATAATCCACCGATTTCAGCCAGGCGCAGGCCGCTTCGGCCGAGAGCCGCGAGGCATCTTTGCGGCGCGGATCGTTCTTGGGAACGTTCGCGAAATCATGGAAATACGCGGCGGGAACCACGACATCGGGGTCCGCCCCCTCTTCCTTTGCCAGCTTCATCGCCATGCGCACGACCCGCTGGATGTGAAGCGCGTCATGCGAGGGATCGGAGGCCGGGTAGAGCTCCCGCGCCTTGCCGTCGAACATCGTCCGCCATTCGTCGAGGCTGCGCATCTTGCCGCCGCTCCCTTTGCCAAAGAAGATGGGCGAATATATAATGTATCGTTCTGAAAGGAAACAGGCATGCGCATATTGCTGACGGGTGGAGCGGGAGACCTTGGCGTCTTGCTGTCGGAGGCGCTGTCCAAGCGCGGCGACGAGCCTGCCGTCATCGACCTCGCGCCGCCGCATCATTCGGTCAAAAGCTATTTTCCGGCCTCAATCCTCAATCTCGGCGCGGTGTCGGCTTCGGTCGAGGACGCGGACTGCATCGTGCACATCGCCGCCTGGCACGGCATCCACGAAAGCAAGCAGACCAAGACCGCGGGCGACTTCCACGACCTGAATGTGACCGGGACCTTTAACATGCTCGATGCGGCGGCGATCGAGGGCGTAAAGAAATTCATCTTCATCTCCTCGACCAGCATCTCGGACCGCTACGGGATCTACGGCCACACCAAGATCCTGGGCGAGGAAATGGCGCGCGCCTTTGCCCACCGCCACGACATGGACGTGATCATCCTGCGCCCGCGCGCCTTCATTCCGAGCTGGAACACCTCCGTCTACACGAATTTCGCGGAATGGGCCGCCTGGTTCTCGCGCGGCGCGGTGCATATCACTGACGTCATGCAGTCGGTCCTCTGCGCCATTGACTATCTGAAGGACAACTCCGGCTTCTCGCCTAAAGCCCCCGCCTTCGTCGTCGACGGCGCCTATGAATTCACGAAGGACGATCTTGACAACTGGGACAAGGACGGGCCCGGCACGACCTTTGAAAAATATTATCCGGGCGTCTCGGAGCTGTTCAGGAAACACGGGCTCGACCCCGCCCGCAAGCCCAAGGTCCTCGACATGGACGAGACGCGCCAGGTGCTGGGCTATGCGCCCCAATACAGCCTGAAGAACATGATCGAGGAGCTGAAACGCTATGACGCGGGAACGCTGAAGCTCGGGCGGGATGCGATTTGACCGAAATTTTTTAGGTATGGCGACCCTTGGCTCAAAAGCGGGCTCATTCCCGCTTCTTGGCATTCGGATACTGCCGCTTCAATTCCTCTGAATGCCTCCTGTCGGGATCCAACTCAGGATACTGCTTCAGGATCGGGAAAATAATATCAAGCGTCATGGACTTTAGGATGTCGCCGGTTGCCTTTGACATTTCGGTCTTCTCTTCGCTGTCGGGAAGTGCATCAATTTGCGCCATTAACGCCCCTATATGCGGGTCTAATGCGAGAGCGGCTTCGAGAATTGAAGAAGCATATTTTTTATCCATCAACAACGCCCTCTAAATTCGACGTAATTCCGGGGACACTTACTTAATTCCTCACATCGCATTCGTCAGGACTCCACACCGATATTCGGCGCAACACCGCGCGGGCAGCGCCGCTCAATACTTGATTTTCTCGGGCGTGGGCTTCCAGGTCGCCGCGCTTTTCTTCAGGTCGATCACCAGCTTCCACGGAACCTGCTTTTCAACCTTGTCGCGCAGTTCGGCGCGCTTGAGGTTCTCGGCGGCATTGTGGGAATTCGCCGCCAGGCAGAGCCAGAAGTAAGCGTTCGGCAGGTCTTTCGGCACATCCTCGCTGCCCTGGATCAGCATGGTCGCCACGGAATACTGGGCGTTGTCGTCACCCTGTTCCGCCGCGCGCTTGAACATGTCGAAGGCTTCGGAATTGCTCTTTTCGACGCCGCGGCCGGCCATGTAGAGCAGGCCCATCTGGTACTGCGCGCCCACGACGCCGACCTCCGCCGCCTCGCTGATCCATTTCACCGCTTCCGCGTCGTCCTGCTTTACCCCGCGGCCGTCATGGTACATCATGCCCAGAAGATACTGCGCCTGCGGAATGCCGGCCACCGCCGCCTTGCGGTACCATTTCGCGGCCTCCTCCATATTCTTCGTCTCGCCGCGGCCCTGCTCATACAAGACGCCGACCGCGTATTCCGCCTTGTGGTTCCCCTGCTGCGCCGCCTTCATGTACCATTGCGCCGCGCGGTCGATGTCGTCGGTCAGCGGGTTGCCGGCGCTGAAATGAAGCGCCATCGCATACTGGGCGTCGGCATCGCCCTTGTTCGCGAGCGCCTCAAGCGACGGAATATCCTTGGGCAGGACCTTCTGTTCGGAGACGGGCGCCGGCATGGTCACCGGCGCGGGAACGACTGGCTTCGGCGGCTCCAGCGCATTCGTGGTGGGCGCAGGGGCGGGCGCCGGGGCGGGAGCGGGCGCCACCGGTTTCGGAGGCTGCGGCGCGGGAGCGGGCGGCGGCGGGGATGCGGCGGTCCCCTGAAGGCCCGGCGCTCTCCAGGCGGCGGCACGGTGCTGGAGTTCCATTCCCTTGCCGGGCGTCACCATGCGCGCCATCTGGTCGCGGCGCTGCACGTAATCCTTGACGTTCGATTCCGCCGCGACGACGTACCAGAAATAAGCGACATCGTTCGACTGCGGCAGCCCATGGCCCGCGGCGTAAAGGTCGCCGAGCGCCGCCTGCGCGTCGGCGTTGCCCAGGTTCGCGGCCTTGGCATACCATTCGGCCGCTTCCTTGTAGTCCTGGTTGATGCCCACGCCCTTGTCGTAGAGGGCGCCGAGAGCGAATTCCGCCTCAGGCACGTTCTGCTCGGCCGCCTTGCGGTACCACTTCGCGGCCTCCGCCATATTCGGCGCAACGCCCAGTCCGCGCTGATAGAACACGCCAAGGCTGTATTCGGCGCCGGGATGCCCCTGCTCCGCCGCCTTGCGGTACCATTTCGCGGCCTCGGGGAAATCTTCGGTGATGCCGTGCTCCTGGTCGTAGTACCTGGCGACATTGTACTGCGCGTTCGCGTTGCCGCGGCTCGCGGCGAGCCGGTTCAGCGTCAGCACTTCGCTGTAATCCTCGGCGCAGAGCTTGTCCTTGATCTCCTCGAAGGTCGAAATCTTGAAGTATTTCTGGAAGCCCTGTTCGGGCAGTCCGCGCATGCGGAATTCGCAGGTGTAGGAATTGCCGCCATCCTCGGTGTAATGGACGACCTTGACGACGCAGAGATTGTTTTTGGTCGCGAGCGCGGTGAAGACGGTGGGATGGCCGTTCCTCATGTATCCCGCGCGGGTGCCTTTTTCGCACAGTTCGACGTCGATCTGGTCGGGCGTGTTCTTGTCGAGGACGGGCTCTTTCTCGCCTTCATCCGGCGGGCCGCCTTCTGCCGACTTGATTTCGGGCCCTTCTTTCGATCCCGCGGTTTCGCCCGCTCCCTGCGTATTGGTGTCGGGCGTTTCCTTGGCGCCGTAGAGATCGCTGATGGCGCCGCCGCCGGCGCAGGGCATGAAGGCGCACAAGGGCCCCGCCCGCGATACATAGCTGCCGTCAGGGCAGGTATGCGTGTCGGCAGGGCAGCCGTTCGCGCCCACCGGCGCCATGTCCTCGGCCGTCGCCTTCCACAGCAGCACCAGCGCGCCGCCGGTCGCCGCGAGGAAAACGATCCATTCAACGAGCGAGAAATTCACCAGGTTGCCGGGGATATTGAATGCCCGGGACATCGGAAGCTTGCGCCGGCTGGCGCTCATGGCGGAGGCGGCAAAGCCCCCGACAAGCCACACAGCTACAGCAAGAATAAGCAGTCCCTGATGCATCATGTTCAGTTTATTTCCCGCACCCCTGATGGAATCCATGCGCCCGCCGGACACATCCACTAGATATGCAGGCTTTTCTGCGTTTTTTCAAGGTTTTGGGAGTTTTACAGAAATTAAAAAATGGCGTCCCCGGCAGGATTTGAACCTGCGACCCCCAGTTTAGGAAACTGATGCTCTATCCAGCTGAGCTACGAGGACTTTTGATATGCCGTAATAACAATAGCGCAAAACCTTCCGGCGTTCAAACCGGAAGGTTTTGCGTTAATCGGCCATCAACTTTCGTTAACGGCGGCCGTAATGCGCAGGCGGAGCGTTGACGCGGGGTGCCGCCCCGGTCTGCTGATGGAAACCGCCGCCGAAATTGTTGTTCGCCGGCATGCGGGGCGCCGCCGGAGGCGTATAGGTGCGCACCGGGGCCACATTGTTGAAGTGGGTGGCCGGAGGCGCGACATTGTTGTGCAGATTGACGTTGTTATGCGGATAAGTCGTCTGCGGGATCACGTTATTGCGTGGGGTATAGGTATTGCGCGGGACAACGTTATTGCGCGGAATGACATTATTGTGCTGGTAAATGTTATTATGCTCGTAAACGTTGCCGCGATTGCCGCCGACCCAATGATGATTGTCGCGGTTGCCGCCGTAATAGTTGTTTTCGATAATCGTCGTGCGATTGCCACCGATGCGATGGCCGCCTTCCCAGAAGCCGCCCCAGGGACGCCAGGTGGGCATCATCCAGATCGGGGTATAGCCGGCATACCAGCCATGGATGGCGAAGCCGAAAGAAATGATCGGCACGACAGGCGCGCAGATCACGTAAGACTGGGGCTGATAGTAGGCATAGCTCGCGGCGCCATAGGATTCCTGGCTCGCCAGCTGGTTGTCGCGCATCGCCGCATTGTTGACCTCGCCCTGGAATGTCGCGCGCGCATTGGGGTCGTTGAGGTTATAGGCTCTGACGACGGTGGCGTTCTGGCCGTTGAGCTGGAATTCGAGGCCGATGGTTTCGCCGGTCGAGGCGGTGCCTTGTGTAAAGCCGACGCCGGCACGGTAATAAGCCGTCTGGACGCCGACATTATAAGCGAGATCGTCAATGGCCTGCTGCGATACGGGGACGGACGCCTGCGAGACCGGGACCTGCTCATTCCAGACCTGGCCGCCGTTGACGGGTACCGTCTGGGCTTGCGCCGTTCCCGCGCCGATGGCGGTAATGCCGGCAACGAGCGCAAATGCAGCGGCAAGAGATCTCTTCTTCATGTAAAAGTCCTCGCTAAAATTATGCTTGTTCTGAGCAGAACTTATAACCCCGTCCCGGGGATTCGTCAATTACGTTTTATGGTAATAAAGTTGCGTATATATCCAAAGTGATATCAAACATTTAGCCTTGGTTTTTGAACAGCAAAAAACCAAGCTTGCCGATGGAAGCCTATAAACCCTATCGAAAGAGTGGGCTTGGACTAGCGGAGATACCAGATATCCATCCGGTAGCCCGACGGCCGGCCGAGGGGGACGCGGCGCGTCACGGGCGCGGAGAGCGCCAGAGCGCAAAAAGCGAGGAAAATCAGCAAGGCATTAAGGGCATGGGCATATTCCCATTGGGCCCGGAGCGCCATCCAGTTGGCAGGAAGCACGACCCATTGAGCCGTCAGATGGTCGACGGGGTAAATCCAGATCGCATAGACGAGGAAAGTGCAGGCCATAAACAGGGCCGCGAGCGAGACCAGCTTAAACGCGCCGCGCTGGCGAAACATGAACACCAGTACGACATCCGCGATAAAAGCGAGCGGCGCCATTATCCAGGCCCAGGCCCAGCCGCGGTCGACATAGTGCATGAACACGTAATCCTGGTCGGAGAGTGCCATGCGCCCGGGGAGCCCCAGCAACTGGGCGGCGGCGGGAGCAAGAGCCAGCGCGGTCAGTATGATGGCGATGCAATATACCACTCCAAGACGCATGTGCTTGACACTCCCTATAAAGGGACAACCGCCGCCCTCCTGCCGGGGTTCCTTGACGGGCTGCGGCGGCTCCCCGCAGGCACGACCAGCGTCAATTCCGCGAGCTGCGCGTCGAAATCGCGCTTCAGCAGTTGCAGGAACGCGGGGGTGAACCAGGCCGAGAAATCGGCGCGGGCCTGCGCGAGACGCGAGGCATCGAGCGCGATATGCTCGCGCAGTTCATGCGCGGCCGCTTCGTCCTTCGCGCGCGCGAGCCACTTCGCAAGCCGCTTTTTTCGGGCGCGGATATCGACCAGCTCGCCGATGCGGTCCTGGATGTCCTGCACGCGCGGCAACAGTTCCTTGGCGAAGCCAAGCGGAAAAGCCGATTGCAGCATCTCCATCGTGTAGCGCAGTTTTTTCGCCTCGATGCGAAAATCGTGCAGCCGGTCGAGACTCGCGCCAGAGGATGGGGCGGAGGCGAAGAAGGCGCTCGCGCGCGGGCGCAGCTCGATGCGCGCCCAAGGCGCAAAGCGCATGCCGCCGTTGCGGCTCTGTCCGGCGGCCTTGAGAAGATTGCGGACCTCCTTGCGCAAGCCGGCGTCTTTCGCCTTTTTTCCGGCCTGCACCATGTCGCCCTGGACCTTGTCGCGGCGCTTGTGCGCGATCTTCAGCAGCGCGCCGGAATTCTGTCCCGTCTTGTCCTTCTCGAGCAGGTCGATGAAGACGTCGAGATCGCGCGCCTTGCCCGCCGCGCGGCGCAGCTTCTTCAGCTGCTTTTCGAGCCGCGACTTGCGCTTGGCGGGGAAAAAATCGGCGTAAAGGTCGAGCGCGGACGCCGCCTTGCGTGTTTCGACGCGCAGATGGTGGACGTATTTGTTCTTTTTGGGATGGCGCGCCGTTGCCTTGGGCAGGTTGTCGAGCACCCCTTTGAGGTGCTTTTCCGTTTCGGCGAAAGCCATGTCGCGCACCGAAATATAGGCAGTGAGAGCGGCCGCGCCGCCGGATAATCCCGCCATGACAAAACCCCGTAAGCCGTGAAACTGCGCTACGTAAACGCGGCAGCAGCACCTTTCGTTTCAAAATAAATTTTACGCGATGCCCAGCACGTGCTCGAGGGGCGGCGGCGAGCCGCCCAGTTCCAGAAGCGCCTGGTGCGCATCCTTGATCGACTGCTTGTTGCCGATGTCCCTGAAGGCGATCACCTGCATTGCGCTCGCGGTCGTCGAGGTATTGTAGCCCTTGGCATCGAGGATCGTGGTCATGAGGTAGGAACTGAAATCATAGACCTGGATCAGGATCGAATTGAGCTCCTTGGTGATGGGCAGGTAACGGCGGTAAAACACGATTTCGTCGTCGAGCCGCTGGTAGCCCTCGAGCCGCCACTTGGCGGTTTCGTCCTTGACGAGTTTCAGTTCCTTGCGCTTGCCCGCTTCGGTCATGGTCATAGCGTCCCCCGCTCAGCCGATAATGAATTTGAAAAATGAATAAACAATCTTTCGAAAGCGTAACACACCCGATGCTTATGTCAACGCGAGCTGATTTGCTTTGGTTATGAGGGGCTTATAGAATGGGGGCGGGAATTGCTCTTTCATCGCCGGGGATTTCGCGTGAAACATTTTTTCTTTCTCCTTGTGGCTCTCATCCTCGCGGTCGCGGTCGCCGCGATCGCCTATCCGCTCACTTCCCCTTATCATGCGCGGCTGCGCGCGGATTTCGCCGACCCCGCCAAGCGGCAGGCCGCCGTCCGGCAGGCCGTCGACTTCGAGAAGAACCATTACAAGGCGCTGATGGGGGATAAAAAGGCGGAATATAAATTCGGCATCGCGCTGTCCTCTGGCGAGCTCGGCTTCAAGGATACGGCGCAGGCGGTGACCTGGTTCCAGCGGGCGGCGGACCAGGGGTATCCCCTGGCGGAACTCGCGCTTGCCCATTGCTATTTCACTGGCGATGGCGTCCCCCAGGACGAGGCCGACGGCGCGACCTGGGCGCGCAAGGCATCGGAAACCGGTGAGGTGCCGCAGACGCGCGAGCTGATGGGATTGATCTTCGCAGGCGGCGTGGGCGCGCCGCAGGACATGATGAGAGGCCTCGACCTTCTAAAGACCGGCCCATCGGCCGAGGCGACGGCTCTCGCCGCGGATATCGACGGCAAATTCAAGGCCGCCTACGCCCTGCCCAAGGAGCAGCAGGACGCGGCGCTGCAGAAAATGGCGGCGGACGTGAAGGCCGAAGTCCACGATAAATTCCGGTCGATGGAAGGAAGCCTCGCCAAGCAGGCGCTCGTCGCGCCCGCCGAGGGGCTGCCCAAGTAGGTATTCCGTCAGGGCCTGGGGGATGCTTTGAGCTTCAGTGGATTGGACACGGACACGTCCCGCGTCAGTTCCAGGACATAGCTCATGATCTCGTCAATCGCGGGCGGATTGCCGCCCAGTTCGACCAACGCCCGGTGCGCGTCGCGAATGGACTGTTTGCCTTCGACCTCGGAGAATTTCTCGCGCACTGGCGGCTGGAAAACGTCATCCTTGCCGTAGGCCAGCGCGTAATGGGTGACGGAGTAATCGTTGAAATCATAAACATCGGTCTGGATCACGATGTGGTCCGTCTTGCCGGGCACGACGAACACAGGGATCAGCTTGCGCTCAAGCACCGTGAGATCGTCAACTTTCTGGTAGCCGACGATGTCCGGCGCATGGCCGCCAAGATCAGACGCCGCAGCGTCAAACTGCTCGATCAATTTCAGTTCGCGCGGTTTCCTGTCTATGTCCACGGCCTCACCTTTAGCATCTGAAGGGGTTTTCCACAGGGACTATAGCGGTGAAATCTTATTATGTCAAAAACTTCCCTGTTGCCATGACCGCCGCCCCCGATAAGATGCGCAGGGAATTTTGAAACAGGAGTAAATCTTATGGACATCAAAGGTTTGGCGGCAGTCATCACGGGCGGCGGCTCGGGCATGGGTGCCGAGACGGCGCGCTATCTCGGCAAGGCCGGCGCGAAAGTCGCCGTGCTCGATATTAACAAGGCGAATGCCGAAACCGTGGCGAAGGAAATCGGCGGCATCGCCCTTGAATGCGACGTGTCGAGCGACGCCTCGGCCCGGGCGGCGATGGAAGCGGCGAAGAAGGCGCACGGTCCCGTGCGCATCCTGATGAACTGCGCGGGCGTGGCGCCCGCCGCGCGCGTCGTGGGCAAGGAAGGCCCGCACGACCTCGGCTTGTTCTCGAAGTGCATCGGCGTGAACCTGATCGGCTCGTTCAACATGCTGCGCCTGGCTGCCGCCGAGATGTCGTCGCTGGAACCGCTGAACGACACGGGCGAGCGCGGTGTCATCATCAATACCGCCAGCGTCGCGGCTTACGAAGGCCAGATCGGCCAGGCCGCCTATTCGGCTTCCAAGGGCGGCATTGTCGGCATGACGCTGCCCGCCGCGCGCGAACTGGCGCGTTTCGGCATCCGCGTCGTCACCATCGCGCCGGGCCTGATCGGCACGCCGATGCTTCTGTCCATGCCCAAGGAAGTGCAGGACAGCCTGGTCGCGACCACCCTCTTCCCCAAGCGCCTCGGCAAGCCCGAGGAATTCGCGAAGCTCGCGCTGCACGTCGTCGAAAACGCGATGATCAACGGCGAGACCATCCGCCTCGACGGCGCGGTGAGGCTGGCGGCGAAGTAATCTAGCGCGATGGCGCAGCGGATTTGCGCTTCGCGATGCCATCGCGGAAGCTGTCGATGACATCCGTCGAGGTCTGCGCGCCGCCGTGTCCGTCCGCGATGGCCATGAACAGCCCGTCCTTCATGTCGCGCGGGATTTTGACGACCAGCGCGGTGATATTGTCGCTGCTGCCCCGCGCATGGGCGTAGGCGGCGAAGACGTCGGCGAGGCCGTCTTCCTTTTTCTGGTCGATTGCGGCCTTAAGGGGCGCGATGTAATCGGCGGGATCCAGCGTTTCATAGAGACCGTCCGACGAGAGGCAGACGTAGACGTCCCTGCCCGCGTCGATTTCTTTCTTTAAATCCGCCGCCGCGAATTCGGGATTTTGCGAGACGCCGATGTAAACGCCGTCGCCGAAGGCACGCGAGAGCATGAGGCTGCCATCGACGCGGCCATTAAAGGCAACATGGCCCCCTTCGCGTTCGATGCGTGTCTTTTCATCGGGGTCTGCGGCATGATGGTCGCGCGTGAGCTTGCGCGCGCGTATGTCGCCGGTTGCCGGATCGCGCACGAAGACGACCGCCGGACTGTCGCCCAGGAAGGCCACGCGCAGCTGGTGATCTTTCGTTATGACCAGCGCGGTCCCGGTCGAACCGTCGGGGTTCGCATTCGTCTTCTTCGCCGCCGTGCTGAAAATATCGGCCAGGAACGACCGCGCCTGGCGGCCATTGAGGTCGAGCGTATCGACGAGGAACCGGTCTTCCTGATAGGGCCTTTCGCCCTGATAACTCGCCGCGCGCACGGTCGCGCCCCCGAAGGCGATGTCTTTCGAGACGTCGCCGGAATGCGGCGGCAGCGGTTTCTGCCCGTCGAGCAGGTTATGGCGAGAGGATGCGGTCATGGGTTTACCTAAGCACAGGTGAGAGCACCGCACAAGAACTGCAAATCATTGAAATTCCGGACGATATTTGATAGAAACGCCGCCTCTTGTCCTTTTTCATTGCGTTATGTAAATAAATATCTTATATTCTTCAAAATGCCAAGGAGGGCCCAATGAAAGAAGCAACGCAAAAATCCAACGCTCAAACCCCCGCCACCTCCGAAGGCTGGAAAGCCCAGCGCGACGCGAATTTCAAATCCGTCCTCCGCGAATGGATGATCGACACCGAAGGGACGATCCACATCGCCGCCAACGACGCGAAATAATGAGCAAAATCTCCGACAGCAAGTTTTACACCAATATCCCTGCCGGGAAGCCGACGCAGGAGCAGCCCATCGTTTTACCCGCCAATGACCCGAAACCCGCAGGTGCCGGGGATGATGCGAATCCTTTCGACTTCAGGGAACAAATCCGTATTTGGGACTAACCGCATGGGCAACAATGATCCAAGGCTGGACATGGCGCGCGAGGAGCTCCGCAAACTGCTGGGTCTCTCCGGTCCCTTCAACCGCGCACAAAGCAACGGCGGATCGGGCCCGCCGCCATTGCGATCTGCCGCAGTGAATCCTGTTTCAGACTTGAAGAAGACCTATGATGAACTGGCGCGCGGCATCGCCGAATTCGACCGGACAATAAAACCCTTCACGGACATCCTTGAAGCGATCGCCGAGCTTCGGTTGCAACCATTGACGGATCTGAAACCGCAAACCGACGTCCCGTCGCCGTTCATTTTTGACGGCGTTCTTGACCACCCGGTGTCCGTGCGGCGGCGTCCGATCAGCTACCGGTCCCGCTACCTGATCATGGGATAAGGCCCGAACCCCAAATAAAGGAAGATCTTACGTGCCGCTCTTGTCCTTGGCTTCCGCCGGCGGCATATTCTGCGCCTGCGCTTGCGCCGGGGGCTGCGCTTTCTGGCGCGGCTTGCGGTCGGTCGTGGGGTTGTAGCGCTTGGACTTTTTCGCTTCGGCCAGGCGCGGGTTATGTTCGGCGTTGCCGCGGCCTGAATAGCTCGGATACTTCATGAAGTAATCCTGCGCCGACATCAGCTTGCCCGAAGCCTTGATGCGGCGGTACGTGCCGTCTTCCAAAAGTTCCCAGCTTTGGCTGTCGTCGAGCAGGTTCGCCGTCATGATCTGGTCGAGGACCTGTTCGTGCACGGTCGGGTTCTTGATCTGCACCATGATCTCGACGCGCGTGTCGAGGTTGCGGCCCATCCAGTCGGCGGACGCGATATAGACTTTCGTGTTCTCGTGCGGAATTTCCGCGCCGTTGCCGAAGCAGAAGATGCGCGAATGCTCGAGAAACCGCCCGACAATGCTCTTCACGCGGATATTTTCCGACATGCCTTTGACCCCCGGGCGCAGGCAGCAGATGCCGCGCACGACGAGCTCGATCTTCACGCCTTTTTGCGAGGCGTTGTAAAGCGCTTCCGAAATCTCGGGGTCGACGAGCGAGTTCATCTTGGCCCAGATCGCCGCGGGCTTTCCCGCTTCGGCGTTTTTCGCCTCGGCCTCGATAAGGTCGAGCAGGCGGTGGCGCATGTCGAGGGGCGCCATGATGATGTTGCGGAAGCTCTCGGGCTTGGCATAGCCCGTCAGGTAGTTGAACAGCCGCGCGGCGTCCTGCGCGAGGTCGGCGTCGCAGGTCAGCAGCGACAGGTCGGTATAAACGCGGGAGGTCACCGGATTATAGTTGCCGGTGCCGAAGTGCGCGTAGGAACGCAGTCCTTCCGGCTCTTTCCGCGTCACCAGCGTGACTTTGGCGTGCGTCTTGAGGTTGATGATGCCGTAGATCACCTGCACGCCGGCGCGCTCGAGATCTCTGGCCAGCTTGATGTTGGCTTCCTCGTCGAAGCGCGCCCGGAGTTCGACGACCGCGGTCACGGACTTGCCGTTTTCCGCCGCCTCGATCAGCGCCTTCACGACCGGCGAGTTGGCGCTGGTGCGATAAAGCGTCTGCTTGATCGAGATGACGTTCTCGTCCGCCGCCGCCTGGCGGATGAACTGCATCACGACGTCGAAGGATTCATAAGGATGATGGACGATCAGGTCTTTCGCCCGGATCGCCGCGAACACATCGCCGCCGAAATCGTTCACGCGTTCGGGATAGCGCGGGACCCAGGGCTTGAACTTCAGCTCGGGCCGCTCGAGAGCGGCCAGTTCGTTGAGGTCGGTCAGGCCGATCATGCCGTCGAGCTGGAACACATTGCGATGCAGGATGCGCAACGACGACGTCAGGAACTTGCGCAGCGTCGCTGGCATGTCCTGGTTCAGCAGCAGGCCGATGACCGTGCCGCGCTTGCGCGACTTCAGCGCCTTCTCGTAGTGGCTGACGAGGTCGTCGGCCTCGTCCGAGATCGCGATATCGCTGTCGCGCAGCACCTGGAAGAAACCGCTTTCAACCGCGCGATAGGCGGGGAAGAACGAGGGCAGGAACATGTCCAGCACTTCCTCGAGCGCGATCATGCGCGAGGTCTGGCCGGAGAGACGGATGAAACGCGGCAATTTCGCCGGCAGCAGAATGAGCGCCGTCATGCGCGAATTGCCGTTTTCTTCTTCCAGGTTATAGATCGCCGTCAAGCTGCGGTTCGGCAGAAAGGGGAACGGGTGCGCGGGGTCGATCGCGATGGGCGTCAGCGTCGGGAAGACGTTGGCCAGGAAGAAGGTCTCGACCCATTTCTTTTCGATCGGCGAAAGTTCGGCGGCCGAAAGCAGGTGGATGTTTTCCTTCTCCAGCCCGTGAATGAGATCGGTCCAGCATTCCTGCTGATCGTCCATCATCTTGCGCGCGACTTTCAAAATCTGCGGCAGCTGCTGCGCGGCGGTCTGGCCGTCTTCGCCCAGCGCCTCGGCGCCGCGCATGATCTGGTCGTTGAGGCCCGCCACGCGGACCATAAAGAATTCCTCGAGGTTCGAGGCGGAGATCGAGAGGAAGCGCACGCGCTCGAGCAACGGGTTCGCGGGATTCCTCGCCTCGGCCAGCACGCGCATGTTGAAGCGCAGCCAGGAAATCTCGCGGTTGAGGAAGCGCGTTTGCAACGGGCTTGCGGATTGCGCGTCGGCGGGCTGCATCGTATCGGGCCCTGCGACCACGATATTCGGCAGATTGCGCGCAGTGATGTCCGAAGGCTCCGTCATGAACAGCCCTAAAAAATGATCCTGTTACCCGTAATACCAAACAATCGTAGCATACATATGTTCTAAAAAGGCGAAAAGAAGAACAATCGTACAATTTGTTATGATTTTCCGCTCGATTATTTCACTATTAAGGTAATGCTTATTTATTGAAATACAATAACTTGCTGAAAATATTCAGGACTGTAATTCCGGCAAATAAATACACTTGTGAGCGGCTCGACAAAAGCGCGCCGGATGCGTATTTTGGCCAATTATTCCCTCACAACCCATTCCGCCGCTCCGCATGATTCACGCGCGGAAAAACTTCTCCATTTTCGCGGCAAGCTTGAAGTCCTTCTCCGTCACGCCGCCCGCATCATGCGTGGAGAGAGTGACCTCGACGCGGTTGTAGACGTTGAACCACTCGGGGTGGTGGTTCATCTGCTCCGCTACCATCGCCACGCGTGTCATGAAGCCGAAGGCCGCGTTGAAATTTTCAAATTCGAACGTCTTCTGGATCGCCGAACGGCCCTTCACGCGGCCCCATCCCCGATTTTTTTTCAAAAACGATTCGATGTCTTGACTCTCATTCACTTTTGCCATGGACAGATTCACTCCGATTCGGTACAGTTAGTTTCAGAGTTTAGCTTACCAGTTCCTGAAACGTCCATACGGGGTCACGCAGTTGGAAACGAAGGCGATATTTGTGGGATTCACAGTCCCACCTTCGATCGAGGATATCGAAGAGATTGCCGCGGCCATCATCGACGATCTCCCCGAAGGACTGCAAAAGCACACCGGAAAACTGAAAGTGGTCGTGGAAGATTTTCCCGACGCCTTTATCGAGCAGGAACTGGAGCTGGAGACGCCCTTCGACCTGCTCGGCTGCTATCAGAGCTCCGGCCCCGCCGCCCTCAGCCACCTCGCGACGAACGGCAAGCGGCAGGACACGATTTATCTCTACCGGAGGCCCATCCTGGATACCTGGGCCGACACGAGCGAAGACATCACGCGTCTGGTCAACCGGATCATCGTCCACGAAATCGGCACGCACTTCGGATTTACACAAGATGACATAGAAATGTACGAGGAGGACATGTTCGGGGCGACGGCCCTGGACAAAGGCGCCGGTTAGGGGTTTCTTGGCGCTGGTTGCTCCCTTAATAAGAGCCCGGTCTCTGGCACAGGAGACCGGGCTTTTTCATTGCTGTTCCGCCGCAGCCATTCGGGCTAGACTTGCCTCATGACAACGGACGCCTCCAGCAAAGAAACGCCCGGACCAAGCCACAACCGCGCCGTCATCATCCCGTTCAGGGGCGTGGGCGATACTTATTTGAAAGCCTTTATGCCGGCGATTGGCGCCGCGATCTTCATCGGTTGCCATTTTGCCTTCCTGGCCGGCAATTTCTCCCTCTGCGCCCTGATCGTCGGGCCCTTTGTCATTTTAGGTTTAACTGTGCTGCATCTCGCGGTCGGGCGCATCGAGATCGATGACGGATATATCTCGACCCGCAGCCTTCTGGGCACACGCAGGAGCATTGCCTTGCGCGACGTCGCCTCGGACATGATCCTCATGGGCACCGAAGGCAGTAAGTATCTCGAGATCAGGACTACGGCGGGCGCCGCGTTGCAGATACCCGATATGGGCTTTTCGCACGACGAGCTCGCCGATCTGCGCGCCGACATCGCAGAGCGCGTGCGGCGGGCGACGGGACGCGACGTTCCGACCGAACCGCCCACGACAGACGATGTGCTGCTGTGCTTTTTCATCTGTCTGCTGCCGGTGGCGGCGCTGGTCGTGATCAAGCTGGCGCAGCTGGTCCGCGCTTATTTCGGGTAGCAGGATGTTCAATCCTGCTTCTGGAATACTTGTTCATTTTCGGCATCCTGGATATTTGCGTAATATACCGCGGCCGCTGGCCATAATGCCGGACAAGTCCCTTCATCCACAGCCTTCCCCTGCTCCATTGACTATCGATCCCTCAAAGCCTACACCGGAAATAGGAATCATTTTTTTGAAGGAGTTTCTCCATGAGCGTCGGCAAAGTCCTCAAAGACGTTTTCAACTGGCTGGCTGAAAAGCCCTCGTCCCAATACACGCTGGGCGGCGACAAGCTGTCGGTGAAGTTCAACCGCGCGGGCCGTCTGGTCGAGCGCATCAAGACAGTTCCCGCAGTCGCGGTCGGCGCGGCTGTCGCACTGTTCGGCGTTCCGGCGGCCCTCGTCGGCGCGGTGCCGGTGACGGCCAGCGCACTGGCAGTCGGCTTCGGCATCGCCGTGCTCGGCAAGGCCGGCGGCCTGATCTCGGGCGGCATCGCCCACCTCGTCGCAAAGGGCGGCTCGTCGCTGATGAACCACCTCGCCAAGCCGAAAGCGCCCGCGAACGCTTAAAATAGCGTTTGATCCCGCTTTCCGAAGACACAAAGGACCGCGTGCGCCGGGTATTCCCCGGCGACGCGTCCGCCGTGGAAAAACTCCTGCTCGAGCGCTGCGGCGACAGCCTGCCGCTCGTCCAGACATCTTATGACGCGCTGGCCGAGCGCATCCGCTTCGCGGTGCTGAAGCTTTCCGGCGGAAATCACGGTGAACTGGAACGGCACATCATTGAAGCGCAGAAGGACTGGCGCGACGTGCTGACGGCCGCGGGTTTCGCGCACGATATCGAGGCGCATAAAAAATGGCCGGCGTGACATGCCGCGAGGACCAGCATCCTATGTCCCTTGAAGAACGTATCTCCAGCATCGAAGACCGCAATACCCGGGTGACTCTCGACAAAGCCTGGGAAACCAGCCTGACGCGCCGCGCCGCCATCGCCATCACCACTTATTGCTGCGCCTGCCTGACGTTCATCATCATTATCCCGTCGTCGAACTGGTATTTCGCGGCGCTGGTGCCGACCGGCGGATACTGCCTCTCGACGCTCGGCCTGCCGCGGCTCAGGACGTGGTGGGAGCGGCGCAGGGCGTAAGACCAAACACATAACTTGGCGAAAGTCAGGGCCTAAAGAAAAGGAAATGGCGGAAATCGGGTTTAAACGATTGCCGCCATTTTATTGGATAGTTGCCAGACCCCGGCGTCCGCCGGGGTTGCAAAGCTCTTACATGCGCATCCGGTCATCCGGCGTGGTGGACTTCACCCCGGGGATTTTGCGAATGTCGCTTTCAACCGACGCCATGCCGGCGTGAACGGAGATCACGTTGTCCGAACGCTTGCGCGCGGACGCCTTGGCGAACTGGGCGGAAAAGACGCCCTTGGTTTTCTTGATCTGGTCGAGGACGTGCTGCTTTTGCTCCGCGCTGAGGCGGTCTTCAAGTTGCGCTTTGAATAAAATTCCGATCATTTGCTATTTCCTTTATTGCCGGTGAAATGCTGGCGCAACCATAGCGAACCGGAAAAACAAGTCAAACGGAAAACCGGGGCATAGGTGAACAGGTGATCAATCAGCAACTTATCTCTTGTCAAACCCCACGAACACCTTCTTTCCTCCCACCGCCAGCGCGATAAGGTCGTCGATCATGCGCTCGGCAGCGCCGGCGCCGGTCTGGTCGAGTTTGCCCTGAAGCGAGAGCGTCGATATGCCGTGCACGCTCGCCCACATCAGCTTGGCGAGGCGCGCGGCGGCTTTCGGGTCATCGCCCACATGCGGCATGACCGCGCCCTCGATGAGATCGAACATGCGCATCATCTTGGGCGCGTACCATTTGGGCACCGGCGCGTCATCCTGCATGCGGTGTTCGAACAGCGCCGACCAGCGGTTATAATGCGCGCGTGCATAGGCAAGATACGAATGCGCGTAATAACGCACGAGCTGTTCGGCTTTTTTTGGCGCGCGCGAGACTTCATCTTCATACCATTCGTCCAGCGTGCGCGCGTTCACGTTCAGGATGAAAGTGTCGAGATCGCCGAACAGGTGGTAGATCGTCCCCACCGTATAGCCCATCTTCGCCGCGACGCCGCGGGCGCTGAAGCCCTGGTATCCTTTTTCGTCCATCATCTCGAATCCGGCGCGGATGGCGATTTCCTTGAGCTCTTCCGTCGTATGTTCCGAGCGCCTGGCCATGGTTTTCTCCCAATTAATTCAACAGTGTATAATTGTTATTGAACACTGTTGAATTATATGGTATTCTGAACTCAGGAATCAAGAAAAAAGGAGCTTTATCATGGATAAGCAGGACGATATCCGGAAAGAGCCCGCCGCCGAATCCGGGACCGGTCCCTCCCCGGTCCTGACCCTGCCCGCCGCCGAGGCCCGTGTGACCCAGGCCCCGGCGGCGTTGCAGGCGAAGGTCGACGCCTTCCTCAAGCTGCTCGAAGACAAAAGGAGCCTCACATGGATACAATTCGCGACCGACTGACGCCCCTCGATCAAATCCCGGCGACGCGCCAGCTGGTCGAGGCGCTGTTCGCGGACGGGAAAATCACGCACGAGGCGCGCGAGTACGCGCTCAATCTCCTCTATCCGGCGCGCCGGTGGGGATTATGGGTATCGCGCCTGCTGCTCGCCCTCGGCGTGACGCTGACCCTGTCCGGCTTCCTTTATTTCTATGCCTTTAACTGGGCCGCCATCCCCGACATGGTAAAGCTCGGTTCCATCGAAGGCGCGCTCATCGCCTGCATGGGCGGCGCGCTGTGGCGCGGCCTGGAAACGCGGGGCGGCAAATTTTTCGCGCTGGGCGCGGCAACGCTGATCGGCGTGTTCCTGGCCGTCTTCGGACAGGTGTACCAGACGGGCGCCGACGCCTGGGAGCTGTTCGCCGCCTGGGCCCTGCTGATCCTCCCCTTCTGCGCGGCCTCCTGCTTCGCGCCGGTATGGGGTCTCTGGCTCGCCGTCGCCAACACCGGCCTCTATCTTTTCTGGAACCACTATCTGCCGCTGCACGCGCATACCGACGGCCTGATTTACCCGCTGCTCGGCCTGTTCAACACGGGCGTCCTTGCCATCCGCGAGATACTCGATAAGCGCATGCCCTGGCTCTCCCCCGCCTGGACGCGCAACCTGCCGGCCGTCATCGCGCTCTGTTGCGCGGTGGTGCCGCTCGTCTGCCTGGTCCTGGGATGGAAAGACGCGACGCCGGCCATGGGCTATGGCGGTGTCATCGGCATCCTGATCCTCGGCGGCTTCTACGGCTTCTTCCGCTACGTGAAGACCGACGTCCATGCGCTGGCGGGCACCCTGCTGGCCGGCTGCGTCGTCGCCGAAAGCGCGCTGTTCAAGATGATGGACATCAGGGAACTCGGCGGTGCCGGGATGCTTCTCCTCCTCGGCGTCGCCACGATCACCCTTTTCGCCAGCGTCATCGTCTGGCTGCGCAACCTGTCGAAAGAACTGGAGGTCTCGCCATGGATGAAGCATTGAGCAAACTGGACGCCGGCAAACTGCTGTTCGCGCTGGAAAGCAACCGCCACATCACTTCGCGGCAGCGCGAGCAGCTCGCAGACCGCATCCGCCGGAAGGAAACAAGCGCCGATCTTCCCTATTACCTGCGCCTGCTGGCCGGAATCGGCGCCTTCATCGCCACGGGCTGCCTGCTCGGCTTCCTTGCCCTGACGAAGGTCATCGCCTTCGATAACGCCGCGGAAGCCATGGGCTGGGGCGGCATGTTGATCGCCTGCGGCATCGTCCTCGCGCGCACCGCAGCCATCGACGCGGGCATCGCCTTGCATAGCTTCCTGATGCAGACATCCTTCTGCCTCGTCGGCGCCGGCAAGCTTTTGGCGATCTGCGGCATTGTCGGGCTCTTTCCGCATGATTACAGGCATAACGGCGGCGAACTGTGGAATGTCGCCTTCGCGCTGGCCGCCGTCACGGCGCTGACCTGGCCGTTCTATGATGTGTTCATCGACCGCTTCATATGCTCGGCCGCCACACTGCTGACGGCCATGTCGGCGATCATCGTCGGCCACGCCGGAAGTGAGATGACGGAGTTCCTGCTCAATGGCCTGCTGGTCGCCGAGCTTTGCATCGCGGGCTTCATCTTCACGAGCGGCCGCGCCGGCCGCAGTCTTGCGCCTTTGGGCTACGCGCTGCTGTCGGCCATCACGGTGATCGTCTCCTTTCTTTCCGTCGACGGCATCCGCGACCTTCCGTTTCACGCGCCCGTCTTCAGTCCCGCCTTCGCCAACATCGCGCTTGCCGCGGCTCTCGTGGGACTGATCGGCTGGGCGGCGGGCGATCTGAAGCGCCTGTCGCAGGAACCGCTGCTGATCGCGTCCGCGGGCGCGGGAATGCTGGGCTTCATCGCCACGCCGGGCATCACGCTGGGCCTCGGCCTCATGATCCTGGGTTATGCGCGCCTTAGCCGCCGGCTGCTGGCGTATGGCGGGCTGCTGACGGCCGCCTTCTTGTGCATCTATTACTATAGCCTGGCCCTGACGCTGTTCGAAAAATCGGGCGTGCTGGTGGCCAGCGGGCTGCTGCTGCTCGCAGGGTACGGCTACATGCGCTTTCGCAAACTGGACAAGGAGGCCTGATCCATGAAAACGAAGATTTTCATCATCGCGTCGCTTTTGACCCTGTGCTTCTTCAACTGGTCGATCTACGCCAAGGAGGAAATCCGCCGCGGCGGCGAGCTTGTCTACCTCCAGCTTGCGCCGGTCGACCCGCGCTCGCTCATCCAGGGAGATTATATGCGGCTGAATTACCGGCTCGCGAATGACGCCCGCCTGCCGTTCGACCAGCCTTCGCATGGCAATCTGGTGATCAGCGTCGACGCCGATCACGTGGGCCATTTCGAGCGCATCGATAACGGCGCGCCGCTGAAGGACGGCGAAAAGCGGCTTCCATTCACGCACGATTACAACACGCGCGTGACGCCGGATTCTTTCCTGTTCCAGGAAGGCCAGGCCGGCTTTTATTCCCAGGCCAAATACGGCGTCTTCAGGTTTAACGGACCCGACTCGAAAGTTCTCGTCGGCCTCGCGGATGAACGCAAGCAGCTGATCGAACCGCCGCCCGCTGCAGACGTCCCGACGCCACTTACGCGCAACGGCAACAGTCTTCACATCACCCGCTGACCCCGCACCACACCCTACGATAGGCAAGCCGCCCGCGTGGAGAACGGGCGGCTTGGCCTTTCCGACGGAGAATAGCTTGGTTTAGGAGTGCTTTTGCTGTTGCTGCTGGGCGTTTTTTGACTGGCCCTGCTTCTGTTCGCCGCGCTCGCCACGCTCGCTGCGAATCTGCATCTTCTGCCCGCTGCCGTTGGACTTCGGGATTTCGATCGACAGGACGTGGTTCGCGAGCGTCACGTCCGCGCGGCCGATGTCAGCGCCTTCGGGCAGGCTCATCGACTGGGTGAACGAGAAGCTGGAGTCCACACCGCCCTTTTTCTCCTGCTTTTCTGCGGAGATGGTCAGCATACCGTCTTCGGTCGAGATGTCGATGTCGTCGGCTTCGAGTCCCGGCACCGGCATCTTCACGTGGAAGCCCTTGCGGTCTTCGCTGATCTCGGGGTGCGGCATGCGGCGCGAGCCCATGAGGGACGAACCCATCATCGGCGCGGCGAAACGCATATTGTCGAAAGCGTCTTCGAACATGCGGCTCATATTGCGCTGCGCGGTCGAAAACATATTGTCCTCATCCCACCAAAAGGGGGACATGCTGAAGGGCGACCACATGGAGGGCATCTGGCCGGACGAGCGATGGATGGGGAGTTTCTGATCCATAAAGAATTCCTTTGCTTGCAAATGATGAAACGGTTTTCCCGGCATCACAACGCCCCCTGCCCCGCGGCAGTTCCGATACCCGAAATCGCAGGCCAGAGGATATCTTTTGGAGGAATTAAAAGCCGCCCTTGCGGAACTGCAACTGGCGCATGGGTTTCACGGCGAAGGAGGTCACACCAGCTTCCGTATTACGTACGATGCGCGCGTCGCGCTGGGCGCGGACGACCGGCGTGAATTTCTGCGCCACGGTTCCCGGAAGAAAACCAATGTCTTTGCAGTTGGTCATCGCGGCCTTCGCCGCCGCGACATCTTCCGGATCCCAGTCCGTTTCCTGTGTCATATGTCCTCGGCCCTGTTATAGCGTCTGGACAATATACATATTTATTATGTGAATAACAAGTTTTTGAGCCAAATTCTGTTTAACACGCTGATTTTCAACCTTTTTTATTATTTTGCATAATATATTTCCTTGCGGTATATTTTTTCCCAAACGGAGAACGCATGCTGCAAGCGATTCAGAAATTCGGCCGCGCCCTGAAGCGCGATTATCTGCCCCACGCGCCGGAGGGAAGCAAGAACTTCACCTTCGCGAAGGAATACGCCATGAACCTCGCGATCGTCTGGGGCGTCTGCGGCATTCTGGCTTGCGCCCTGCCATTTCCTGCCGTGGGCGGCATTCTGGTTTTCGCGGCTGAGGTCACGCCCGCTATCTTCTTCATGCGCCTGCGCGAGATCCGCAAAGAGATGAATAAAAGGACTTCCGGCAACATCCTCGATGAACGCGGCGAGATGGTCTGCCTCTCCGGTCCCGGGCGGCAGGTCAGCATTATCGAGAACACGCAGAAGCTGGTGCGAAAGATGACGACCGGTTGCGAAGAGACGCCCGACTTGCCCGCGCAGGTCCGCGCCAAGCTGGCGCCCTATGTCGGCGATGGCGCGGAAGCCGCCGCCAGCGTGAATGCGACACAGAAGAGCCAGCCGCAGGAACGTATTTCCTTCCTGCGCCGCGTTTTCAGCGACGCGGGCGAAAAATTCTGCGTCGCTGCTGCCGTGCTGACGCCCTTCGGCATCGAGAAGAAAAAGGCGGCCGATTATGCCGCTGCGGTAGATGCCAGCGTCGCGCGCTGCCAGACGGGCCTCGCGCAGCCCTTAAAAGTAAGATCGCTGCGCCTCAAGCGGGAATTCCTCGCATGAAGGAAGCGTTCAAGAAGCTCGGTTGCATGATCCGGCGCGATCATCTTTCCAAAACATCAATCGTGACCTGCGCGATGTTCCTGGCCGGCGCGGGCGTCGCTGGTTTGGTGACGGGCGCGCTGCTGCCCTGGTCGATGGCGGGATTGATTTTCTCTGGCGTGCTGGCCGGCGCTTTCGTTGCCTGCGAAGAACGCTCGATGCGGCGGATGAAAGACGCCGACATGGGCTATTGGCATCAGGGCGGCATCGGCTATTTCATGCACCTGCAGGGACCGGGCCGCAGCGTGGCTGTGGTGGTAAAGACGCAGAAGCTCCTGGAACGCGCCCTGAAAAAATATGCCAGGGAAACGGCTGTCCCGCCGGAAGCGATGAAGCGGCTTGAGCCCTATGTCCGCGACGCGCAGGAGGCAGGCCGGGCGGTGAAGGCTGTCGTGCCCAATACACCCATCGAATTGCCGACGTTCGAATTCGTCCGGACCTATTTCAACGCGGCGGGCGGCAAGGAGAAAGAGATGATCGCGGCCATCGATCTTCCCCATGCGCCCCCGCCCTGGGAACTGGAAAAACTCCGGCGCGAAGCGGAAGAACGCCAGCGTGCGGCGGATGAGCTCCTGCAGCGCAAGCTCCGGCTCGAGACGGAAGAACGCCATCAACGGATTGTCGACGACATTTTACAGGGCACCAGCGGCGCCGTCACCGTCCGTGCGCTGCGGCTCAAGCCGAAATCAGCCCTTTCTCAATAGCGTTGTTGAGACGCTTCACGAAACCGGCAGGATCTTTCAGACTCTCGCCTTCCACGATGCGCGCCTGGTCGAGCAGCAGCAGCGTCGTCTCGCGCAGGGTTTCCGCGTTCGCGGGGCTTGAGGACAGGTCGACAAGCTTGCGGATGACCGGGTGCTTGTCGTTCACCTCGAGAATATGCTGGTGCTTGCCGTCATAGTGCTGCGACTTCTTCAGCACGCGCTGCATGTGGATATCCATGTCGGTCTCGGGCGCGACGAGGCAGACGGGACTGCCCACGAGGCGTTCGGAGATCGTCACGTCCTTGACCTCGTCTTTGAGGATTTCCTTCATCTGCGACAGGAGACCGGCCACGCCGGCCTTGGCCTTCTCATCCTTGGGCTCTTCGGCCTTGTCCGACTTGATCTTGGCGAGGTCCGGCGAGCCGCGCGTGATGGATTTAAGCTTCTTCTGCTTGTATTCGTTCTGGATCGGCAGCCAGAATTCGTCAATCGTGTCGGTCATGAACAGGACTTCGACGTCCTTAGCGCGGAAGGCTTCGAGCTGTGGCGAATTCCGCGCGCTTTCGACGGAGCCGGCGGAGAGGTAATAGATATGCTCCTGCCCTTCCTGCATGCGCGAGAGATATTCGTCCAACGAGGTCAGACCGTCGGCTTTCGACGAATAGAAGCGCGACACGCGGCACAACTGGTCGCGGTACTGGTGCGCGTCATAGAGGCCTTCCTTCAGCACCGGGCCGAACAGTGACCAGAAGCTTTCGAAATCCTTGATGTCATTCTTCGCCTTGTCCTCGAGCTCGCCCAGGATTTTGCGAGTGATCGCCGTGCTCATCTTCGCGACGACGGGGTTGGATTGCAGCAACTCGCGACTGATGTTGAGCGGCAGGTCTTCGGAATCCACCACGCCCTTCATGAAGCGCAGGAACGGCGGAATCAGCCCTTCCACGCCGTCGGTGATGAAGACGCGCTTGACGTACAGCTTCACGCCGTGGTGGCGGCGCGGGTCGTAGAGGTCGAAGGGCTTCATCGAGGGGATGAACAGCAGGTTGTGGTATTCGAAGTTGCCTTCCGCGTGCCAGTGCAGCGTCATCCAGGGCTCGTCCATCTGGATGGTGCCGGCCACGCCGCGGTAGAATTCCTTGTACTGCTCGGGCGTGATGTCGGCCTTCGCGCGCATCCACAGGGCGGAAGCGGTATTGACAGCCTTCGCGTCCTTCGCCTCGCCGATGACGATGGGAAAGCTGATGTGGTCGGAATATTTCTTGATGACGTTCTTGAGGCGCTCCTCGATCAGGAATTCGAAAGCCTCGTCCTTCATGTGCATCGTGATCGTCGTGCCGCGTTCGTCCTTCAGGGACTCGTCGATCGTATAGGCGCCGTGGCCATCGGAAATCCAGATCCAGGCTTTCTCGTCGCCCGCGCGTTTGCTCAGGACCTCGACCTTGTTGGCGATCATGAAGACGGAATAAAAGCCCACGCCGAACTGGCCGATGAGGCTGGAATTTTTCTGCTTGTCGCCGTTGAGGTGCTTGACGAGCTCGCGCGTGCCCGAATGCGCGATGGTGCCGAGGTTCTTGATCAGCTCCTCGCGGTTCATGCCGATGCCGTTGTCCGACACGGTCAGCGTGCGCGCATCGGTGTCGAACCAGACGCGGATCTTGAATTCCGTATCGCCCTTGACGAGATCAGGGTTCGAGATCGCGTCATAGCGCAGCCGATCGCAGGCGTCCGACGCATTCGAGATCAGCTCGCGCAGGAAAATCTCTTTTTCCGTGTAAAGCGCGTTGGCGACGATATCGAGCAGGCGACTGACTTCGGCCTGGAATTCGCGTTGTTCCGACATGTTCTTCTCTCCCTTCCTTAATCGTTATGCCCGCGAAGGCGGGCATCCGGTCCGCGGCGAAGCCGCATTTATAAATGCGCGCAAAGCGCGGTCCGGACCCCCGCCTTCGCGGGGGTGACGGACTATTTGCAAATCTCGTCGTAAAGATCGGTCCAGTCTGGATTCATTTCCTCGATGACCCGCATCTTCCACAGCCTGTTCCATTTCTTCAACCGCTTTTCCCGCGCAAACGCGTTTTCGGCATCGGAAAAGACCTCGTAATAGACAAGCTTTTTAATTCCATACTTTTTTGTAAAGCCCTCCGCAACCTCGTTTTTATGCTCCCAAACCCGCTTTACAAGGTCGGACGTAACGCCGACATAAAAGGTGCTATTCCTGTCCTTTGCCAGCATATAAACGAAAAAGTTTTCTTTCATTTATCCGCCAGTTATACGCTTCGCTCCGACAAACGGATGCCCAAACATCAAGGATTCAGCCGGATCAGGTCCCAACCGGTGCCGAGGCGGGTGAAGAGGAAGCGGTCGTGAAGGCGCCCCTCGCCCTCGAGCCAGAATTCAATCTTGTCAGGCACCACGATAAAACCGCCCCAATGCGGCGGGCGGGGAATGTCCTGACCCTTGAACTTCTGCGAAAAAAGGCGCACGCGCTCTTCCAGCTCGTCGCGGCTGGCAAGAGGCTCGGACTGGCGGCTGGCCCAGGCGCCGAGGCGGCTTAAGACATGGCGCGTCTTGAAGTATGCATCGACCGCCCAGGCCGGCACCGCGCGCACCTTGCCTTCAACCCGCACCTGCCGGTGCAGGGTTTTCCAATGGAAGCATAAGGCAGCATTTTGATTATGTGAAAGATCTCTGGCTTTGCGGCTTTCCAGATTTGTATAGAAACGAAACCCTGCCTCGTCGACACCTTTGAGAAGCACCATGCGCACGGAGGGACGCCCGTCGGCGGAAACGGTGGCAAGCGCCATGGCTTCGGGATCATTGGGTTCGGACGTCGCGGCTTCTGTCAGCCACTCTTTAAAGAGCTCGATCGGGTCCTGTGTGCGCAGGATTTCCATGTTTCGTCCGTTCAATCATTGCCAAGACATTGCTTATCTTTGTCTTGCGATGAACTTTTCTTGTGCTAGAAGGTTATATAAAGCGGTTTTGCCCTCGTGGCAATTCCCTCTGGATTTTCCTAAAGAAAGGCGGAAAGACGATGAAAACGAAATTCATGATCCTGGCTATGGCGGCCTGCATCGGCCTCGCGGGTTGCGCGCCTCCGGGTGAACAGAACCCTTGGGGCATGGGCAACAAGCAAACCGCAGGCGCAGTCGGCGGCGGCGTTCTCGGCGGCATCGTCGGTTCGAACATCGGCCGCGGCGCGGGCAAGGGCTGGGCGACCGGCATCGGCGCCGTCCTGGGCGCTCTCGCAGGCTCTTCGATCGGCAAGCAGATGGACCAGCAGGATCTGGCCTATCACCAGCAGGCCTGGAGCCGCGCGTATGGCGCTCCGATGAACGATGAGATCACCTGGAACAACCCGGATAACGGGCACCATGGCTCGGTCACGCCGATCCGCGAAGGCCGCAACGCCTCGACCGGCGGCCTGTGCCGCGAGTACAAGCAGAGCATCTTCGTCGACGGCCAGGCCCAAACCGCCGTCGGCACCGCCTGCCAGAACTCGGATGGCACCTGGACCATGGTCAACAACGGCACGTAATGATCTGACTTTCACTGCACAAGAAAAAGGCCGGTTCTTTCGAACCGGCCTTTTTTCGTCATGCGACTGTATTCAATTAATCCCGCAGGCCTTGCTGATCGCGGCATAAGCGTCGGAAGCGCCGCGCAGGTCATAGGTGTCGGTGATGATCGTGCCGCGCTTCGAGGTGCCCTTGACGGTCAGGCTCTGGCCGATGCGAATGTCTTTCACAAGCTCGTCTTCCTGCGCATTATCGTCCATCCAGGCCATATCGGGATCGGCGCCCGTGGCGCCGCCACCGGTGGTCAGCGAATACTCGCGGCCATTGATGGCGATGACCGCGCGCGTCCCGGACTTGTAGGCATAGCCCGCCGACACCGTCACGGCGTTGCGGTCGTTATCGGCCGGCCAGTGGGTAATGAACAGGAGCACATTCTTCTCGCGCCCATGAACCGGCTTGGTGCTTGCGGTCGAGGCGGGCGGGGTCGCCATGTAGCAGACCTTATTGCCCTTGTCGGTGAAGGAGGCGGCTTCCCAAGCGCCGAATTTGCCGATGTGCTGCGCCCCGGGATGAAGCTGGGCGAAGGCAGGCGACATGCTCAGGCAAAGCATCCCGATGACGGCGGACAGGCGGCGCATGGTGGCATCTCCTTTGGGAAAAACCCATATGTGTGAATAGGTTAGTGAAGAGAACATCCAAAGCCAAGGGAAAAGCGTATAAATTCCGAAAAGTCAGGGCAGCGGTAACAAAGGTTCCTTCCTCATGCATAGTCAGGCCCACATACTTATGCACCAACCCAAAGTGCTTGCCTTGGCCGCCAACGCCCGCCTAAATAATAGGCCTATGGTCCTGCCCCACGCCCCACAGCCCGAAAAAGATGCGCCGCGCCATGAAGACCTGCTTGTTCGGGTTGGCGCGAAGAAGGACCGCGACGCCTTTATCCGGCTGTTCAGCTATTTCGCACCGCGCGTGAAATCATATATGCTCAAACATGGCGCTTCCGAAGCTGCGGCGGAAGAGATCGTGCAGAACACTTTCGTCACGGTGTGGGAGAAGGCTGCGAGCTACGACCCGAAAAAAGCCGCCGCCAGCACCTGGATCTTCACCATCGCCCGCAACAAGCGTATCGACGCGCTGCGGCGCGAGAAGTTCGTCGAAGTCAATTCGGACGACGCGGCGCTCGAGAACGCCGCTTACGAGACGGAAGAGCAATATGCCGACCAGCAGGATCTCGACCGGCTGCACAATGCACTGGCGGGACTGCCGCCCGAACAGGCGGAGCTTCTGCGCATGAGTTTCTTCGAGGATAAATCGCACCAGAAAATCGCGTCCGAGACGCATCTGCCGCTCGGCACCGTGAAATCCCGCCTGCGCGCCGCGATGGAGCGGCTGCGCGGCCTGATGGCCTCGACCGGAGACAAACGGCCATGACGATTTCGCCACTCGACATGCTGCTGATGAACTACGCCGCAGGCTCCCTGAGCCAGCAGGAATCGCTGCTGGTCGCCGCGCACCTGGCGCTGAATGCCGAAGCGCGCCGCAAGGTGTCGCGTTACGAGGCCATGGGCGGCAGGCTGATGTGCGAGACCGAACCCGCCAAGGTGCGCGACGAATGCCTGAACGCGACGCTCGCGCGCATCGAGAAGGCGCCCGCTTCGCCGATGCAGCAAAAAGCCGCGCCCTGCGCGTCGCCCGACCTGCATATCCCCGAAGCCATCTACGCGCTGATTTCCGGCTTTTGCCTGTCCGACCCGCGCCAATGGTCGAATGTCACGCGCGGCTTCGCCACGATGAGCCTGCGTCTATGTCCCGCGCCGACGCAGAAGCGCCTGCGGCTCGTGAAGCTCGAGCCGCGCTCGGCGGCACCCCCGCATTCGCACCCCGGCACGGAAGTCACCGTCGTGCTGCAGGGCAGCTTTTCCGACCAGACCGGGAAATACAGGAAGGGCGACATCATCATCATCAGCGATCCCCGCCTCGTGCACCAGCCGACGGCGAGCGACGAAGGCTGCGTCTGCCTGACGCTGACCGAAGCGCCCTTGCGCTTCCAGGACCCGTTCCAGCGGTTCATGAACGCGTTCTGGCGAGTCTGATATCATCCTCGATCTTCATCATTCCGCCTTCGCGGGAACGACGTCCGGGTAGAGGCCCTTTCCCGCAATTATGCTTTTCCCTTGACTTTCGGACGTCGGCGGGTATTTTCACGTGTCTGAAAAGACAACCGCGCCATCGCCTACCGGCTGGCATTATGTAAATAAAAAGGCAGAATTACCATGGCAAAAAAAGGCCCCCGCGCAAAAGTGAAGCTGGTCAGCCCCGACGGCGACGATGTGTATTACACCGAGAAAAACTCGCGTAACACGACCGAGAAGCTGAAGCTGAAAAAGTACAACAAGAAAAAGAAAAAGCACGAAGTTTACGTCGAAGGCAAAATGTCGAAGTAATCTTCGGCTGCCGGCGACCATCAAAGGGCGGTCCCTGACCAAGGGCCGCCCTTTTGCTTTCTTCTCCTCCCCTTTTGGGGGAGGAAGGGGCCCGCGCCGCAGGCGTGGGAAGGTGAGGGTACTTCGTTCAGCACGAACGCAACTCGCTTGCTAAGCACTTGTCGGACTGAGTACCCTCACCTTCCCGGCGCACGCATGCTTCGCATGCGCATATATGGCGACGGCCCCTTCCGCTCCCAAAGGAGAGGAGTATTTGCGAATACCATTACAGGAGAAAGTCATGCCGCAATACCTCGTCGCCATTCACCACCCCAACGATTACGACAGCGCCACGGAGGACGAAGCAATGCACCGCGCCATCGACGAACTCAATGAGGAAATGCTCGCGAAAGGCATACGGGTTTTCGCGGGCGGGCTGGAGCATCCGCCGAGCACCGCGAAAACCGTGCGCGCGCAGCCCGACGGCAAGGTGACCGTCACCGACGGCGCATACCTGAAAACCAGCGAACATGTGGGCGGTTTCTGGATCCTGGAAGCCGCTGACATGGACGAGGCATTGGCATGGGGACGCAAGGCAACTGTCGCTTGCCGGGCGCCCGTCGAGGTGCGCCGGTTTTACTGACGTAAAACGGATTAAACGATTTTCTTGATCGTCTCGGCGACTTCCGCCGACGGCGGCGCGGTGGCAGGCGCGGGCGCTGCAGGAGCAGCAGTTTCGGCGCCGGCCGCAGGTGCGGCGGCCGGGGGCGTTTCGCCCTGGGCCACCATGCCATGGTCGAGGAAATAGACGCGGTTGCGTCCGCCTTCCTTGGCGCGGTAGAGCTCGTCGTCGGCGCGGCGCAGGGCTTCTTCCACCTTCACGTCTTCGCCGTTGATCATGGCGGCGCCGATGGAAACGGTGACGGGCATCGTGCCCATGGGGCCCGAGACCTTGAAGGGCTCCCGTGCAATGCCGTTGCGCAGGCGTTCAGAGACCTGCATCGCCATGTCGAGGCTGATATCGGGCAGGATCACGACGAATTCCTCGCCGCCTAAGCGCGCGACGAGGTCGAAGCTGCGCAGGCGCTGGCTGACTCGCTCGGCGAACGTTTTCAGGACCTCGTCGCCCACTGCATGGCCCGCGCTGTCGTTGATCTTCTTGAAGTGGTCGATATCGAGCATGAGGACGCAGAGGTTCTTCTTGCTCTCGACGTTTTTCTTGATGAGCTTCTCGAGGTGCACCATCAGGTAACGGCGGTTGAACAACCCCGTGAGGCTGTCGGTCAGCGCCAGCGAAAGGCTGGTTTCATAGTTGGAACGCAACCGGTCCTGGTAACGCTTGCGCCGGATCTGGGTGCGCACGCGGGCCAGAAGCTCGTTACGGTCAACGGGGCGCAGGATATAATCGTGCGCGCCAATCTCGAGGCCCTGGGCGATGCGCTTCATGTCGCCTTCCTCGCCAACCATGAGAATGGGAACGGACCTTGTGCGTTCGTTGGAGCGCAGGTGCGAGCAGAGGCGCAAACCGTCCTCGGCCGTCAGGTTGAGGCTGACGGTGATCATGTCGAAATCATTCTGCTGCGAGATCGCGATGGCCTGGTCGCCGGTGCGCACGGTCTGGCACTGGTCGTCATCGCGGCGCAGGGTTTCAACGAACTTGTCGCTTTCGAAGGCTTTGTCCTCGATGACGAGGATGCGCGCTTTTTCCGACGGTTCGGTCAGGAAGGTGCCTTTATTGCCGGAGAAGCCGAACTGGTTCGCGGTATTTTCGCGGATGCGCCATTCGTCGACGGTCATTTTCAGGCGCACGAGCGACCGTACGCGGGCCATCAGCGCCACGTCGTTGACGGGCTTGGAAAGGAAATCGTCAGCGCCCGATTCAAGGCCGCGGACGCGGTCGGTCGCGTCGGTCAGCGCCGTCACCATGACGACAGGAATATGGGCGGTCGCCGGGTTTGCCTTCAGCCGCTGGCAGGTTTCGAAGCCATCCATGCCGGGCATCATGACGTCGAGCAGGATGATGTCAGGGCTTAAAGTTTCAGCCTTTTGAATGCCTTCCGCGCCGCTGGTGGCGGTGAGGACGTCGAAATACTCGCCCGAAAGCTTGGCTTCCAGCAGTTTGACGTTCGGAAGAATATCATCGACGACAAGGACGCGTGCAGTCATGGCTTTTACTTGAACCTGAACCCTCTGAAGAGGTGGGACCCCTTCTTACACCCTAAAGCCAAATGTTAAAGGAAGACTTAACCCCTTTAAAGCTTATTTTAGTCTCATTAAATCTTATTTAATAAGGTGTTAGCGCGCGGCTATTTTTCCAGATGCTTCTGGATAACTTTCATGAAATCGAGGATTGAAATCGGCTTGGACACATAGTCCTCACAGCCGCCCTGACGGATCTTCTCCTCGTCGCCTTTCATGGCGAAAGCGGTCACCGCCACGACGGGAATCTTCTTCAGATCGTTGTCCTTTTTTAGCCACTGCGTGACCTCGAGGCCCGAGACCTCCGGCAGCTGGATATCCATGACGATCAGATCCGGCATATGCTCACGAGCGAGGTCCAGCACCTTCATGCCGTCGCGCGTCTTGATCGTGTCATAGCCGTGCGCGCCCAAGAGGTCGTCGAATAATTTCATATTCAGTTCGTTGTCTTCGACGATCAGGACTTTCTTTTTCATATTAAAAAGCTCTTTTCCCCGGGAAGGTAATGCCAGTGGAGATTATCAAATAATTCGGAGTGGGTCTAATTAAAGAATTATTCATGGCGAAAGCGGAAACTGGATTTCAGATACAGGCGCAACGCCGCGCGAAGAACTTTACCTTTTCAGCAGCTCCAATGCTTTCATGGCTCCATGCAAACCGGCTTAAAGTCATCTCCGCGCTGTGCATCGTGGGCGACATGCTGATGGGACTCGCGGGCGCGGTAGGTCTTTACCACGCCGGCAAGAATTTCGCGGACCTGCTGCTGACCATCGCCGGCGGTCTGGGTCTCTTCGGTCATGCGATCGTCATTATCTGGGGCAAGGGCGGCGGCGGCGCCACATCCGGGACGTCGGCGAAGAAAGACCGGACGTCAGCGCTGGTGAAGTCCTTGCTGATGTGGCGTTACCCGCTCGACTCGAGTTTCGCTGTTTTTGCGGTGGGCGGGCTGTGTTTCGCCGTTTCCGGCGCGGCCAGCAAAAACCCGCTGCTCGCCGCCTTCGGGATCATCTGCTCGATTTCTTCGCTGATCGGCTGGCTGTGGCCGCAGGATAAGCGCCTGTTCGGCTTCCGCTCCCTGCAGGTCTGCGCCACGCTCTATATGACATCGGGCGTCTCGAACCTGGCCTCGGGGCTTTGGGCGCATAGTTCCTTTATCGTCCTGGCCGGATGCTGTTACATCTTGGCGAACATCATTCTTTACACCGTCCGCAAGGAACATCAATCCGAGTACACGATCGAGAGCGGCTAAAGATTACGGCCCCCTCGGCGACAGGCTCGGTCCGCGAATGGCGCGTTTCTCAAGGGTGGCGACGCGCTCGGTCAACTCCCTCACCTGCTCGCGCAACTCTTCTAGCGTGTCTCCGCCACGGCGCGCCGGACGGGCGTCTTCCAGCGAGGCCGGATCGACGTTCTTCAAAAACACCCGGTCGTCTTCGAGGTCGAGCTTGTCGAGCATGTTTTTCTTCTTGCAATAGTCGGCATAGCCGTATGACGCGTTCTCGCAGTAACTGCCGCTGTCTTCCACCTTGCCGCGGCGCGTCACGCCCTTGCGTAGGGCATTCACCGCTTCGGGATGCGCCCTGAACTTGTTGAGCGTCTCTTCGAATTCCTTGGGCGTACCTTCGTAGCCGACCTTCTCGAGCAGCTTCAGCACGCGCGCGATATCTTCCG
Source organism: Alphaproteobacteria bacterium (assembly GCA_025934695.1). Lineage (GTDB taxonomy): Bacteria > Pseudomonadota > Alphaproteobacteria > Micavibrionales > UBA2020 > JAPWJZ01. The sequence continues at coordinate 1,319,214 of JAICWS010000001.1, forward strand.
ACGACATGGTTCCTCCTTTGCAAGAGAGCCAAGTCTGCGTGGATTCGGCGCCAGGAAACAAGCTTGTTTTTTACATATCGGATGCGATAGGATGGTAGAAATAGCCAAAAGATTTAAACCGTCAAACATCGGAAAGAATTAACGCGGAGACCCGGAGTTCCGGAGTCTTTCTGAATTTGCGCGAAGCGCCTTTATATCGAGAGGGTTCAACCGCGCGAAGTTACGAAGTAACGGAGAGGCGGTGCAGAACCCGACTTCGTATCTTCGTAACTTCGCGCGCCATTATAGCGGCTTCGCCGCGATCCAGATGCAGCAGGCAACTTCGGGCCTCCGGGTCGCCGCGTAAAAATGACAATTCCGAAATTTTCAGGAGCACTTCTTCGGTGGCAGCCGCTGCAGCGCGAGGAGTTTCTGCTCGACCTTGAAGCTCTTGTAATCGACGAGCGACCAGCTGACGACGCCGTTGTCGTGGAGGATCATGTCCATCTCATACGAAGAGGCCATGGAGTCCTTGTCCTTGAGCGGGAAGACGGCCATGCGCACATGCCAAGCGTCGGTATTGAGCAGCGAGGCATCGATGTTCTTGTTATTGCCGATCAGCGCCTTGATCTCCTCCGGCGTGACTTTCTTGCCGATCCATGTATTCACCTCAACGGGCCCATCGGCGTCGGTACCGTCGAACATGATGGCGTCGAAGAACCGATCGCCCTTGCGCGCGTGGCGGATGACTTCGTTTGTCTGCTGCGTGGGCAGCATATAGCCTTTGGGCAGCGGGTAGGAAAGATTGCCGGGCCGCGTATATTCGGCGATTGCCTTGCCGTCGGGTCCTTTTTCGACAGAGCCGCGCAGCTGCTCTGTGGTGGCGCCGTCTTCCTCGCGCTCGGACGAGAAATAGAACTGGCTCAGGTCTTTCGATTCAAAGGCCACGTAATGGCTGGTGTTTTCGACCGGCCGCCGCTCGGGGTACTGGTATTCGACGCGGAAGCGGTGCTCGGTCGTCCAGGCGTCGCAGTTGTCGTCCTGCTCGTAATACATGCGTCCATCGATGCCGGTGACACCGGCGCCCGCCTGTACCGAGACCATCTTGAAATCGTAAAGCGCCTTGTGCAGCGCAACAGTGACATCGGGATAGGCGTCGACGGACGCAACCGCGGCTGCGGCCTCCGCAGGTTTGGATGCGGCGTGCCCCGCGGCGACCACAGGAACCGCCACGAGGCAGGCACCCGCGATAAGGGCCGCAAAGCCGGCAAGTTTCGGCAAGCTGATATGACGCAAGTTGGGAGTTCCCCCTTCAAAGACTAATCACTCTAACTCATATCCGGCGAAAAACAATCCATTATTATGGGAATAGGATAGTTTCTGATGGCTTTTCCGCTTCGCTGCTGCATGTTATGTATAGCTTAAGGGGAGGCTTATGACCCAGAACCAGCCGCATCTGCATGTCGTGACGTCAGGCGAGACCATGGAGTCGCCGCGGGCTGCCGCGCCTGCCGCGCCGCTGACGGTCACGGCGGCCGATTCAGACCTTCTCAGTGCCTGGCGCACGCAGAGCACCACCATTGCCCTGCTGAAGCATGCCTATGACCAGATCGAGACGGCGGAAAAGCGCATCGCGGAATACGAGCGCCGCATCCGGCAGCTGGAGGAACTCGCGGAAACCGATCCGTTGACGGGCCTGATGAACCGCCGCGGCTTCGAGCGGTTCTTTGAGCAGGAACTGTCGCGCATCCGCCGGCACCAGTCGCCGGGCGCGCTTTTCGTCCTTGTCGACCTCGACCGCTTCAAGGCGCTCAACGACCTTTATGGCCACCAGGCAGGCGATGCCTGCCTGCGCCTCGTGGCCGATCATCTCATGAAGTCTATCCGCGTCGCCGACGGCGCCGCCCGTTTCGGCGGCGATGAATTTGCCCTACTGCTGACGAACGCCGACCCCGACAAGGCGCTGGTCCGCGCCAACCATGTACGCGAGACGCTCAATCGGATGCACCTGGCCTGGGAAGGCGACGAGCTTCATTTCGGCGCCAGCGTCGGGTCGGAACCGGTGACAGCCGCGAGCAGCTATGCCACCGCTTACCAGGCCTCCGATCACGCGCTTTATGCCGACAAGAAAGCCCGCAAGGCGCAACGCTGAACTCTATTTCTACGGGGTGCTTCTCTGCAACCCGTGCGCCGCGCCGAGTTCGGCCGGGCTCAAGACGCCGTCATGATTGGTGTCCAGCTGCTGGAACTGGCTGGCGGAAAAGCCCGCGCCGGTGAATTCCTGTTCTGACACGCTGCCGTCGTTGTTCGAGTCGATCGACTTGAAATTCGGCGTATTGCCGGTCGTGGTATTGCCCAGCGTATTCGTCATCGGGTTGCCCATCGTATTCGTGACGGTATTGCCGCCGGGTACGCCGGTGGTGGTCGTGTTCGATCCGGGCACGCCTGTTGTCGTTGTCGCGGCCCCGGGCACGCCGGTCGTCGTCGTGGCCGAGCCGGGAACGCCGGTGGTTGTAGTGGCGGACCCCGGCGCGGTCGTGGCCGCGCCGCCTGTCGCTCCGCCGCTGCCCGCTGCCGCGCCCGCGCCCGCGCCCGCGCCTCCCGCGCCTCCCCCTCCGCCCGCGCCGCCGCCAGCTCCCTGCGCCAGCGACAGACCCGAGACGGCCAGCAGCAGGCAGACGCTGATTGTCGCCATTTCAAATTTTTTCATGTTCACACCCTTGAATTTGTCGATCCGCCTTAAAGTCGAAATCCGGCGCTCGCCGCGCCGGATTTCGACATGCGGATGTTACATTGAGGTCAATAGCGTTTGACGCGGTTCACGCCGCCCATATTACGGTTCTCATAGCGGCTGAGCTCCGACTGGCTGATGATGCCGTTGTGGTTCTTGTCGATTTTGCGGAAGAGCTTCTTCGACAGGCCGGCCTTGCGGAACTCGCTGCGCGTGATGCGGCCGTTATATTCGTCCGACAAGGAGGTCAGCTTTCCCGTGACCGACGTCTTCGAGCCGAGGCCGCTTCGGACACGCTTCGTGCCCTGCATATTCATGCCTGAATTGACGTTCGAGCCGGTGTTGACGCTGGACCCCTTCACGTTGCTGCCGCTGTTGATGTTGGAGTTCGTATTCAGCGAAGAGCCGGTGTTATTCATCGTCGCGCTGGTATTATTCGGGGTCAGGCTGGTGCCCGATGTCGTGTTGGTCGTACTGGTGCCGGATGAATAGTTCTGCGCCATCGCCGGTGCGGCCAAGAGCATAGCCGTCATGGTCAGGGCCATAATTTTTGAGGATACGTTCATATTATTCTCTCCTGTTGTGTATTTTGCTTGTACCCGAAGGCCAAGCTCTGACCGGAGAGAATGTTCCTCCACCAGTGAAAACATTGCAAAAAATTGAAGTTTCGCCGAGCGGAGCGCGCGGGGTTTAGCGCGGCTTCGGCAGATGGGCTTGAAAACGGGGTCTTCCGCTGAAGGACCGCCGCGGCCGTCTTCGGTTACTTCGGCTGAGGCGGCTTCTGCGGCACCGGTGCAGGATGCTTGACCCGGTACTGCGCGACCGCCTCGTTCAGGCGTGTGAGCGTATCGGCATAATCCCCTGCGTGCAGGATGCCGATGCCGCCCGCCTTGTTCCAGGCGTCGATGTTTTCCTTGCGGTCATCGATCAGGATCTTGTCGGGGCGCGCCAGCAGCATCTTGTCCTTCGAGCGGCAGATAATAATGTCGAGGAGGGCGAATTTATTGCCGCCGCCGAACTTCTTCGTCCATTCCGCCGGTCCTTCAAAACCGTCCGGGCTCATGATCGGCGCGGTCAGGAAGCGCACCGGTCCTTGTTGCTTGACGCTGTCATAGAAATCGCGCGCGCCATCATAGGCGGGAATGCCTTTCCACCAGGTGGTGTCGAGTTCATCCCATTTTTCCTTGCCCTGCGCGTCGAGCTTGCCTTCGGTTTCGAGGTGTCCCTGGAAATTCGCGAGCACGCCGTTGGTGCCGATGAAAATCTCGAGCTCGCCGGTCGCCTTCGGCACGTAAGGCTTGGGCGGGTTGCGGCGATATTCGTCCTGCGCCTCGCGGATGCGCTTCAGCGTGTCGGCGTAATCGCCCTTGTGGAGGACGCCAATGCCGCCTGCCGCCACCCACTGGTCGATGTTTTTCTGGCGGTCGTCGACGAGGATATGATTGGGACGCGCGAGCAGATTCTTGTCCTCCGCGCGCGCGAGGATAAGATCGAGGAGCCCATAGGTTGAGCCACGGAAGTTCGCGATCCAGTCGGCCTTGCCACTGAAGCAGCCGACGTTCAGGATAGGGGCCGACAGCTTGCGCGTGCGCCCGAGTTTGCGCAACTCCGCGTCGAATTCCTTCGCGCCGTCAAAAGCGGGCATGGTGCTCCACCAGGCATAGTCGAGCTCGTCCCACTTGGGCTGGCCTTTGTCGTTGAACTTGTTTTGCGCCTTGGCATGGGTGTCGAAATCGCTGATGACGCCGTCCATATCACAGAAAATCTGGAACTCCGTGTCATCCGGCGGCGCGGCTTTCTTTGCGGCGTTCTTTTGAAACTGCTTTTTCGCCATGCTTACCTCGGCTTGAACTGAATGGGCTTGCTGATCTTGACGGGCGCTTCGGTCGTCATGCCTCTGGCGATCAGCGCATTGAATTTCTCCGTGCAACGCGGGCCAGGCACGTCATCTTTAGGCATGTGGCCCTCCTTTGAGCCGCAATGAGCGGCGGACGACAATGGGGGACTGGGCCGGAAGTCCAGCGTCAGCCCATACGTCGATCGCGGCCCGCTCGTGCTTTTTCTGGCGATGACGGGCGACGGCCCGGGACCATTCTTCGAGCAGGCGCGCGTTCCTCTCGTTATGCCGCTCCAGCGCGAGATCGGCCGCGGTCTGGCCCTGCGGGTTTTTAAGGGTAATATCCGCGCCAGCCTCGATGAGCATGTGGGCCACCTCCAAGTAGGAATGAGTGATGGCTTCCATCAGCGGAGTTTGGCCTCCGCTGCCGGTTGCGTCCGGGTGAGCGCCACGGTCAAGCAGCGCGTGCACGAGTGGCTGATAGTTGCGCGCCGATGCCACGAGAAGCGCCGTCTTGCCCCATTTGCTTATCAGATTCACGTCCGCGCCCTGCTCGACGAGCCGCACCGCTTCCGCCATGCCGGGCCTGCCTTTGTCCAGCGCGGCGAAAACCTGCCAGCCCATCTCCTGCGCCCGAATCGTCGGCTCCGTCATGCCTGCACCGCCGCTTTGGGCGCCAGCGCAACCAGCTTGGCCGTCACCACCGCCACCGTTTCCGCGCCGAGCTCGGCGAATGAACGCTGCGTCAGCGTGTCTTTGCCGCTCTCATAATCGTGGGAAACAACGGTGCATTGCTTCGTTTCGAAATTGAAAACCTCGGTCAGGCGCAGGCCCTGCGCGCGCAGAATGCTGACATGCGCGAGTTCCTGGGCCTTCGTCGTCTGCCATTCGGGAATTTTGCTGTCGGCATATTCCTGCAGCTTCACATGAATATCGTGCCGGCCGCATTCCAGCGCGACGTCGAGGGCGCTGCGGCCTTCCGTATCGCAGCGATCGATGCGGAGGTTTTTGCCGAGCAGCGTATCGACGGTTGCCGCGTCGCCGTTGCGCGCGGCATAGAACAGCGGCGTCCAGCCATAAGCGTTGCGCGTGTCGGCGTCCGCGCCGTTATTCAGCAGCAGGTCGGCGAGCGGCTTGTTCCCCGCGGCGACGGCGATGGCATAGGCCGTGTTGCCGCGATGGTCGGTGGAATTGATCTTCGCCCCGGCCGCGAGCATCGCCGCGGCGATCTCCGTCTTGCCTCTTTCGGCGGCATTCAGGAACGGCGTCGTCATCGAATAGCTGACTTTGGCGTTCGGATTGGCGCCGGCGTCGAGCAGGAGCTTGACCATCTCGGGCGTGCCCCGTTCGACCGCGACATTCAACGCGTTTTCGGAACGGTAGCCGATGCCGTCGGGCTTCGCGCCTTCCGCGAGCAGCGCCTGCGCGCGCTTGAGGTCGTTGGCTTCGACGGCGGCGGCCAGCTTGGTCTCCAGTACGCCGGGCGCAGAGAGAAGCCGGGCAACGGTTTTGCCGGCTTTTTTGAGTTTGGTCCAGTCCATCAGCACCCTCGTTATCGCGGCATCAGGACCGCGTTTAATGTTTCGGCCATTGTAAGGGTTTGCTGATATTATGTCAATTAAATTGAGTGCCGAATTTTCTTTTTAATTCAAGCATCTAAATAATCCCTCGCCCGCCACCAGAGGTAAACGAGCTGGGCAGCGTAGCGGCCCATTTTGCCGCCCGCGTAGCCGATGCCGAAGGGCTCGAAAGCCTTATAACTGTCGTCGCCTTCCGCAATGGCCGACGCGATCAGTTCGCCGCCGACGGTCGTGGGCGACAACCCATGGCCGCCGAAGCCGGTGTTGTACCAATAGCCTTCTTCGATGCGGCCAAGCTGGGGCATTTTGTGCGGCGCGTAGCAGAGGAGGCCCGACCACTGGAACTCCGGCTGGACGTGCCCTTTGAGTTGCGGATAGACCTTCAGCATATCCTGCATCATCATGCCGGAAATGTCGGACGGGTTGGCCCAGAGCGCCACGCGCCCGCCCCAGAGCACGCGGTTGCCTTCGAGCCTGCGGTAATAGTCGCTGCAGAAACGCGTGTCGGACACCGCGTGGCGCGTGTTGATGGAGCTTTTCAGCAATTGCTCGTCGACGGGCCGGGTGACCATGATATAGGTCTGCACCGGGAAGGAGGCATTGGCGAGCCTGCGGTCGAGCCCGTCGAGATAGATCGAGCAGCACAGCACCACGTGCTGGGCATGCACACTGCCTTTCGCCGTTTTCACGTGCCAGCCGCCGCCGCTGCGCGTGACGGAGAGCGCTGGTGAATTTTCGAACAGCCTGCCGCCCTTCTCTGCAAGGACGCGCGCGATGCCATGCACGTAGCGCAAGGGATGAAACTGGTAATCCTGCGGCGAAAAGACCGCGTCGAAGTATTTATCGGTCTTGCAATGCTCGCGCACCTTGTCGCGCGGCCAGAATTCGAAACCGGTGTCGAAGTTATCGTTGGTTTCCTTCACATAGGCTTTAACGTCTTGCGGATTGTCTTTCCACGACACCGTCAGCACGCCCTCGATGATCGGGCCGCAATCGATATGAAAGTCTTCGATGCGCCGGCGGATCAGCTTGCGCGCGTTCTGAGTCAGCGTGACGAGTTTTCGCGCTTTTTCGATGCCGAGCTTTTTCAGCAGCGATGCTTCGTCGGCGGCATAGCCCTTGGCGACGAAGCCCGCGTTGCGGCCCGAGGCGCCCCAGCCAATGCGCTTCGCCTCGACGAGTGCCACGGATTTCCCGCGCTGGATCAGACCGAGTGCGGTGTTGAGGCCCGCAAGGCCGCCGCCTACCACACAGACGTCGGTATAGATATTCTCGCCCAGTTCGGGATAAATTTTGTCGCTACCCAGCGTATTCGCGTAATAGGTATCGATATAACCAACAGCCGTCATCTGAATGTCACCAGGTAGCCGCGGGAGATTTCGCCGCGTATTTTGACCGTGAAGGCCTCTTCATACTGCAATTCGGGAAGCTTTTGAAGCGCAGACTTGAGGCTAGCGGTATCCGAGGTCTGCCACGCCGCGCGCCGACGTGGCGAACCCGTCGGGCAATTCCGTATCCGCGCCGTCGCCGCATACCACTTTCGCATGAGGGATATTCTTCAGGTTCGGGCGCGCAAGGCCCGCAGGTCAGGGCGCGGGCTTGAGCGGTTTCGGCGTCGGGAGGCATGCGATCTTCCCCGCCAGCGCGGCCATGTCGACCTCCGCGATAAAGCCGCGCGCCTTGTACTTGGGGATTTTCGCAAACTCATGCAGCACGGCATGGCGGAAGCGCTTGTTCGTATGCCAGTCCGCGCGCGGCGTGCCGAAAGTGTCGGGCGCGGTGAACATTTTGGTCACGGACGGCCATTGCTTTTCGAGCGTCATCAGGAAGCGGCGCGAACCGTGGATTTGCCCGATGCCGAGCACCGAATTGATTTTATCGAACTCGCCGGTCTTTTTAAGAAGCTGCATCGTGAAAGCGACATTCTCGCCCGTGTTCGTCGCCTGGTCCTCGACGCGGATGGCGGCTTCCGGCACGCCCAGCGCGACCAGGCGGTCATGCATCTGGTGACACTCCAGCGTCCCCTTGCTGGTCGGCACCCCGCCGGAAACAACGATGAGCGGGAAATACCCCTTGTGATAAAGCCCTGCCGCGCGGTCGGCAAGCGCATCCGCCTGTTCCCCGCCGAACACAAGGCACATATCCGCCCGCGCCAGCGGCGTTTCGACGAGCATGTATTCGCCGACTTGTTTCAGAAACTCAGCGGATAGCTTCTTCATCTATAACTCCTTCGCCGAAGGCGAAGTCGTCAGTCCCCTCTCCCTCTGGGAGAGGGCTAGGGTGAGGGTACTTACCACACCATCGAGATTGTTTTCGACGTCGTTGTTCCAGAAGCGAAGAACCTCATAACCAAGCCCGTTGAGGTACTTGGTACGTTCTATATCTTTTTTGTTTTCGCTGTGATGGCCACCGTCGACTTCAACAATGAGCTTCAGTTCGAGACATGCAAAATCGGCGATATACGGCCCGACAGGCATCTGGCGGCGAAATTTATGATTTAAATGGTCACTTCTCAGGCACTGCCAAAGCAGATATTCGGCATCCGTTTGTTCTCGCCGTAGTTTGCGCGCTCTTTCAATCGATTTTGCCATTGCGCTGGTAGTACCCTCTCCCTAGCCCTCCCCCAGAGGGGAGGGGACTAACGACTTTCGCTTCGCGAAAGAAAATATAACCGATCAACTCGCCTGCTTCACTTCTTTGACGGCTGCCTTCGGCAGATCGAGCTTGATGTGCACGTCGCGGAGCTGATGCGGCTCGGCGGTCGAGGGGGCGCCCATCATCAGGTCTTCGGCCTGCTGGTTCATCGGGAAGGCGATGACTTCGCGGATATTGGGTTCCTTGGCCAGCATCATGATAATGCGATCGATGCCGAAGGCGCAGCCGCCGTGCGGCGGGGCGCCCAGCTTGAAGGCATTGTACATGCCGCCGAATTTTTCCTGCACCGCGCCCCTTGGATAGCCCGCGATCTCGAAAGCTTTTTCCATCGCCTCGGGGTTGTGGTTGCGGATACCGCCCGAGCACAGTTCGAGGCCGTTGGCGACACAGTCGTACTGGGTCGCCTTGATCTTGAGCGGATCTTCAGTCTGCAGCGCCTTCAACCCGCCCTGCGGCATGGAGAAGGGGTTGTGCGAGAAGTCGATCTTGTTCGTCTTGTCGTTGATTTCGAACATCGGATAGTCAACGACCCAGCAGAACTTGAAGCAGTTCTTCTCGATGATGTCCATCTCCTCGGCGATCTTCGTGCGCGCCTTGCCGGCGAGCTGGGCAGCCTTGGCCTCCACGTCGCAGGCGAAGAAGACGGCGTCGCCGCCCTCCGCGCCGGTGGTTTTACGCAGTTCCTCCTGCGCGGCGGCAGGCAGGAACTTGGCGATCGGGCCCTTGCCCTCGTTGCCTTCGAACAGAACGTAGCCGAGGCCCGGCGCACCTTCCGACTGCGCCCAGCTGTTCAGCTTGTCGAAGAAGCTGCGCGGGCGGTCGGAGACTTTCGGCGCGCGGATCGCGCGCACCACGCCGCCCTTGTCGATGACGCCCTTGAAGGCGCGGAATTCGACGTCGGGGCGCGCGAACACTTTCGTCACGTCGACGATGACGAGCGGGTTGCGCAGGTCGGGTTTATCATTCCCGTACTTCAACATGGACTCATCATAAGGGATGCGGATCCAGGGCGCCGGCGACACGCTGTATTTCGTGCCGGTGAAGCTCGAAAATTCCTCGAACACGCCGCCGATGACTTTTTCCATCACCGTGAAGACATCTTCCTGCGTCACGAACGACATTTCCATGTCGAGCTGGTAGAATTCGCCCGCCGTGCGGTCGGCGCGCGCGTCTTCGTCGCGGAAACAGGGCGCGATCTGGAAGTAGCGGTCGAAGCCCGACATCATCAAAAGCTGCTTGAACTGCTGCGGCGCCTGCGGCAGCGCGTAGAATTTGCCAGGATGCAGGCGCGAGGGCACGAGGAAGTCGCGGGCGCCCTCAGGGCTCGAGGCAGTCAGGATCGGCGTCGTGAATTCGCGGAACCCCTGCTCGACCATGCGGCGGCGCATGGAATAAACCACGTCCGAGCGCAGCACGATGTTGCGGTGGATGACGTTGCGGCGCAGATCGAGGAAGCGGTACTTGAGACGCACGTCCTCGCCGTAGGGCTCGTCCGAGTTGACCTGCAGCGGCAGCATGTCGGTGACTTCGGACGACAGAAGCTCCATCGACTTCGCGTCCAGCTCGATCTCGCCGGTGGGCAATTGCTTGTTCACGGTCTCGGGCGTGCGCATCAGCACTTCGCCCGTGATCGAGATGACGTTCTCGAGCTTCAGTTTCTCGATCTCTTTCGCGATGGGATTGTTCTGCTTCACCACGACTTGCGTCAGGCCATAATGGTCGCGCAGGTCGACGAACAGGACGCCGCCGTGGTCGCGCACGCGGTGGATCCACCCCGAAATGCGCACGGTCTGGCCTTTGTCCGCCGCCCGAAGCTGGCCGCAGGTATGGGTACGATAAGCGTGCATAGTCGAATCCCTCTGTTTTTCTTTCAAAAATGGCCTACATTTTTAGCATAAAACCTGCTGCGGAATAAACTTTGCGATAGGTCACGGCCACGATTACCATAACACTGAAAAAATCCGCCTGCAATTGCCAAAATTCTCCCCCGGCAACTGAAAATTCCCAAATTTAATCCGGGGCATATTCTTTTATTGCACCCGGAGCCAACCTTCGCAAAAATGAGGACGGAAGTAAGCATATAGGGGCAGGCCTGTTTACTTGCTACCGCCTTGTGACGTCAGTTCATCAGAAGTAAGGATTTGCCAATGTGGAAACTCGTATTCGTTTTGCTCATGTCTGCTGCGCTTCAGGCTTTGCCGGCTTATGCGCAAGAGGCAGCGGTTGTCACGGGGGACATGGATGTCCGCGCCCTCCTGCGCAAGGCGCAGGGCGGAGACGCCATGGCGTCCTACGCCCTCGGATACGATTACCAGACGGGCTCGGGCGGCGTGCGGCAGGACTATGTGCAGGCGCTGAACTGGTATAAAGAGTCCGCCAAACAGGCTTACGTGCCGGCCGAAGTCAACCTGGCCAACATGTATGCCACCGGCATGGGCACGGAGCAGGATACGGCCACCGCCGCGCGCTGGTACTATTCGGCGGCATTGACGGGGCAGCCGGTCGCCGAAAACGCGCTGGCCAACCTCTATTACACCGGCGACGGCGTTCCCAAGGATCTGAAAAAAGCCTTCGAATATTACAGCCGCGCGCAGAAGCACGGCAGCATCGACGCCGCCAAGCATCTGGGCGACATGTACCTGAACGGCGAGGCCTATGATGAAAAAGGCGCGCGGCTCCCGGCGAACGACGCCGAGGCGGTCAAATGGTATATGATGGCCGCGAAGCGGGGCAACGCGGGAGCGCAGCGCCAGATCGCGCAGCTGGAGAAAGACGGCCGCGCCGGTTCGCTGAAGGGCGGCATCGCCGAACTTTATAAAAGCGCCGCCACGAAAGGCGACGCGAACGCCCAGTATAACCTTGGCCATCTATACGAGACGGGCGCCGAAGGCGTGACGGCGGACATGGGCACGGCGCTGAAATGGTACCGCCGTGCGGCGAACCAGGGACAGCCCGACGCGCAGGATGCGCTGGGCCATGCTTATTTCGAAGGCAAGGGCATTGCCCAGGACTATCCGTCCGCCTGGTTCTGGTTCACCCTGGCGGCGACCAATTCGAAGAAGGAAACCTACAGCAGCGACCGCGACCTGGCGGCCCTCAAGCTGACGCCGGAGCAGATCAGCGTCGGGCAGGAGCAGATCCAGGCGTTCAAGGCCCAGCCTGAAAGCGCCGGACAACCCTGACCATAAAAATGAAATCAAGCATGGCGGAATCCGCCGCCATGCACTAGTTTACTGGCAACATGACGCTGATCACGAACTCCAAAGACCTGAAGACCCTCTGCAGCCGCCTGAAAAAGGCGGATTTCGTGACGGTGGACACCGAATTCATCCGCGAAAAGACCTACTGGCCGCACCTCTGCCTGATCCAGGTAGCCGCAAGCGACGATGACGATGCTTTCGCCATCGATCCGCTGGCCGAGGACATCGACCTCGAGCCATTTTACGAGCTCATGCAGAACAAGGAAGTCCTCAAGGTCTTCCATGCCTGCCGCCAGGACCTCGAGATCTTCTTCAACGAGTCGGGCAAGCTCCCCACCCCCATCTTCGACACCCAGGTCGCGGCAATGGTCTGCGGCTATGGCGAGCAGGTCTCGTACGAAGTCCTCGTCAACTCAATCCTGAAGAAGCATCTCGACAAGTCGAGCCGCTTCACCGACTGGGCGCAGCGCCCCCTCACCTCCAAGCAGCTCAAATATGCGCTGGCCGACGTCACTTACCTGCGCAAGATTTTCATCAAGCTGGCCGAGCGCATCGAAAACCTCGAGCGCACCTCGTGGATCCGCGACGAGATGAAGAAGCTTTCCACCAAGGAAAACTACATCAACCGCCCCGAGGACGCCTGGGAGCGCATCAAGATCCCGAACCACAAGGCCCGCACCCTGTGCATCGTGAAGGAAGTCGCCGCCTGGCGCGAGCGCCTCGCCCAGCAGGTCGACGTGCCGCGCGGGCGCATTTTGAAGGACGAGGCCATCTCCGAAATCGCGGCGCATCCGCCGGCGAATAAGGAAGCTTTGGGCCGCATGCGCAACGTGAACCACGGCTTCGCGGAAAGCGCGCGCGGCGACGAGCTTCTGGAAGCCGTCCAGCGCGGCATGGAGATGGACGAGAAGGAAGGCCCGCAGCGCGAGCCGCGCACGCAGCTTCCGCCGGGGCTCGCGCCCACCATCGACCTTCTGCGCGTGCTCCTGAAGCTCAAATGCGAGGAAAACGAAGTCGCGCCCAAGCTGCTCTGCTCGGCGGCCGACCTCGAACTGATCGCCGGCTTCGGCAAGGAAGCCAAGGTCGCCGCCATGTCGGGCTGGCGCTTCAAGGTTTTCGGCAAGGAAGCGCTCGACCTGCGCGATGGCAAACTGGCGCTCGCCATCGAAAACAACCGCCTCAAGCTGGTCAAGACCGAAGAAGTGGCGGCGGGTTAACAGTACCCCCGCGCTACGACCGGATAACCGCTTCCTTCCCCATCGCATCCGCCAGGCGTTCCAGGGCGCGGCCGATCATGTCGGAATTGAGCGTGTGCGTGCGCTTGTCGAGCTTCAGGGTCAGCTTGTGCGCCGACACCTCGAAGGCGCTGTTCTTCAAAAGCCCCAGCGCGCCTGCGGTGAGCAGGTACCCCAGCCTTTGCGCGAGTCCGGCGACGATGGCGGACGCCGTCTGCTTCGCGTCGAGAAGGCGCGAGGTGATGTCCTGCACCGCTTCGATATCCCCGCCGCTGTAGCGCGCATGTTGCATGAGGGCGAGGAACGCCCGGCCCGCATGGTCGATGCCGTAGAACGGCATGACGAGAATGCGCTCGAAAGCATGGCGCGCCTGGTAATCCTCATGCTCGAACCACCCGATGTCCGACAACAGGCCACCCGCGTGGAGAAGCCGCTTCGTCTTTACATCTTCGTCCCGGAACAAGGGCTCCATCCACTGGGCAAGTTGGTCAAAACCGTCGAAGTCGGTGAAACGGCTGACATTGTGCCCGACCTTGCGGACCGAGGCGATCAGCGCATCTTCCGCCTGCACCTCGGGTTTCAGACTGTCGTACAGCATGCCCTCGCGCAGCCCGGTGCCGGAAAAGATCAGGCGCGCGGGCGAGAGCGTCTCGAATACGCGATGCATGGCGAGAGCGGCCACGCCCATGTCGTGCACGCGCTTTTCCATGACGCCCACGGTCTTTTCGAGGGTGGCGATGCTCTGCTGCGAAATGAACTCCGCGAATTCCGCCGCTTTCTTTCCTTCGACCGTATAGTGATCGAGGACGTGCAGCGGGTGCTTCGCCATGTGCATATGCGCGCGCGCCATGGAACGCCAGGCGCCGCCGATCGCGTAGAAATCCCGATTTTTGAAATCCTTCAGGAAAGGCACCGTTTCAAGATGCTTCTCGATCGACCGGATGCGTTCCTCGCGCGAGGCGATGGCGTGCAGGCGGTGCGCGCCCAAGGGCAGGCTCGCCTTGTGCCGGACCTTGTCGTTATCGATGACGATCAGCTCGAGCGACCCGCCGCCGTAGTCGCCGATGACGCCGCGCGCGCCGAGGCCGTTCATCATCACCCCGTTGGCGGATAGTCGCGCTTCCTCGTCGCCCTCGATGATACGGATCTCGAGGCCGAATTCGTCCTTCACCTTTTTGATGAAGGCGGCGCCGTCTTGCGCGTCGCGCATTGCGGCGGTCGCGACGGCGCGCACCTGTTTGATCTTCATCGCCTTGATAAGGCCCGCATAGCGGCCGATGCTCTCGAACGCTGCGGCCACGCCGTCGGGGTTCAGGCGCCCCGTCGTCGCCAAGTGCTTGCCCAGATGGCATTGCGTGCGTTCATTATGGATTTTAAACGGGGCGCGGTTCAGCCCGTCGTAGACGACAAGCCGGACGGCATTGGAGCCGATATCGATGACGGCGACATAATCTTTGCTGGTGCCTTCAGGCATGACAACCCGTTATTGCTGCGATATAGTTTATACAGCATTTACACAAACGCGCCACTGGAAATGAAAACGCTCTGCCTGCTCAGACATGCGCATTCGGAACCGGCCGGATCGGCTGACATCGACGATCACGACCGCGTGCTGTCCACGCGAGGGCTCGTCGAGGCCGAAAATCTCGGCGCCTTCATGAAGGAACAGGACATATTGCCGGACGCGATGTTCTGCTCCTCCTCCATGCGGACGAAGGAAACGGCGCGCATTGCGCTTTCCGGATTATTTCCGAAGGGAATGGATTCCATCGCCACGCGCTTCTCGCGCGATTTCTACCTGGCGCCGCCCGAGCTGATCGTGGATGAAATCCGCGATGCCGACGACCGCTTTGCGCGGCTGATCATCGTGGGCCACAATCCGGGGCTTGAAGACCTGGCGGAAAAGCTCGCCCGCGCGGGCGGCGAAATGATCGGCAAGTTCCCGCCCTCTGCGCTGGCGGTCTTCACCTGCGACATCGACAAGTGGGAAGATTTTTCGGCGAAGAAGGTGAAGCTGAAAACCGTCTTTATGCCCTGAAGAAGGGCGGCCCCTTAAGCCAGCGAACGCAGAAGGCTGCGCACTTTCGTCAGCGCGGAAGACTGGTCTTTTTTGGTGAAGATGATGAAACAGGCGACGAAAACGCCAAGCGCACCGGCGACGACCGCCGCCGCGAAAGCCTTGGAAACGACGCAACCGGCCGCAATGGCCATCGTCATCAGCATATTGAAATTGATACTGGCAAACATGAACAAGCTCCCCTTTGGTATCGCAGGATAATGACGGAAGAGCGAGATTCTGTCAAATAAAAATGCTGAAAAATTTTCGTCCTTCTTAATTTATTAATAAAATCAAAATCTTGCAAAAAACGCGGAAGCATTGACATGCCGCGTCTGGTTATGTAAATTCTTCAGGCGCAACCCGAAGGACCGTCAACCAATGGCCTCTGCCCTGTCCATGAGCTTCCGCAAAGCGGCGAAACGCGACGTGCCGCAGCTGGCCAGCCTCTATGCCAGTACCTTCGCGCAGTGGATCGACGGCAACACCGCGCCGGCGTATATGGACAGCATGGTCGAAGATCCGCATTTCGATTTTACCGTGGCGGAAGACCGGCCCGGCCATATCGCGGGCTTCATCGTTTCCAATCATATTTTACTGGAGACCCACGCTTTCGTGAACGTGGATGTCATGGCGGTCGATACGGCCTTCCGGCGCCACGGCCTCGGCAAGGCGCTGATGGATAAATGCGAAGAGAGCGCCAACCAGGCGGGCGCCAGGATGATGACGCTGCAGGTCGTCGAATACAACGAACCTGCCAAAAAGCTTTACGAGAGCCTTGGCTATAATGTCATCGAACGGACCGAAAACTATTACCTCGACCACAGCGCGGCTTTGCAGATGCTCAAACTGATGCCGGCCTTCTTCGCCGCCAACGACACGGCGGCGCAAGCGGCCCCGACCACCGAGCATAAACAGCGCGCGCCGCGTTTGGGATAAACCTCTAGAAGAAACTCTGCGGATCGATATCGACTTTCAGCTGCAGGGCCGAGGGCACCTTGACCGGCGACAGCCATTCCACGAGATATTTCTGCACGGCGATCGACTTGCCTGCCTTGATCAGGAAGCGGCGGCGGTGCCGACCGCGCAAATAGGCCATCGGCGCGGGCGCAGGGCCGAGGACGCGGATATCATCGTAGCGCGGCGCCTTCTGGGCGAGAGCGCGGCAGAACTGGTCGAGTTTTATTTCATCCGCGCCGGATATAATCAGCGCCGCCAAGCGCCCGAACGGCGGCATCCCGGCCTTCTCGCGCTCGCGCGCCTCGACCGCCAAGAATTCGTCGCGGTTGTTCTTCGCCAGCGCCTTGATGACATTCTGCTCGGGCATGTAGGTTTGCAGGTAGACGCGGCCCTTGAGCTCGCCGCGCCCCGCGCGCCCCGCCACCTGGTGCAGAAGCTGGAAGGTGCGCTCGCCTGCGCGCAAATCTCCTCCCGACAGGCCTAAATCCGCATCCACCACGCCGACCAGCGTCAGCGCCGGAAAATGGTGGCCCTTGGCGATGATCTGCGTGCCGATGATGACGTCATGCTTGCGGTCCTCGATGTCGCGCACGGCGGCGCGGATCATGTTCGGGCTGGTGATGACGTCGGAAGCCAGAATGAAGGTGCGTGCCTCGGGCAGCAGCGCCGAGACTTCTTCCTGGATGCGCTCGACGCCGGGGCCGCAGGCGGCGAAACTGTCTTCGTCGTTGCAGGAGGGGCAGTTGCGCGGCACTCCTTGCGCAAAGCCGCAATGGTGGCATTGCAGGCGCGAAAATCGCTTATGCTCGACCAGCCAGGCGCTGCACGAGGGGCACTGGAAGCGATAGCCGCAGGTGCGGCACAGCGTCAGCGGCGCGTAGCCGCGGCGGTTCAGGAACAGGATCGACTGCTCGCCCGCGGCGAAAGTCTGCTTCAGCGCTTCCTGCAGGGGCGGCGAGATAAACTGCCCCCGCCCCGGCGCCGCGAGCTTGAGATTGATGACATGGACGTCAGGCATCGTCGCGCCCGCATGGCGCGAGGGCAGCGACAGGTAATGATATTTCCCCTGCTGCACGTTGACCATGGTTTCCAGCGACGGCGTGGCCGACACGAGAATGACAGAAAAGCCGCCCAACCGCGCGCGCACGATCGCCATGTCGCGCGCATGGTACATGACGCCTTCCTCCTGCTTGTAAGAAGCATCATGCTCTTCATCGACGACGATGAGGCCGAGATCGGCGTAGGGGAGAAACAAGGCAGAGCGCGCGCCGACGACGACCTTGGTCTTTCCCTCGGCCACGCCTGTCCAGGCGGCGCGGCGCTGCGCGGCCGGAACTTCGGAATGCCAAAGCGCCGGCGCGACGCCGAAGCGGCGCTCGAAACGCTCGAGGAACTGGGCGGACAGCGAGATTTCGGGCAGCAGGATCAGCACCTGCTTGCCGTGGCGGATCGCCTCGGCCACCGCTTCGAAATAAACTTCGGTCTTGCCCGAACCGGTCACGCCGTCGAGCAGCACCGCCGAAAACTGGCTGGCCGCAGCGAGCTTGCGCAAGGCGCCAGCCGCCGCCTGCTGGTCTTTTGAAAACGACAGAGATGTTTCGTCGACATTCACGTCGCGGCAGGGCGCGGGCGAGGAAGCGGCGCGCGTTTCCAGCAATCCCGCCGCGGCCATGCCGCGGATCATCGCCGCACCGCATCCCGCTTCGCGCGCGATATCGGCGGCGCGGCGCGGCACGCCGTCTTTGAGCAGTTCCACAATGCGGCGGCGCGCGGCGGGGAGTTTTTCGGGCAGTTTTCCCGCCAGCGTGTAGGCGATGGCGGTTTTCGGCGGCTGCAGCGCCTCCGGCACGCTCAACGACATTTTCAGGACCGCGCCCAGGTCCGACATCGTGTAGCGCGCGACCCATTCCAGGAATTGCCGATGCACCTGCGGCATCGGGTCGAAGGCGTATTTTTGCTGGATGTTCTTGAGTTTGGCGGGATCGACGTTATCTTTTCCATCGAGCGTCCAGACAACGCCGGGCGTGTCGCGGCGGCCGAGCGGCACTCTTACGTAATCCCCCGGCTGCACCGACATATCGTGCGGCAGAAGATAGTCGTAAGCCCTTGATAAGGGATAGGGGACCAGTATCTGCGCCCGCTTGCCGGTCTCGGGCGTTTCGCCCGCTATTAAAAGGCTAGATTGGGACATGGCCATTGGGTACTATAATTCAGCTTTAAAAGATAGGCTTCGAGGAGGGAAAGACGACATGAAATTTTTTGTGGATACCGCGGACATCGCTGAAATCAAGGACTTAGCGGCAACCGGCCTGCTCGACGGCGTGACCACCAATCCCTCGCTGGTGGCGGCTTCGGGCAAGAATTTCCTCAAGCTGATCGAGGAAGTCTGCCATGTCGTCAAAGGCCCCGTCTCGGCTGAAGTCGCCGCGACTGATTACGCGACGATGCTCAAGGAAGGCCAAAAGCTGGCCAAGATCGCCAAGAACGTGGCGGTGAAAGTTCCGCTCACGCCCGACGGTCTCAAGGTCTGCAAGGCGCTGTCGGATGCGGGCACCATGGTCAACGTGACGCTCTGCTTCTCGGCCGCGCAGGCGATCCTCGCCGCCAAGGCCGGCGCCTCCTTCATTTCGCCCTTTGTCGGGCGCCTCGATGACATCGGGCAGGACGGCATGGCCCTCATCCGCGACATCGTGCAGATTTACAAGGCCTATCCCGCCATCAAGACCGAAGTCCTCGTGGCCTCCGTGCGCCATCCCGTTCACCTCGTCGAGGCGGCCAAGATGGGCGCGCATGTCGCGACCATCCCGCCCAAGGTCATCCGCCAGCTTTATCAGCATCCGCTCACGGATAAAGGCCTCGCCGCCTTCGTCTCCGACTGGCAGAAAACCGGCCAGACTATCCTGGACGCCGCATGACCGCGGCGAAGAAGGACCTCACCGAAGAAGATGTCATCGCCTTCCTCAAGAAGAAGAAGAATTTCTTTCGCGACCATCCTGAAGTCCTCGAACATCTCGACGCGCCGGGTCGCGAGCATGGCAAGGGCGTCGTCGACTTCCAGCAGGCGCTTGTCGAGCGCCTGAAAGCCGACAAGACCCACGCCCACAAGATCCAGCGCGAGCTGATCGAAACCTTCCGCGCCAACATGAACAACCAGAACCGCATCCAGACTGCGGTGCTGGTGATCCTCGAGGCCGATACTTTCGAGGAATTCATCACGACGATGACGCAGGACCTGCCTGTGCTGCTCGATGTCGATACCGTCAACCTCATCATCGAAGCAACATCAAAGGAAGTGCCCTTCGTCAACCAGACCGGCATCCGCTTCGCGCGGCAAGGCTTCGTCAAACAGTGGCTGGGGAACGGCGACGCGCTGTTGCAGGCCAACGTCAACGGTCACGAAGACGTTTTCGGCCCCGGCGCGGGCCTCGTGAAGAGTCATGCGCTGCTGCGCCTGGAGATCAGCCCCAATACGCCCGCCGGCATCATCGCCTTCGGCTCCCGCGACCCGGAAGCCTTTTCGCCTGAGCAGGCCATCGACCAGATCGGTTTCCTCGCCCAAGTGGTGGAGCGCTGCTTCCGCATCTGGCTGGATGTGACGGTTTAGCCGGTTAAGCCACTGCCGACATCCCTATCAGCTTTGCAACCCCGGCGAAAGCCGGGGTCTAAAATATATCGTCATGCAAGGCATCTCCGTTTCATGAACGGAACCGCCAAACTTACTGAAAGATGTCAGACCCCGGCTTTCGCCGGGGTTACGATTCCCTTTGTGGGCGGGTTGATGTAGAATGAAGGCAGCACATCCGGATGGAACCCTATGCAGGACGCTTCCGAAACTCCCCCCATCTCCGCCGCCGCTGACCTCAGCGACAAGTACCAACTGTGGGTGAATTACCTTGCGCATGAGAAGCGCTTCTCGCGGCATACCTTGCGGGCCTATACATCCGACCTGCAGTATTTCTTCGATTTCCTGACGCAGCACCTGGGCAAGCCGCCCTCGATGAACGATCTGAGCGACACGTCCCTGCGGGACTTCCGCGCGTGGCTGACAAAAAAGACCGTCGAGGGCGCGAGCGCCTCGACGCGCTCGCGATCGCTGTCGAGCGTGCGCAATTTCATCACCTGGCTCGACAAGAATGGCTATCTGCATAACGCCGCCATCGTGAATATCCGCACGCCCAAGCTGCCGCGGCGCCTGCCACGCGCGCTGCCGCCCAAGCAGGCGCGCGAGGTCGTCGAGCACGCGGACGATCTGCCAGAAGCGCCTTGGGTGGGCCTGCGCGACCGCGCGCTGTTCATGCTGCTGTACGGCTGCGGCTTGCGCATTGACGAGGCGCTGCAGCTCAATTACGGGACGCGGCCGTTAAAGGGAGAAGTGCGCGTCATGGGCAAGGGCTCGAAGGAGCGCATGGTGCCCGTCATTCCCGTCGTCGAGCAGATGCTTGCCGATTATATTTCTGCCTGCCCCTATCCGATGGAAAAGGACACGCCCTTGTTCCTGGGATCCCGCGGCAAGCGCCTGAACCAAGGCGTGGCGCAGCGCGAGCTGCGCAACCTGCGCAAGGCCTTCGGCCTGCCTGAAAGCGTGACGCCGCATGCGCTGCGCCACAGTTTCGCCACGCATATTCTCATCAACGGCGGTGACCTGCGCACGATCCAGGAGCTGCTGGGCCATTCGTCGGTATCCACGACGCAGCGCTATCTCGATTTCGACAATGCGCAATTGATGCAGATTTACATGAACGCGCATCCCCGAGCCAAAAACTGACGCACTACCATCATCCCCGCGAACGCGGGGATCCCGTTAAAGTAACAGAGCACTCGACTTGGTCACGAGATTCCCGCCTTCGCGGGAATGACCTTTTGCGGGATTAGAACTTCAGCTTGACCTTGCCGGCCTTCTCTTTAAGCGCGCGCTGGTGAAAGCCGGCGACGATGCCTTCGAAGTCTGCGTCACTGATGCCGCCATGTTGCCGCACCGCCGCCGGAATGCCGTTCCAGGCGGCCTGCGCATCGGAAAGCGTGCCATCTTGCCACAGCGCGATATCGAAGAGCGGCGCCAGCGTGCCGTATTCAGCGGCGAGCATCCCGAGCGCGCGCTGCCGCCGGTCGCAGAGGCCCGACAGGTCGGCGACGCTGAGCGCGTCGCCGCATTCCTTCATGCGCGCCACCGCCTTGTCGACGCAGTTCATCTTGACGGCCCGGATAAGACCGGCCTCGCCCGTCTCGCGCCAGGGGCGGCGCAGGAACTCGCGGCTGTCCGCCTGCGACAACTCATTGAGGAACGCCTCGCGCTGGCGGTTCATCTCGATCGCAAGGAATTCCACCACGGCGGCGTGTTTTTCGCCGGAGGCCAGCTCGGCCGCGCTGCCGCGCATCGAAAATAAGTCGGCCTTGTTGTCGCTCAGCGCGCGCACGATGTCGAGATGGCCGTTATAGGCCGCCGCCCGCAACGCGTGGTCGTCGGAGAAATGCGGGTTCGCCTTGTGCCCCAGAAGTTCCCGCGCGATGCCGGACAGCCCCTTTTTCGCGCTTTCGATCAGGGCCTCGCCCTGCTGCGCGTCGGGATTGGCGCCGAGCGCGAGCAGCTTCTTGACCACCGCCTCCCGCCCGCTCTTGGCGGCGGCGCGCAGCGCGTCGTCGTCCATGGCATGGACGTCGGCGCCCGCCTTGACCAGATAATCAATCATGTCGAGATGCGCATTCTTCGCGGCGCTGCGCAGCGCGCGGTCGAAATTGAAATGCACGTCCGCGCCCAAAGCGACCGCCGCCTGCGCCGCCTCGACGTCGCCGCGCAATGCGGCTTCGTTGAGTGCGAGGGAGATCTTCTCGGTCATTGACGCGGGATCGTTCATGCCGCGTCCTTGAGGTCGAGCACGACCGGCACGTGATCGGAGGGCTGTTCCCAGCCGCGCACGTCGCGCAGGATCTGCTGCTTCTGCAGGGCGGATTTCAGCTTGGCCGTGACCCAGATATGGTCGAGGCGGCGCCCGCGATCGGATGCATCCCAGTCGGCGGCCCGATAGCTCCACCAGGAATAGAGCTTCTTGTCTTCAGGAACAAAATGCCGGACGCCGTCGACCCAGTCGACCGATTTGTAGAGGCGGCTGAACTTCTCGACTTCGACCGGCGTGTGCGAGACAACTTTGAGCATCTTCTTGTGGTCCCAGACGTCGTTCTCGAGCGGCGCGATATTGAAATCGCCCACCGCGATCATCGGCGCCTTGGCCGAACGCTCTTTCGGAAACCACCTCGTGAGCTCATCGACGAAATTGAGCTTGTGCTTGAATTTCTCATTCACCGCAGGATCGGGCTCATCACCGCCTGCGGGAATGTAAATGTTATGCAGCTCGAACGCACCGCCCTTCGCCTTCACTTTGGCCGAGATGTGCCGCATGTCGTTCTTGCCGCAGCGGCTGTGGAGCTGCCTGTCTTCGAGGGGGATCTTCGAAAAAATCGCGACGCCGTTATAGGCCTTCATGCCCGCGAAGTGGTGGTGCGTGAATCCCTTTTCGACCAGCGCGTCAACGGGGAAGAATTCATCGGGCGTCTTGGTTTCCTGCAGGCAGAGGATGTCGGGCTTCAGCCGGTCGACCACTTTGGCGACGAGGCCGATGCGGAGGCGGACGGAATTGATATTCCAGGTGACGAGGCGCATGAATTTGACTTTCTTGAATTTCGGCGTAGATAATACGGAAAAAGGGGGAAGTAAGGAAGGCCAAAAATGCGCCCCGGAAATCCCCGCTTTTTCATTGAGATAGGAATATACACGGCGGCATCAACCACCTTGACGTCCGATGCCGCCGTCAGCGAGACTTAACCCCAACAAAATGCCTGCATCACGGGACAAGCAATGAAAATAACGAAACAAATACTGATCGGCGCCTTCGTGGTCTGCCTGCTGGCGCTGCCGGTCCGCGCGGCGGAAATCCCGGGTTATGCCGGCGATCAGCCGACACCCTCCGCAACGCAGGGCGATATTCCCCTGAACCGGTCGAACATCGAGGTGACGGCACTGTCCGCCTGGATCGGCGACACGGTCTCGAACGCGCTGACCCTCTCCCCCGACAGTTACGAGGACCAGCTGAAGAAAATATCCGACAATTTCACCAAGCCGGGCTGGGAAAAATTCACCAACTTCCTGGAAAAATCGAACATCATTCCCTCCATCAAGGAAAACAACGGGGATATTGCAATCGTGCCGAGCAACCCGATCATCGTGAGCGAGGGCGAGAACGAAGGCGTTTACCAGTGGAGCATCACGATGGCCGTCCGCATCAGCTACATCCAGAACGAGGGAAAGGACGAGAATAACGTGCCGACGACGCTGAATATCATCGTCAAGCGGGTACCCAAGAACGCCAACGTGCTGGGCATCCAGATCGACGACTGGAACCAGCAGTAACTTAAGGCATCAAAAAAAACGCCCCGGGGCATTCCGGGGCGTTTTCTTTTGGGCGGTAAGCTGGAAGCGCTTACATGCCGTGACCATGGCCACCGTGGAAGGGACCACGGGGCTTATTCACGTTTTTTGGCTGGGCCTTCGCTTCCTTGTCGAGGGCCTCGAGCGCGTCATGCGATTTCTTCGCGGCATCCTCGAACACAGCGTCGAGCGCGGGATCCTGGCCCTTGACGGAAGCGAAATTCCGCTCGAGCTGGTTCAGGATGTTCCAGCGGGTTTCATGGTGCGCGTCGATGCGCTTGCGGTTGACCATCTGGTCGTTCATGGTCGAAATGCCTTCGCAGATAAAGATGCGGTTCATGTCGCGCTGCATTTCCGCGTCGGGCGTGGCCGACGGATCCGCCATCGCGCGCAGCAGGTCGACCGCGCGGTCGCCGAAGATGTGGCGCGAGGCTTTTTCCGTCTCGGGGTTGGCGAGCAGCATGCCCTTGGCGGGGCCGAGCAGCAGCAGCGTAATGCTTTCTTCCGAATAGTCGGGGCAATTGTCGATGACGCGCTTGGCGGCGGCGATAGGCTGGTTGTTCATGAAATTCTTGATGCGCTCGGGGCCGAACATCGACATGTTTTCGTTCAGCCATTCGTTGCAGATGGCGACGGCCACCTTGAAGCGGTTGTTGTCGGGAAGCCCGGAAGAGGAATAATCGTAGTCGGACATATCTTCGTCTCCTTGGTTAAAAAAAATTAAAACGGCAAATCCATGTTCGGCGGCAGCCCCATTTCCTGCATGAGCTTGCCGGTTTCGTCGGTCATCACCTTGTCCGCCCGCATGCGGGCGTCGTTGACGCAGGCGATGATCAGGTCTTCCATCACCTCGGCATCGTCGGGCTTGATGATCGAGGGATCGATCTTGAGGGCCTTGAGCTCGTGCTTGCCGGTCATGCGGCAGGTCACCATGCCCTGCCCCGCCTCACCGCTGACTTCCATCTGCTGAGCGCGGTCCTGGAGATCCTGCATCTTCTGTTTGAACTTCTGGGCCTTCTGCATCATCTGGGCAAAGTTGGTCATCGGCGCGGATCGGCTTTCTTTTGTGGCATTAACCTTTGGTGGCTGACGTGGAACCTATAGCGCGCTGGCCCTTGAGTCAATCCGCGAAAAGGATATCTAACAGCTTGTTTTTACTAGTGATTATATGGGGCCCAATTTCAGTTGAGGGTTTTTTATGCTTATGGTAAATTAAGGCCGGATTATATCGGCCTTTCCGACGCCCAAGAAAAGACGAAGAAAACGAGGATTCCATTGCCGCCTGATTCAAGCCAGCCTGATTTCAAGAACGCCGCGGGGAAAGGTCCGTCGACGCTCGAGATCCAGCGCTTTTTCGCGGCGGTCTCGGCGAACGACGTGAAGGGTGTGCTGCCCTTCGTCATGACCTACCCGAAAGAAGCCGGCACAATCAAGAGCAGCGAAAACCTGACGCCGCTGATGTTCGCCGCGCGCGAGGGCCTCAAGGAGACCGCCTGGCTCCTGATCAAGGCCGGCGTCGATCTCGAAGTCGGCAACCCGAACGATTCCACGGCGCTCATGTTCGCGGCGCACGCCGGCAAGGCCAGCATCGCCGCCTTGCTGCTGGAAGCCGGCGCCAACGTCAATCACGTCAACAAGAACGGTCATACGCCCTTAATGTCGGCGGCGTCGCAGGGCTTCAAGAACACGGTCGAGCAGCTGCTGAAGTACAATGCCGACACCACGCCCGTCGACGAGGACGGGCATAACGCGTTCGACTATGCGCATGAAAATGCCTTCACCGAAATCGAGAACATGATCTCCACGGCGCAGGCCGTGCAGAAAGCCGCGCAGGAAAAGGCGGCGGCAGCGACCAAACAGCAGGCCGCAGCGCCCGTCGCCGAGAAACCGCAGGAGAAGCCGCCGGTCGCCCCGCCGAAGCCGATGGCGGTTCCACCGAGCCGTCCCGTCGTAGACGATAGCGAAGCCCTGCGCGATCTTGAAAAGCGCCTGATCAAGGCAAAGCTGACCTATCCCGGCGCCAAGGAGGACAACAGCGGCGACACCGGCGACAAGAGCGTCGAGGAAGCCCGCGAAGTCTTGAGCAACATCCAGAAGAAAATGGATAAAGACGGGCCGATGTTTTGAATTGGGCGATGCCGAAGTACCCTCATCCTAGCCTTCTCCCAAAGGGAGAAGGTACTGACGAATTTCGCTTCTCGAAATAAATAATATTTTATATTTCCGTTCGCGTAGCGAACGCCTCTCGTCCCCTCTCCCTCTGGGAGAGGGTTAGGGTGAGGGTACTTAGCGGCAAGACATTACTTCTTATCCCGGATATCGATCACCTTCGCGCCCGGAAACACTTTCAGCGTTTCGGCGACGGTCGGCGAGGCCATGACTTCGCTCATGACCGATTGCGCCGCGTTCTGGCGCACTTCAGCGAGGGTGGCCTGGCCCTGCTCGCGGGAAAGGCTGACGACCCAGCGCTGGCCGGTCCAGCTGTTGAGCTTTTCGGTCAACTGGCCGACGAGGTTCTGCGGCGCGCCTTCCTTGACGCGCAGGGCAAGATGCCCCTGCTCGAACTTCACGAGATGCACGTAATTGACGAGCTGGCTTTGCAGCAGCGCCTGCTTCTTCAGACCGAACAGCGCGACCACATCTTCAAAAGAATGCAGCGCGACCGCCTGCCCGTCCTGCGGTTCGACGGTGAGCGGCATGGGCTGCGCTTGGGCCACGGTCGAGACAGTGCGCATGACCGTCGTGCCGCGCGGAACGCCGCCGCCCGCGGGCGCGCCGCCGCCCATTGCGACGGTCGAGCCGTCTTTGAGCTGCTTGAGCACATCACCCGGCGTCGGCTGGTCCGACACATACAGCAGGCGGATCAAAATCATCTCCAGCGCATTCTGCGCGTTCTGGGCATAGGAAACTTCCGACACGCCCTTGAGCAGCATCTGCCAAGCCCGCGTCAGCACCGGCACGGACAGCTGTTGCGCCAGCGCAGAACCGCGCACGCGCTCGGCCTCGGGCAGCGCCTGGTCGTTCGCCGTGTCGGGCGCGACCTTGCACTTGGTCAGGTAATGATTGAGGTCGAGCAGGTCCTGCAGCACCATCAGCGGATCGGCGCCCGCTTTATAAAGATTGTCGAGCAGCCCGAGCGTGCCGGCCGTGTCACCCTTCATCAGCGCCTCGAACAAATCGATGGTGATTGCGCGGTCGGCCAGGCCCAGCATGTCGCGAATGCCGGCCTCGGTGATCTTGCCCTGCTGGCGCGAAATCGCCTGGTCGAGCAGGCTGAGGCCGTCGCGGGCTGAACCATCAGCCGCGCGCGCGACGAGGGCGATGGCCCCCTCTTCCGCTTCGACGTTTTCTTTCTTCAGCAGCTCGCCGAAATAGTTTTCCAGCACTTCCGCGTCGATGCGGCGCAGGTCGAAGCGCTGGCAGCGCGAGAGGACGGTCACCGGCACCTTGCGGATCTCGGTCGTGGCGAAGACGAATTTCACGTGCGCGGGCGGCTCTTCCAGCGTCTTGAGCAGCGCGTTGAAGGCGCCCTTGGACAGCATGTGGACTTCGTCGATGATGAAAATCTTGTAGCGGCCCGAAACCGGCGCGTACTGCACCGTGTCGATGAGGTCGCGGATGTTCTCGACGCCGGTGTGGGAGGCGGCGTCCATTTCCAGCACGTCGACATGACGGTCTTCGGAGATTGACTTGCATTGCTCGCAGACGCCGCAGGGGTTCGGCGTCGGGCCTTTTTCGCAGTTCAGCGCCCGCGCGATGATGCGGGCGGTCGTCGTCTTGCCCACCCCGCGCACCCCGGTCAGCATGAAGGCATGGGCGATGCGGCCGCTTTCGATGGCATTGGTGAGGGTGCGGACCAGGGCGTCCTGGCCCTTGAGCTCGGCGAAGTTCCGGGGGCGGTATTTGCGCGCAAGAACGCGATATTCGACGTTTTCTGTCCCCGGTTTGGCCACGGCATATCCTCTTTTTTGAAGGTTTTAGCAGGATATAGGATTCACCCGGCCATTTCAAACATTCTTGCCCATATTACCGAAAAACCTTGGGGTTCCCGCATCTTGCTATTCCCGAGCGCGGCATATTATCATTACTGGAATAAGGGTTTGGGGAAAGAGGCTTACCCGTGACGATCACGATCGAAGAACTGGATGGAAAATACGAGGTCTTCTCCGAGAAGATCGGCGGGGGCGTCAACGTGCCGGACGGGGATGGCACCACCGAGATCCGCAACGGGCTGACCTACCGCAAGGACAAGAACGGCTTCATCTGGGAAAGCTCCTTCACCATCGCCGGCAAGGACAAGGTCCAGATGGAATCGACCATCGACCCCAGCCACGCCGGGGCCGACAAATTCATCCGCGACGAAAAAGGCAACCTGACCAAAGGTATGCTGACCTATCGCGCCATTCTCGATGTGTCGCACGAAGGGCCGCGCCTGGTCCTCAAGGGCGATATCAACCACGGCGGCGAAGTCACGCGCCTGATCCTTCGCAAGCTTTAGGCCCGATGTCGCTCAGCCCCCAGGATATCGACGGAAAATACGAAATCCGCTCCGAAACCAGCGACGGCGGCCCCTACCTGATCAACGGCGACGGCGTGACCGAAGTGCGCGACGGCCGCACCTACCGCAAGGACAAGAACGGCTTCATCTGGGAGAGCGTGTTCAAGGTCTCCGGCAAGGACAAGGTCGCGCTCGAATCGACGCTCGACCCCAGCCTCGCCGACGAAGACCTCTTCATCAAGGACAACAAGAACAACCTCACGCGCCAAAAAGTCACCTATAAGGGCGATCTGATCGCGCGCCAGGAAAACGGCCGCCTCACCCTGCGCGGCGAGATCAAGCACGGCATCGTCACCACGCGCATCACGATGGTCAAGCTGCCGCCCGGTTCGGCGACGCAGGCGGTCAAGCCGATCCAGCTTCTGGCCCAATTGACATGGCTGTCGAGCGCGCTCGAAAACAAGGTCGTGCGCGCGGCCAAACCGCTGCTGCTGACGCCGGGCGCAGTCATTCATCTTGCCGATGAGGACGTCAGCTCCGGTTCCGACCGCTACAGCTTCGAAGTCGTGGCGGTCAGCGAGACCGAAGCGATCCTCAAGCAGCGACCCGACCGCAAGAATATCGTGAACAAAAACGGCTTCGCGTCCGGCGACATGGTCGTCGTCTCGAAAGCCAAACCCGCCACCGTCGGCCCCAACGTCCCCGGCGGCGGCCCGGTGTGGACGTTGTCGCTGTAATCCCGCCCCACAACAAAACCTGTAACCCCGGCGAAAGCCAGGGTCCACGGACCTGATAGGATCAGTCAGAACCGACGTCCATCGGTTACGCGGCGATTCCTCAGTCCGTGGACCACATGAAATTTCCTAATGAAATTTCATGTCCTTCGCCGGGGTGGCATTGATTGGAATGGCGGTCTTAGATCCCCAGCTTCTCTCTCATGCCGTAATACCAGGCGCCGAGCGCGGTGAGCGGCACGCGGAACATGCGGCCGCCGGGGAAGGGGTAATTCTTCATCGAGGCGAAGACGTCGTAGCGCGACGCCTGCTGGTTGATCGCCTCGGCGGTCAGGCGGCCGAGCAGGTGGCAGGTGGTGACGCCATGGCCGCTGTCGCCGTGAATGAAATAGACGTTGTCGGACAGCCGCCCGATATGCGGCATGCGCGTCAATGTGAGCGCGAAGTTGCAGCTCCAGGCGAAGTCGATCTTGCGGCCTTTGAGCGCGGGAAAGGTACGTTCAATATGGGGAACAAGCCTCCGCTGGATATCGGCCGGCTCCGCCCCGCTGTAAACGACGCCGCCGCCGAACAGCAGCCGGTGGTCGCCGGTGATGCGGTAATAATCGAGCAGGAAGTTGCAGTCTTCGAGGCAATAGCCGCGCGGCATCAGCTGCGAGGTCACAGCCTCGCCCAGCACCTCGGTCGTCACGATCTGGCTCGAGACCGACATGAAGCGCGGCGCAAGCTCGGGCACCGCGTCGCCAATATAGGCGTTGCCGCAAACGACGATGGTATTGGCGGTAACCTTGCCGTTGGAAGTATAGGCGACGGGCCTGGCGCCCCGCTCCACGCGCGTGACGCGCGATTGTTCGTAGATCCTCCCGCCGAGCTTTTCCAGCGCCGCGGCCTGCCCCAGGACGAGATTGAGCGGATGGATATGCCCGCCGCGTTTGTCGAGCAGCCCGCCGATATACAGGCCGGTGTCGGAAATCTCGCGCACGCGGTCCTTGCCGATCATCTCGAGGTCGGTGTTGCCGGCCTGTTTCCACACCTGCATCCGCCGCTCGAGGAATTTCATCTGGCCTTCGGTGAAGGCGGCGAAGAAGGCGCCGACCTTGAAGTCGCAGTTGATGTTGTATTTGACCACCCGCTCGCGGATGATGTCGCCGCCCTCGAAGCTCATGCCCAGCAGCGCCTTCGCCGTGGTTTCGCCGTAGCGCCCGAGGATCGTGTCGTAATCGCGGCTGTAGCCGTTGATGATCTGCCCGCCGTTGCGTCCCGACGCGCCCCAGCCGACCTTCGCGGCTTCGAGCACGATGACCTTCAGGCCTTTTTCCGCGAGATGCAGCGCGGTCGAGATGCCCGAAAACCCCGCCCCCAGCACACAGACGTCGCAGGAAGCATCGCCGATCAGCGCCGCGCGCTCCGGCGCCGGATTGGCGCTATGGGCGTAATAGGTTTTGACGTAGTCGGTTGGCGCGGGGGGATGTACGGCGCGGGCGGGCTGGGTCATGGTGTAACTCGATCAACTCTCACAATGGTATTGGCGCCCTTCTCCTCCCCTTTGGGGGAGGAAGGGGCCCATCGCGAAGCGATGGGAAGGTGAGGGTACTTTGTGCAGCATGAATCACAAGTCAATTAATTTACTCCATCTGCACGAAGTACCCTCACCTTCCCGTCGCACACATGCTTCGCATGCGCATATAAAGCGACGGGTCCCCTCCTCTCCCAGAGGGAGAGGAGAAGAAGTCAAATATCCCTCAAATACGCTTCATACTCGAGGCTCGAGACCTGGCGCTCCAGCTGCTCTTTCTCCTGGCGCTTGCAGGCGAGGTAGAGCTTCTGGAAGTCGCGGCCGAGGTATTTGGCGATGAATTTCGATTTTTCGAAGGCTTCCAGCGCGCCTTCCCAGGTCGCGGGCAGATGCTTGGCGCCCGAGGCATAGACGTTCCCCGTAAACGGCTTGCCGGGATCGACCTTGTTCACGATCCCGTCATAGGCGCCGGCCAGCATGACGGCGAGCGCGAGGTACGGGTTGGCATCCGCCCCCGGCACGCGATGCTCGATGCGCGTCGCGGCAAGGTTGCTGGCCGGAACGCGCAGCGCGGCAGAGCGGTTGTCGTAGCCCCAGGACACCGTCGTCGGCGCGTGGGAGCCCACCGCGAAGCGCCGGTAGGAGTTGAGGTTCGGCGCAAACACCGCCGTGCAATCCGGCATCGATCGCAACAGCCCGCCGATGGCATGGCGTAAGCTCGGCGACCCCTTCGCGTCCTTGCCCATGAAAATATTGTTGCCCTTTTTGTCGAGGACGCTGAAATGGACATGCATGCCGCTGCCCGACTTGTCGCCGTAGAGCTTGGCCATGAAGGTCGCATCCATGCCGTGCCTGCGCGCCGCGCCGCGCACGGCGCGTTTGAGCAGCGTGGCATGGTCGGCCGCCAGCAGCGCGTCGGGGACATGGTTGAGGTTCATTTCATACTGGCCGGGCCCGTTTTCCGAGATCGCGGCGTCGGCGGGGACGCCCTGCGCCTTGCAGAAGGCGGTGATGTCGGACAGCACGGGCGCGAATTCCTCGACCTCGGATATGCTCAAGGTCTGCGGCGCGCGCGCGCGGCGCCCGGTGCGCGGGAACAGGGGCGGCTGCGGGGAGCCGCGCTCGTCGGGCCTGTTGTCGACGAGGTAAAATTCCAGCTCCGCCGCGACGACGGGGGTGAGGCCTTTTTTCGCGTACAGATCGAGCACGCGTTTCAGCACATGGCGGCAATCGCCGAAGAACGGCCTGCCCCGCGTGTCGGACATGGAGAGCAGCACCTGCGCGCCCGGGCGCTCGGCCCAGGGCACGGCATGGAGGCTGCCCGGCACGGCATGGCAGACGCCGTCGTTATCGCCCGTTTCGGCAATGAGCCCGGCGGGGATGACATCCTGCCCCCAGATATCGACGGCATAGATGGAATAGGGCACGCGCAACCCGTCCTTGAAGACCTTGCCGCTGCCCTCGCGCGGAATGCGCTTGCCGCGCAGGACGCCATTTACATCGACGATAAAGGCCTCGAGCGCCTCGATCTCGGGATGGTCGTCGAAGAAGACCTGCGGCTGGGGCATGCTGACCTCGGGGGTGGTTGCCAAAAAGAACGGTAAATTTCGCATGCCGCCCCGAAACGGGCAAGATGCGGAGCCTTGTTATTGATATTTAAGGGAATTCTCCAAATTTAGCTGGCGTGAGGGCGGATTCCGCGCTTGAAAAGCCGCATCTTATATATTATGTTGCCTTCCGCAGTGCCGTCGTAGCTCAGTGGTAGAGCATTCGCTTCGTAAGCGAGAGGTCGCGGGTTCAAATCCCATCGACGGCACCATTTTTTCCATCACCTGTTCTCCTAGCGCCAATCACCGTTTTGTTATAAAATTAGCGTAAGGCTAATTTGCCGCCTGTTTTCCCCTTCCTGAGACAGTCATCCGATCCTAAAAGAACTTTCGAAGCAGCTTCCTAATAGCGAGATAGCATGGCGGAAACTGAAATAGAATGGACCGATGCGACTTGGAATCCCGTCGCGGGATGCACGATCAAAAGCGCTGGCTGTAAAAATTGTTACGCGATGAATATGGCGCGACGCCTAGACGCAATGAAAATTGACAAGTATCGCGGATTGATCACCAAGAAAAAAACTGGCCCGATTTGGAGCGGCATAGTTCGAGAAGATCGAGCTTCATTATCCATCCCCTATGGATGGAAAAAGCCACGTAAAATCTTTGTTAATTCTATGAGTGACCTATTCCATGACAAAGTCAGCGAAAGTTTTATTGCAGACGTGTGGAAAGTCATGGAAGAAACGCCCCAGCATAATTACCAAATATTGACTAAACGTCCTGAACGAATGCAATTGATGGTAAAGAAAAAGCTGAAGAAAATACTCCCGAATGTTTGGCTTGGCACCAGTGTAGAAGACGTTCGTGTCATTTCACGCATAGATTATTTGAGGGCGACGCCAGCCGCTATTCGCTTTATTTCATTTGAGCCACTTATTGGTTCAGTAGGTAAGGTCGATCTCAATGGGATCCACTGGGCAATCGTCGGCGGAGAAAGCGGCAATAAAGCGCGCCCCATAAAGGAAGAATGGATAGACGAGATTTATGGGCAATGCGCCGCCTATAATACGGCCTTCTTTTTTAAACAGTGGGGCACTTGGGGAAAAGATAACAAAAAACGCTCAAAAAAAGCCAACGGTCGTGTATACAGGGGTAGAACTTGGGATGAAATGCCTGTATATAATCAGGCTAGTTCATAAATTTCTACTTTTGGTTTATTTAAAGAATGGCAATCAAAAATTACGATTGGCAGCATGGCGCCGAGCTCGACGACCACAGCAAACGTAAGCACAAAATATTAAACGAGTACTTCCGAGAATACTTAATCACGCGATGCAAACTACCTCAGCGAGAAAAATTTCGACTAGCGGTTGTTGACGGTTTTTCCGGCGCAGGCAAGTACAAATGCGGTAGTTTTGGATCTCCACTCATTTTTTTAGACTGCCTTAAAAAAACGGTTACCGAAATAAATATCGAGCGAACTCGCCAAGGCATGCGCCTCATCGAGGTCGAATGCCTTCTGCTATTTAATGACTTTAAACTGGTAGCGGTCGAACAGCTTAAACAAAACGTCGCGCCGCTAGAAATAGAAATCGCTGATACAACGAAGCAGTTACATGTCAAAGTTGACTATCAAAATAAAACTTTCCAAGATGCGTATCCGCTTTTCAAAAACATCATTCAAGCAGGCAACTATCGAAACGTAATTTTTAATCTGGATCAATGCGGATCATCGCATGTAGATTTAGGCGCCATTAGGGATATTTTATCTACGTGGAAGTCAGCTGAAGTCTTCCTCAATTTCCCAATTGAAACGGTTAAGGCTTACATCTCTCCAGACGAAGCAAAAAGCAGCGCTCTCAAAAGCCATGCTGCACTAAGGGCAGAAATTTATGCCTCGCTAAAGGATGGAGACGCCCCCCTCAGTAAAGCAAGCTGGCTTGGTGAAGTTGAGCGGATTATATTTGAACACCTTAAAGGATGCGCGCCTTATACCAGTCCATTCTCAATTCACAATCCTGACGGCTGGCGTTATTGGCTCCTACATTTTGCAAATAGCTATAGGGCTCGCCAAGTCTACAACGACATTCTTCACAAAAATAGCTCTATGCAAGCGCACTTCGGACGATCTGGCCTAAACATGCTTTCGTACGATCCATCAAAAGACGGCGCGCTGTACCTATTTGACGCCGACTCGCGCAGGAGCGCCAAAGAGCAATTGCGAGAGGATATTCCGCGCGTAATTTCTGACCATGGCGACGTACTGAATGTTGAGAGCTTCTACGAATTTGCTTATAACGAGACGCCAGCACATAGCGATGATATAAATGAAATGATTATTAACAATCCAGACGTTGAGGTCATAACGCCTGCCGGAAATGAGCGCCGGAGCGTCAATACAATTGGCACCGATGACCTGCTGAGGATTCGCAAACAAACAAGTATGTTTCCAATCTTCTTCGACCGTAAGAAAAAGTAAAACGGAGGCCAATGGGATTGGATTAATTTGATCTTGCTTATCAATCCCCCACAACCTCGCCAAATACTCCTCCTCCGTCACCTTCTCCATCCACTCACCATCTTGCCATCCAGCGCTTCCTGCACGGCGATGTGGCTCATAGCCGTGGTCGCAGTCGCGCCGTGCCAGTGGGGTTTTTGCAGTGGCAGGAGATGACGCCACCGGGGGAAAATTTTTTTGGGGCCGCCTTGGCATTGTGTCCAGTGGACGCCAAAGAAGTCTTATTGATCGCAGGGACGCGCGCCGAGCTTAAAGCTTCAACCCCGGCTTATTCACCGGCGCTTTTGCCTCGACCGTCTCCGGCTGCGGAGCTTCGACGGCGGCCGTGAAATCCGCCGTCGGCGCCGGCAGGGCGGCGAGCGGCTGGGGCGCGCCGATGACGACGGGCTGGGGCGCCGCGGGCAGCGGCTGGGCAGTCAGCGGCAGGTTGCAGGTCACGAGCGGCTGGTCGATCTGCTGGCCCTGCTCGTCCACCATCTTGCGCGTGAAGGAAAAGGAAGTCAGCGCTTCGCCCGCTTCGCCGTAGGCACGAACACGCGCGAGGCTGCCCCGGATGTCGAAAAGATGCGCCGCGATCTTGCGCATGGTGCGGGCGGGCAGCTCGGGCAGGTGCTGCATTTTTTCGGTGTAATCGCTGATCAGCTTCTGGGTCATGAAAATGCTGGCGACGTCGCGCTTGTTGCCGACCAGTTTCACGCCGTTCAGCGCCACCGTGTTGCCCTTGGGGCGATTATGTTCGCCGCCGGACGGGAAGGACATGAGCAGCATTCCTCCGCCCATCACAGCCGCTGCAATGGGGACCACGAAGAAC
This sequence comes from Alphaproteobacteria bacterium, assembly GCA_025934695.1. Taxonomy (GTDB): domain Bacteria; phylum Pseudomonadota; class Alphaproteobacteria; order Micavibrionales; family UBA2020; genus JAPWJZ01. The sequence goes on from JAICWS010000001.1 coordinate 1,354,494, forward strand.
GCCGCCCCCGCGATGCCTGCCACGGCCGTCCCCACCGCCGCGCCGATGCCAGTGCCGACGCCCGTCGATAACGTCATAAACGGATATTCGCGCCGGAGGTAGCGCGCGGCCTTGGTGATGGGGTTCTGCATGCTGACTGCCTTCTTGTTTTCAATCCGGATGAATTAGAACCGCCGCGATCCGTGGGGAACGGGTTTTTCCACCGCAAGCGGCTTATACGGTTTTGCCGCATCGATGTTGAGGTGGAGATATTCCTGTCCCGCGGTGGATGTGCGGCCATAGCCGTAACGCCCAACCGTGACGGTGCATTCGATATCAAGATCGCGGCAGGCCTGGTCCAGCGACTTGAAGCCGTCGAGGCTGCCGAGATCGAGCCCGGTCACGCCACGCACCGGAACATCCTCGGGGGGCGCAAAGCTTCTGTCGGTCGCCACGTTCCGGCCTTGTTCAAGCGCTTCGGTCAGGCCGAGAACCACAGGCGGCAGCGCCGACGCGACGTCATTGAACCATTTGCTGATGGATTGGCGCAGGGCGTCCTGCGCATGCGCCTGTTCTTCCTGCGCGCGCGTTTCGTCGCCGGCGGTTTTGCGGGCGAGCGCCTCGCGCAGCTTGTTGCCGGCGGAGGCGGGGTTGTCGTGGCTGGCGGGTCCGCGGGATCCTCGCATGGTCGAAGTCCTTTCAAAATATTATTTTCGATAACTCGTGGCGGCAGAATAGAAAGCGCCCGCGCAAATGTCAACAATGTTATGTATACTTACGGGGCGGTCGGGAGGGACCGCCGCAGCCAGGCGCAACAGGCCAGAAAAACAAAGGCGAACAAGGCCTTCGACAGGTCCAGGGGCGGATCGCCGTCGTTGTAGAGGGCGGACTGTGAGGGATCGTCAGGGTCATAGAACAGGGTCACTTCCATCCCGCGCTTGTGCTGCGCGACCCAGGCATTGCCCGCGTCGCGCGAGGGGAGAACGTTGCGGGCGAGGGAAACGGTATTGCCCTCATATTGGGCGCCATCGACCTCATAGCTGTAACTGGCGCGGGGGATCGCCACGCGCGGGCAGACCCTGTCCCAGTCGTCGTTGGACTGATGTTGGGGGTCCGGGTTGGGATGGGGGCAGCTAAAGGTGACGAAGCTGTCGGAGGTCATTCTGCCCGTCGTCTGGACCCAGTGGTTCTTCTGCTGCCAATGCGACCAGCTGGCATAGGTAAAGCCAACCCCCATCAGCACGGTGACGATCATCACCGCCGTCAAAAGCTTTCGCTGTTCGCCGGGCGCGAGGCCGACATTGTGCGCAAAGCCGCGCATCAGCAGCGCGAAGAACATGGCAAGGAGGATGGAGAGAATGAAACTCATGGCATCGTTTTCACTGGTTGTCTTCTTGCCTGGAACGCTTGCGCGACTTGCGGGGAAGAATGCCGTCGCCCCGCTCCTCCGCCGCCTGTTCCGCCATGACGCCCAGGACGGCGCCGCCGACGATGATCAACGCCGTCACGATGATCGTGCCGGTTCTTCCGAGCAAGCCCTGGCCATATTCGTTGACGAGGCCGGCAAGGATCACCGCGGGGATCCCCCGCAGCCAGAACCGCCAGGAGGTGATGAAATTGATCAGAAGGAGGAAATCGAACATATCGGCACCCCGCTCAGGTCAGGGTAGCGGATATTCGCCGTCCTGAACATTGCGCCGGCGGCGGCAATGTTCTGAAAATACCCGACTTCCGGGCGCTTTTCAGCCGGCGTCCGCCATGGTCTAATCATCCCAACGGCGAAACGGTGTGATCTGGAGTTTGAATGGGCCTTTCAAAGCAAAAGCCTGGTGCGCCGGTGCCTGACCATTTTCCGACCGTCGTCATTTCCGACCTCCACCTCGGCACCATGTTCGGCGCCGCGGATATGCTGGTCGAGTTCCTGCACAATACGCGTTGCGACAAACTGATATTGAACGGCGACATCGTGGATGGCCGTCACCTCAGCCACCGGCGGCCCAAGGATTTCCCCGAGCGGCAGAAGCGCGTGTTCGACGCCATCAACCGCAAGATCGCGGAAGGCACCGAGGTCATTTACATTCCCGGCAACCACGACATCACGCTGCGGCATATTGGCGTCGCGGGAAAAACCATCGACGGCGTGAAGATCGAGCAGTCCCTCCACCTCACCGACGCGAAGGGCCGCAAGCTGCTGGTCGTGCACGGCGATATTTTCGACCGGCGCGAAATCCGCGCGGAGAAAGCGCCCGGCTGGCTCATCGAAGCCGTGGGCCGCGTCGACGAGGCCATGACGCGGGCCAGCCGCTTCGTCGACAGGATCGCAAAATTCACGCTGAAGAAGCGCTTCGATCTCGCGAGCCGCGTGCGCCGGTTGGTCGAGAACGACAAGAACGCCCATCGCCTGCTGGAAGACAAGGCCGTCGCGCATGCCAAGCAGCATGGCTATGACGGCATCATCTGCGGCCACACGCATGCCTCCGCCAACAAGGTCAAAGACGGCTGCCTGTACCTGAATTCCGGCGACTGGGTCAACGGCTTTACCGCGCTGGCGATGGACAAGGGCGGAAACTGGGCGGTGATCCCCTGGAAACAGAAGCACAAGGAACTGGGGCTCAAGCGCAAGTTCCGCCACGCCGCCAACGACAACCCCGACCGCGCCTTCCGCCCCGCGACCGAAAAAATGCTCGCCGACATCCGCACCCTCTGGCCCGGCAAGGGCAAGCAGCTGAAGGGGCCGAAGGCTTAAGAAGCAACTTCCAAAAATAGCGCAGGCGTCCCCTCTCCCAACGCATGTTGGCAGAGGGCTAGGGAGAGGGATTGTACCGCACTCGACTGTTGAATATGGGACAATCCCTCTCCCCAGCCCTCTCCCGCCCTTCGGCGGAAGAGGGAGCAGGAGCGAAAATTTTTAATGGGACTTCAGACGTCGATGACTCCTTTCCGGCAGATTGTCTTTGAGAAATCACTTCCAAAAATAGCGCGGGCGTCCCCTCTCCCAACGCATGTTGGGAGAGGGTTAGGGAGAGGGATTGTACCTCCCTCGACTGTTGAGTATGGGACAATCCCTCTCCCCGGCCCTCACCCGCCCATCGGCGGGAGAGGGAGCAGGAGCGGAAATTTTCAATTAGGGCGCCGGCGGCGCGGCCCTTTTGACGGGCTTTGCCGGCGCATTGTCGTTCGAGGCCGGCTCCATGCCCTTGAATGCCGCGCTGAGCTTGCTTTTGAGGCCGGAGAGAAACGACGGCCCGCGCGCTCAATCACCGCCGGGCGGACAGCGTTCGGGTCGTTCTGGTTGTTGCCGCTCCTGCCGGTGGGATCGAGGCCGTATTTTTTGAACTCGCTGTCGACACGTCCGGTGAGGAAACAGAACAGCATCTTGATATCGCCGCCGACTGACATGACGGGATTTTTAAACGTCGCCGGGCGGTTCTTTTCGAAGACCGGGTGCGAGGCAAACAGCAGGCCGTAGGTGAACACCGGCGCCGCCGCGATCAGCAGCGGCGCGCCAACGATGGCGCCCGTCGTGGCCAGCGCGATGCCGCCCAGCGTGCCGGCATAATGAACGGCGCGGGTGATCGGCTTGCTGTGCAGCCGCAAATATTCGGGCCAGAATTCCTTAAAAGTTTTGAATTTCTGCGACATTGAAAATCTCCCAAATGAATTGTTCACGGTACCTCAAGGACCGCGGAGAGAAAAGCCCGCAGCCCGTTGGCCATAATTACAGCAGCGATCCCTGCTCGGGCGGATAAACGATATGGGTGCCCTGCACTTCCGCGAACGGCGTCAGCCTGTGCAGGCGGTGGCTGGTGGGCGATAAAATCTCGATGGCGGGGACACCGCGCACGTTCAAGGCATCGGCCACCAGCGAGCGGTGGCAGCGCCAGGGCACCGCCTCCGCGCACATGATGGCGGTGCGCTTTTTCTTGCCCAGATCAATCAGCTCATCCAGCGCCTGGCGAAATTCATCCGTCTGCATGTAATCGGCATAGCCGCGGAAACTGTCGTTGCGCCAGCCCTTGTTGGGCGAATCCTTGTGCGCATGGCGCAGGCCGCCCAGTTCCTTCATATGCCGGTATTCGATGCCCGCTTCCGTCAGGCTCGCGGCAAGCGCCTCGGTATTGAACTGCGGGTTATGGCGCGAACGCGGCACGGTGCGTATGTCCACCAGCGTCTCGATGCCGTAGGAATTCAGCAAGGAAATGAAGTCTTCGATGGGCAGCGTCGAGTGGCCGACGGTGAAAATCGCATCGTCGGGATAGTCTTCAGCCTGCGGAGGAGAATGTCTTTTCATGCGCATGCCAGAATACCAACGATGCGGCAGCTCCATCAATCCACCCCTTCGGGATGAATTTTACGCTTCTGGCCTGTGTCAGAATCCGAGATACAGGTAGGCGCCGGTGATGATCGTGAGGACCGGACCGCTGACCTGCTGGAGCGCCGTCAGCGCGTCGGCGCAGCGCTTTTCGTAAAACTCAGCCAGCTCCCGCAACGTGTGGCCGAGATTGCCGGTATCCTCGCCCGCCTTCATCATCGCGAGCGCCATCTTGTCCATCCGGCCGGTCTCGCGAAAGGCCGCATGCAGCGACGCCCCCGCCTCGATCTGCGGGAGGGCCTCTTCGACCGACGCGCGAACGACGAGATTGGGAACATCTTCGGCGGCGGTTTTCAGCGCCGCGCGCAACGGAACGCCCGCGTCGAACAGCATCGCGAGGCTGTTGGCAAACCGCGCCCAGGAATCCTCGGAAAGGAATGTGCCGACGACGGGAAGCGCAAGGAATAGCCGGTCCGTCACATGGCGGAAGACCTCCAGCCAGCGGCGGAGAGCGATAAAAGCGGCAATCAGCAGAGCCGAGGCGAGAGCGACGTCCGGTAAAAGCGTATGGCGGCGAACGAGGGCCAGCGCCAGGATGGTGATGACGCTGATCGTGGGCCCGCGCAACGCCTTGCGCATGAGCCGCCGGTGCTCATCGCGCTTGCGGACATAGTCGAGGCACAGGCCGAAGGCCCGCGCCAGCTTGCCCGATTTCTCGCCCACGCCGACGAGGCCGATCAGGGTTTCGTCAAAGGCACGCGGATAGAACCCCATCGACTCCTGCAGCGAGTGCCCTTGGCCGACCTGTTGCGCGATGCCCTCCAGCGCGCCGCGCAGCTTTCTCTCCGGCGTCTCTTTGGCGGCTTCGGCCAGCGACTGGGAAATCGGAACGCCCGCCTTCTCCAGCTGCTCCAGGTGAAGGAACAGAATGATCAATCCGCGGTCGGAATTGCGGGACATTTATGGTTTTTTGCTGGCGTCCGGCGCCGGCTGCTTCCCGGTCGCTGCGACCTTCGCCGTGAAGTAAAGAAAGACATTCTTGTCGTCGCGCCGGATTTCCACGAAAAGCTTGAGCAGGCCGGGTTTTTCGGGATGGATCATGAACGTGAGCGGCGAGGCGCCGCGATCCTTGTCGTCCGCCGGCTCCTTGCCTTGCGGATGGACATGCGCCACGCCTGAAAAATCGCCGGTAAAAGCGGCAACATGCGCATAGGCGCCCATGACGGGCTGGAGATCCTTCAGCGGCGCGCCTTTTTTATCGGTCAGCGCCAGCGTCGCAGTGGCGGGCGTTCCGGCCTGCAAGGGGGCATCGAAGCTGAGCGTGGCCTTGTCGTCGCCGAAGGCCGCCGTCAGCCTCTCGGTCGCGTCGGCGCAAGGGACCTTGCAGGGTTCCTTGCCCTTCAGCAGCAGGGGCAGCATCTCTTCGTCGCCGCCGCGCGGCTTGACGTCGACCCAGATCTTGTAGTTGTGCGCCGTCCTGGGCGTGAAGGAGAAACTCCAGCTGTCGAGGGCGGGAACCGGGTGCACGTGCTGGTAATCCGTGAAGCTTTCGTCGACGATCAGCAGGTGCATTTTTTGCGTGTGCTGCACTTCGAGGTCGCTCTCGCCCACCGGATGGCCCTTTTTGTCCTCGAGACGGAGAACAAAGGCGGCTTGCTTGTCCTTTTCAAGTTTGGGCTCGGGCGTGAGAGAGACACGCAGCGTCTCCGGCGCGCTGATCTTGGCGCCGTCATGGGGTTTCGCGGCGGCTTGTTCGTCCGGCTTGGCCGGCTTTTCGCCCTTCTCGCCCAGATGCTCCTGGTGCGGCGTGTCGGGAACCTGCACGCGCGATTCCTCGGGCGGCGGCTCGGCTTCCTCGCTTTTGACGGTGTTGGTCGCCGGCGCCGCTGTCGACGTGGTATTCGCCGCCGCCGCATTGACATCATCCGCGGCGACGGCCGGAGTCGCCGCCACCAGCGCGATTATGAACAGGTAAAAAAACCGTGAATACATCTGTATCAAAACCCCTGCTGCAAAACGAATGTTCTCAATCCCCGGTACCAGTATGCCACAGCTCACCGAGGATAAAAGCAGAACAAAAATTTCATTAGCATAATAAGCCGGAATCGGGCTGGATTTTCATGCCCTTGGCACGCTCTGGACAACGGGTTTTTGGCCTCTATATGCTGCTGTTGGAGGCCATTCCGGCTTTCGCAAAACATCTTCGAAAGGAAGGATGCCATGCAACCCACCAACAAAGAACAAGTCAAGAAAGAGCAAATGAAAGGCTCTTGTACCTCAGGCGACGCACACAAGTCGTCCGGCTCTTGCGGCACGGATGCCAAAAAGAGCGAGCAAATGAGCGGCTCCTGCAGCAGCAGCGGCGGCAAGGGCAAAAGCGGCTCCTGCGGCTAATTCTTTTTAGCTTCCGCTAAAGCAAGAGGCCGGACCCTCAAAAGGTCCGGCTTCTTTTTTGCAACCGCGGCCGGACTAAGCGCGTTGGTGCCATTGCAACAAAAAGGAGGCTATTATGCAGCCCATCAACCGCGACCAGGTCAAGAACATCGTCGACAACCACGACAAGAAGGTCGCCATCGTCGACGCAACGTCGGAACAGGATTTCGCCATCGGCCATATTCCGGGCGCGATCTCCATTCCTGCCGGCAAAGTGAACGAGCTGGCGCCCAAGCTCCTGAAGGACAAGAGCCAGAAGATCATCACCTATTGCGGCAGCACGCAGTGCCCCGCCTCCACCATCGCAGCCGAAGGCCTTGAAAAACTCGGCTACACGAACGTGAACGAGTACAAGCCCGGCAAGGCGGACTGGAAGCAGGCGGGCCTTCCGATGGAAGCCTCATCCGAAGGCGCGCGCGCCGGATAAGAGACTTGAATTATTCCCATAAGGACGGCGGCGCTATTTTCTTGCCAGAATAAGCGCCGCCGTCCTATCATTTCAGCATATGAAAAAAGAGAGAGAGCAGAGCGCCGATTGGCGGCGTTCCAATGTTGAAAGGATGACTAAAAATGACTGAACCCGCACAGAAGCTGACGAAGGCGATGCTCTTCGCCGCGAAGAAGCACACCGACCAGCGCCGCAAGGGCGAGCGCGCCGAGCCTTACGTGAACCACCTGATCGAGGTGGCCGACCTGCTGGCGCAGCACACCGACGGCAAGAACACAGACCTGATCTGCGCGGGCATCCTGCACGACACGATCGAGGACACCGGCACGAAATACGAAGAGCTCAAGCGCGAATTCGGCGAGAATGTGGCCGACATCGTGAAGGAATGCACCGACGACAAGAGCCTGCCCAAGGCGGAACGCAAGCGCCTGCAGATCGAAAACGCGCCGCACAAGTCGGATGAGGCAAAGATGGTCAAGATGGCCGACAAGATTTCCAACCTGCGCTCGATCATCGACAGTCCGCCGCCCGACTGGGATCTCGCGCGCAAGCAGCAGTATTTCGACTGGGCGAAAAAAGTCGTCGACGGCTGCCGCGGCGTGAACCAGGGTCTCGAAGAGGAATTCGACCGCACTTACAGCCGCGGCGCGAAGGCCTTCGGCATGAAGGCGGCCTGACGCGCCATGGCACTCACCTCTCGCAGCGAAGATATTCTTGAAAGGCTGGTTTTCGGCCTTGGCATCGCGGTCACGGAAGCCGAAAGCGGCCGCCCCGCCGACCCGGCCGAATTCAGGGCCCGCATCGTCTCGCTCTGCAAAAAATGGCGCGAAGAAATTGAATCGCTGATCAACGCGACCGATCCCGCGCTGCATGCGGGCGTCAATCTTCTGTCTGTGCGGCAGGAAAACGCCGCGCTGAAACAGGAGCTGGATGCGCTGAAGAAGGAAAATGCGGAACTGAAAGAGCGACTCGCGTCCCCACCGGCACAGAAAGCGCCGCCTGAAAAGGCGAAAGAAAAAGCGCCGGAGAAAGCACAGGAAAAGCCGGAAGATAAATCCGAGTTCTCGCAGGCGATGAAAGACGTGAAACGCTATTAAGCGCCGGGCTGTTTCAGCGTGATCTTTTTCATCGTCGGCGTCTGGTGGGCGAGCGCCATGTCGTCATCGTATTTGTGCAAAGTCTCCACCTCGTTCGGGAAAGCATCGCGCAGGCGGTCGAGATATTTCTTGCGCTCCTCCGGATCCATTTCCTTCATTTTCGTCAGCGCGTCGACGAAAACCGGCGGTGTGCCGTCGTCGGCGGGCGCGGGAGCAGCGGGTTTGACGGTGGGTGCGGGCGCTGGCGACGGCGCGGGAGCGGCCGCCTGCGAGAAAGATGGAATGTTCGAGCGCCACTTCTTGCGTTCGCGTTCTTTCTTCCAGGATTTGAGCTTGCTCCAGCCGCCAATAACGGCCGTAGGAACCGCGATGCCGCCGGCAACCGCGGAAGTAATGGCAACGGCCTTGCCGGCGCCCAGCGCCGAAGCCGCCATGTAACCGGCAATGGCGCCTCCGCCCGCAACGACCGCGACGCCGACCGCGGCAGCCACGATAAAAAAGACGATTGCTTTGAAAATCTCGTTGGCCAGATCACCCATTTTTGCCGCTCCTTTAGTTTATTCTTATCTTTGCGGGTTAACATAACGCAGTATTTAGATTATGTCAAAGCAATTTATCGTTTTTATCCCAAAGACTTAGAGAGATTTTTTGGCCAGTTTCAGGGGCTTGCGGATGGAGACAGGCTGCTGCGTCGTGGTTTGTAGGGCCAAGGCTTGGTCGCGGGCCTGCTGTTTGGCCAGCCGCTTCTGCGCCTTTACCGCCGCACGCAGCAGGCCGACGGTTCTTTCGTGACGGGGATTGCCGCTGGAAAGGCTGAAGGCAATCTCGAGTGAATTTCTCCCCTGCGCGTTTTTCCTGAGCGCCGATGCGCCCCGGCGGAGCAACAGTTCGACAATTGCGTCCTGGCCCTGCGCCGCCGCACCCATCAGCAGCGTGTTCCCATGACGATCCGGCTTGTCAAAGTCGGCGCCATGGTCGATGAGGAACTCGATGGTGTCGGTGAAGCCGCCCATGGCGCGGCTGATCGGCTTGCGGCCATCGTCGCTTTCCGCATTGATATCCGCGCCGCGGGACAAGAGGAACAGTGCGGTCGCCTGATGGTCCGACGGGTCGAATTTGGCCGCGGGATCGGGATTGAGCACCGCTGCGCCGCGGATCAAGCCTTCAACAAGGGAGAAAAACGGCGTGAAGCCGCCACTGTCGCGCTCGTCCACCTGTGCCCCGCGGGCGAGCAGCAGTTCGCAAAGTTCCTTGCGGCCCGCGCCCGCCGCCCACATGAGCGGCGTTTGGTCATGCCCGTTCAGCGATTTCCAGCCGACCGCATCGGGATGCGCATCGAGCGTGCGGCGAACGGCGTCGATGTCGCCCGCCTCGACCGCGAGCAGGAACTGCTGTACCGGTGACACCGGCGGCCCGGAAAAGATTCGTTTCGCGATTTTGGACAGGAGGCCCAAGGGAAAGCTCCAAAAATAGCAGGAGCATCGTCGGTGACCGGCTCCAGAGGCGGCCACCCTAACCCACGAATTATATTATGTCAATAATAAGCCGGTTTAACCCGCTTCCGCGACCTTTTCGAGGCGCTTGCGCTCATGCGGATTGAGGATGCGCTTGCGCAGGCGCAGAGATTTTGGCGTCACCTCGACGAGTTCATCGTCAGCGATGAAGGTGATCGCCTGCTCCAGCGTCAGGATGCGCGGCGGGATGAGCTTCACCATCTCGTCCGAACCGGAAGCGCGGACGTTGGTGAGCTTCTTGCCCTTGAGCACGTTGACCGGCAGGTCGTTGTCGCGGGCATGCTCGCCCACGATCATGCCCTCGTACACATCCGTGCCCGGCAGCACCATGATGACGCCGCGCTCTTCGAGGTTCCACAGGTCATAGGCGGTCGCCTGACCTTGCGCCATCGCGACCAGCACGCCGGTGCGGCGGCCGGTGATGTCGCCCTTGTAGGGCTCCCAGCCGTGGAAGATGCGGTTCATGATGCCGGTGCCGCGCGTATCGGTGAGGAATTCGCCGTGGTAGCCGATAAGGCCGCGCGTCGGCGCCAGGAACGTCATGCGCAGCTTGCCGGCGCCAGAGGGCACCATCGCCATCATTTCGCCTTTGCGCTGCGCCATTTTCTGCACGACCGTGCCGGAGTAATCCTGGTCGACGTCGACGACGACTTCTTCCATCGGCTCGAGGCGCTCGCCCGTCGTCTCATCGGTGCGGAACAGCACCTGCGGACGGCCGATGCACAATTCAAAACCTTCGCGGCGCATCGTTTCGATAAGGACCGACATCTGCAATTCGCCGCGGCCAAAGACTTCGAAATAATCCGCGGTGTCGCCTTCCTTCACCTTGATCGCAACGTTGCCTTCCGCTTCGCGGAAGAGTCTATCGCGGATCACGCGGCTCGTGACCTTGCCGCCTTCCTTGCCGGCGAAGGGGCCGTCGTTGATGCGGAAGGACATGGAGATCGTGGGCGGATCGATGGGAAGCGCCTTTTGCGGCTCGGCAACGGCCGGATCGCAGATCGTATCGGCGACGGTCGCAGTTGTCATCCCGGCCAGCGACACGATGTCGCCCGCACCCGCCTGTTCGAGCGGTTCGCGGTTGATGCCGCGGAAAGCGAGGATTTTGGTGACGCGTCCCGCCTCGACCTGCTTGCCGTCGTGCGAGAGCGCCTTGATGTTCATGTTCGGCTTGACCGTGCCCGACAGGATGCGACCCGTGAGCAGGCGGCCGAGATAAGGATTGTTTTCGAGCAGCGTGACGAGCATTGAAAAGGGCTTGGTCTCGTCCACCGCGGGCGGCGGGACGAAGTCCACGATCAAATCGAAGAGCGGCGACAGATCCTTGCGCTCGTCGGTCAGCGTCGCAGCGGCCCAGCCCTGGCGGCCCGAGGCCCACATGATGGGGAAGTCGAGCTGTTCTTCGGTGGCATCGAGCGCGGCCATGAGATCGAACACTTCCTCGTGCACCTTTTCGGGGCGCGCGTCGGGGCGGTCCACCTTGTTCACGAGGACGATGGGGCGGATGCCCTGCTTCAGCGCCTTGCCGAGGACGAACTTGGTCTGTGGCAGCGGGCCTTCCGCGGCGTCGCACAAGACGACGCAACCATCGACCATCGACAGGATGCGCTCCACCTCGCCGCCGAAGTCGGCGTGGCCGGGCGTGTCGACAATATTAATACGCGTGTCTTTCCAGACGACCGACGTCACCTTCGCGAGGATGGTGATCCCGCGCTCGCGTTCGAGTTCGTTGGAGTCCATCACACATTCCGCGACCTGCTGGTTTTCGCGGAACTGCCCCGACTGGCGCAACAGCGCGTCAACGAGTGTGGTCTTGCCATGGTCGACGTGAGCGATAATGGCGATATTCCGAAGCTTCGATGTCATTTTTAATGTCTTTCCCGCCGGTCTTTTTTTAACTTGCGTTCTTTTTCAAGACGCGCCGCGCATGCTACCGGAAAATGGTTATTTTTCAAATAGTTTCAAGATGCGGCTGCACATAATACACTAAAAATTAATTATGTATAGTATAATATACTAGGGTAATTTGCGTGGATTTTCAGGGTTTTGCATGAGCGGTAGCGGCACTAAATTCCTGGCAAGCACACTCCTCTATCTTAATTTGTTGCCCGGTTCGCTGGGCGCAGCCGCCGGGCCTGTAGCGCCGCGACCGCCGATTGCGCCTGGACAGACAACCACCGCTGCCTCGCGTTTCACCGAAAAGGCCGCCGCCGACGATGCACCCGCGTCCGGCGATCCCCAAGCGCAGCCACCCGCACAACCGCCCCCTTCCCAGCTGGCTGCCAAGGAGGCCGAGATCGACGCGGCTCTTGCCCGGCGGCGCGTCAATGAAACCTTGCGGTCCATCGCCATGGACGATTTCAAAAAGACGAGCAAATTAGCGGAAGACGGTTACTCGAAGGACCTAAAAAAGAAGCAGAGCGGCCTTTCGAAATACCTCCATAAGAACAACCCCGCCATGACGAAGGCCGTCATCGTCGACCCCCTCAAGTTCGACGCGGCGCTGGCCCTCGGCATGTCTCCGCAGCTGGCGACGCAGACGATCCTCGGCCTGCAGCACGTCTCTCCAGGCGACGAGTTGATCGCCAACATCACAAGCCACATGAAGTCCGATGACATGTCGGCGTTCGCCGCGACAGATTCCTATACCCAGGACGCCTCCGCGCATTGGGATTTCTTCAACAAAAAGCCGCAGGCCTGCGTGATCGTGCCGGAACCGGGCGCCGATCTCGCCGCGGCGGTGCCAGGACTGTCATACCAGGAGAATCTCGATTATTCGAACCTGCACGAAGGCTGGCACTGCAAAAACACCATGCTCGACTATTCGAGCGTGCCGAAGGAGGTTTACGCGGGCGTCGACCAAGGGGCGCCGGAGAAATCGATTGGCCACGAAGACCAGCTGAAGGTCTTCTCCATCATGGACAAGGGCGAGTCACTTTCCGACGTCGGCGCGCTCGGCGACATGATCCGCAAGGGCCACGGCCTCAACGTCATCGACAAAGTGCAGGCCTGGCGGAACAACAATTCCGAGGATTACGGGCATTGGGCGAGCGCCGCGCTGGAAGGCCTGAAGAAGAAGATAAACGAGATGGGAATCGACAAGTTCCGAAAGCTGAACGACAAGGACGCCGGTAAGCTGTATGAAACCGTCGTGAATGAGAACGCCTATACGCCGCGCGAGGCGGAAGTCATTTTCCAGTACCGCAGGAAAGCCGACGATGCGGACCGCGCGGAGCTCCGCGACTGGAAATCGAATTTCGACACGCTGGAAACCATGATGTCGACGGGCGCCGCGGTCCATGACGGTGCGGATACGAAGACACTCGACAACGCCATCGCGCAGGCGCAAGTGCCGCAAACCCGGGACGCGCTCTCCGCCCTGCGCAGCCAGATCAACACAATGGGCGTCGACAAATTCCGGGCGCTTGGTGCTGACGATGCCGCCAAGCTGGCGGAACATCTCACGGCCAGCGGCAAGGTGCCGGACGGTATCGCGACCAATGCCGCGGACTATTGGGCCGCGCCGCCCGACGACCGGAAGGCGATGGAAAAAATGATCGCCGATTACAAGACAGCCATTCCCAAGGCGCTCGACATCATGAAGCCTTACGGCGAACCGCCAACGGACGCGGAAAAAGCGGCGCAAGCGCAGGCAATAGCCGACGCGGGGGCGCAGGCGAACGCTGCCGCGAAGCCGCTTTCGCCGCAGGAGCAGGAGGTCTTCGCGCAGCTGGCAAAGTGGGACGCGGCGACGATGTTGCAGGACCGCGCCTTCGCCAAGGACGGCAAGATCACGCCCGCCACGCTGATCAAAGCCTATGGCAAGATGCAGGAAGAATTGCGCGCCCAGCTGGTGAAGACGCCGGACGATCCCTTGCTCCACGCCAAGGTGGGCAAGCTGCAGGCTTCCTTTATCTCGACGGTCCAGGATCTCGATTATGTCGACGCCAATGCCCAGCGCGGGGTGAACATCGTTGCCAAAGAGCCCGCCCTGAAAGAGGCGCTGAAGAAGCTGCCGCCGATGCCCCATACCAAGCTGGTCCAGCTGCCTGACGGTACCGTGTTCAAGCGCGCGCCCCAGCCGGGGCCGGGGGTGTAGCACATGGACGATGCGCCCGATAACCTGCCGGATACTTTCGCCGCCCACGTTCTCGATGCAGCGGGAGAGGTGGGCCTGGGCGGCAGCCAGTTCCTGGCTTCCGACGCGGCGAAGCGGCGCACTCCACCGTTGGCCGTCCCGCAAGGCCACGCCGGCAGCGACGCCCGGCGCGATGACATCAACCAGGCGCTGTTGGCGCAGGCGCGGCGGAACTACCCGTCGCTGATGAACGGCGTCCGCACAGAATATTCCGCCTATCTTGAAGGGCTGCAGCAGCGAACTAATGCCGATCTGCGCACGGAAGGCAACCGTTTCCACTCGCAGGCCGTCATCCTCGACCCCGCGAAATATGACGCCGGGATCGCGCTTGGCATTAGGGGGCCGGAGACGGTCGGCGCTCAATTGCAGGCGCAGGGCGCGGCGACAGCGCCCGGCGTGCCGGAAATGGCGGATGCCCGCATGTCGTCCTATTATCCGACGAAGTTCGGAAACCCGACCTACACCCAAGCCCCCACGGCGCTGCAGAATCCGAATAACGGCGGCGGGCTGCAGGCCTGCGTCGTCGCTCCAGCATCCGACTATGCCATGATAGACGGTCTGAACATTCCGGGTCTTTCCACCGCCGACCGCATCAAGTTCCTTGACCGTCACGAAACCTGGCATTGTCGGGACGACCGCTATTCGATGGCGGGCATCAATCCCGACGATCTCAAGACCATTGACCCCAACAATGACAAGACGCTTGCGGACAACGCGGCCGGCTGCAAGGTCCTTGCCACCCTGTACCAGAAGGAAGCCTTTGCAGACACCGGCGCGATCGGGTCAATGCTGCGGGAAGGCTATGACATGTCGCTGCTCGACAAGGTCGCGAACTGGCGCAAGGGCAGCCCCGCTGACACGATCCATATCACGACGCCGGTGCTGCAGGGCCTGAAACAGGAAATCGAGGACATAGGCGGCATTGACAGGTTCCGCGCCTTGAGCGATGCGCAGGCTAAGGAGCTTTATTACAAGACTGTCGACAAATACGGCGTCAGCGGCCCGGCCGTGCAGACGGCGCTGAAATACAAGCTTGCCGACCCGCTCCAGACCATCGGCCACCAGATCGACGCGGTTTTCGACCGGGACTCCAGCAAGGGAATTGATTTCTACCGTTACTTCAGCGCAACCGGCAAGCCCGCGCCGGGAACGAGCCTGACCGCCGACCAGCAGCGCCAGCTCGATGCCTATAATCCGCAGGCGTCGATGGAGGACCAGGCCTTCAGTACCAGCGGCAAGGTGACGCCCGAAACCATGATCGGCGCCTATACCCGGATGCAGGACCAGTTCCGCACCCTGATCAAGCAGCATCCGGAAGATCCCCTTTACCCGCAGGAGATGGCAAAATTGCAGAAAGCCTTCACCGACAACCTGCAGCGCATGGATTATGCAGCGGTGAACAACCGCTATGGCGTTAAAATCGAGAACGTCGAACCGTCACTGGCGGCATTTTCAGGCGGACAGCAGCGGCCGGCAGCACCAAGAATGCTGCCGCCGGCGATAAAGCCCTGACTTTTTTTATATGACCTTTTGAGGAACCGGTATTTGAACGACCCGAACGCCAAACCAGGCGCACTTCCCATCGCCGGCACCCTTACCGCGGCCTTCCGCCGTTTTGCCCTGCGCACCACGCTGATTGCCGGCGTCATGGGCGCGACCGGCCCCACAGGAACAGAGGCCGAGAGCAATGCCCCCGCCGTCGGTCAGCCCGGGCCGGTATCCGGCACGGCGCCATCAGCCCCGCCCCTTTTAAGCGTCCGGGAAAAGAAACGCCGGGCCCGCATCCGCGAGGCGCTGCTGGAAAGCGCAAGGGGTGATCTGGACAGCCTCGAAGCCGGCTCCGAGACCGGCTATACCCGCGACCTCCAGGGCCTGGGCAGTCGGTTGACCGGTGAATTGCAGGCCGCTCACTCCACCGTCCATAACAAAGTCGCCTTCGTCGACCCGCAAAAGCTCGACGTGGCCCTGTCGCTTGGCTTTGCGCCGGATTATGCCGTTGGCAGGCTCCTGGCCGAACAGAGGATTCATATTCCGGACAACCAGCTGGCGCAGGCCGGCCAGAAAGCCACGAGTTATTATGAGTCAAAATTCGGGATAAAGACCTATACCCAGGACCCGACGGCCTTAACCAACCTGCGCAACCCAAATCCGCGGGCCTGCGTGGTCGTGCCCTCGTCCGAACGGTCGCCGGATATCGACATTCAGGGCCTCTCGCGGCCGGACATTGTCGAATTCACCAATCGCCACGAAGGCTGGCACTGCCTGGACGGCAAGTACAACCTGCGCCACCTCGACCCGGAGAAGCTCGAGGCCGTGAGGAAAGGCACCCTCGGCTCCCAGATCAATGACCGCACCGCGCTTGAAATCTATGCCACGATATATCGCAAGGAGGCGCTGGCCGACGTGGGCGCGACCGGCGATATGATCCGCGCCGGCAAGGGGCTCGACCTGATCGACAAGGTCGCCGACTGGCGTGCCCAGGATCCCAAGGACCTCCAGCACCTCTCGTCGCCCGTGCTGAAGGGGCTGAAAGCCAAAATCGGGGAGATCGGGCTCGATAACTTCCGCAAGTTGAGCGATACCGACGCGCAGAAGCTTTATTTCGAGGTGACGGACAAATGGGGCATGACCGGCAGGAGCTTGCAGACCGGCCTGCGCTTCGAAATGGCGAAGGGCGCGGAACGCCAGGGCTATCTCGACCGTTTCGGCAAGGACCAGGACGTGACCCGGGCGCTGCTGCTCGAGACCTATGTCGCGAAAGCGCGGCCGGATCAGCCTGCGGCGGGCCTCAGCGGGACCGATGCGGCGCTGGCAGCGCAGCTTAAAAACTGGGACGCCGACAAGCTGCTGGACGATAAGGCCTTTGAAATGGGTAAGAAAATCACGCCGCAAACGATTATCGCCGCCTATAACCGGCTGCAGGGAGACCTGCACGGCAAGATGACGTCTGACCCGGACAACAAGCTCTATCCCCTCCAGGCGACGAAGCTGCAGCAGGCGTTTTTGACCCACGCGCGGGAGCTGGACTATGTCGGCGCGAACGCCGCGCGCGGAGTTGACATCGTCAAGACCGAGGCGGCGCTGAAGAGTTTCGCCGAGCCGCCGAAAAAAAATGCCTCCGCGGGTGCTCCAGTCAGCGGCTGAGCGCGTACAAATCGTACGTGCGTTTAATGACGGTGGCGCAACACGAAGTGAGCAGTCTAACCCCCTTGAATTTTCAAATTTACTTTACAAATTTTCGAATCGACATATAACCTAGAAGTATGAGGGCACGGCAGCGAATGATTCGCGTGCGGTTATCTCATAAACGCCCTGAGGAGGGTGTGCATGAAATGGACGATTATGACGGCCCTGACGAGGTGGTGCGACGACGCCGCCCAGACATCCCGGTAACCTGTTTCCGCCCCGCGGCGCTCGAAAACGCCGCCAAATGGTTCCTCAGCAACTTCCCCGGCAAAGTCCTCTACGCGGTTAAAGCCAACCCCGCCAAATATGTCCTCTCGGGCCTCTACGCCGCCGGCATCCGCCACTACGACGCCGCCTCCATCCCCGAGATCCAGCTCGTCCGCGAGCTCTGCCCCGGCGCCCACATCGCCTTCATGCATCCGGTCAAAAGCCGCCCGTCGATCGAGCAGGCTTATTTCGACCATGGCGTACGCGATTTCTCCTTCGACAGCATCGAAGAGATGGAAAAGATCGCCGTCTGCACGGGCAAAAGCAAAGACCTCGGCCTGTTCCTGCGCCTGGCCGTTCCGAACACCTCGTCCGAGCTGCCTCTGTCGGGCAAATTCGGCTGCCTGCCTGAAAAGGCCCCCGAAATCCTGAAAGCGGCCCGCAAGATTTCCAGGAAGCTGGGCATCTGCTTCCACGTCGGTTCGCAGACGATGGACCCGCAGGCCTATGTGACGGCCCTGAGCCTCGTCGGCGGCATTCTGCGCAGCATTCCGCGCACCCGCGTCGACGTCATAGACGTGGGCGGCGGCTTCCCCTCGATTTACCCCGACATGGCCCCACCTGCCCTGTCCGACTACAAGACCGCCATCGAGAGCGGCTTCGACAAGCTTCCCCACCCGGAACGCTACGAGTTCTGGTGCGAGCCCGGGCGCGCCCTGGTCGCCGAGAGCGCCTCGGTGGTCGTCCAGGTAGAGCTTCGCAAGGACGATGTCCTTTATATTAACGATGGAACCTATGGCAGCCTGTTCGACGCAGGCCACCTTGGTTTCCGTTACCCGGTTCGTCTGATCCGTCCGACGCCGGGAGGCACCAGTGCGCCGCACAAGGGTTTCCGCTTCTACGGCCCGACCTGCGACAGCATTGACTATATGCCAGGCCCCTTCTTCCTGCCGGAAGACGTCAGGGAGGGGGATTACATCGAGATCGGCCAGCTCGGCGCCTACGGGAATACCATGCGCACGGACTTCAACGGCTTTTCGGCCCATGAAGTCGTGTCTGTGAAAGCCCCGCCGCTGGTCACGCTCTACGATGACACCCAGGAAACGACGGATACACAAGAGCTTGTCGCCGTAGGTTAAGAACCGGCGCAAAGGAACTACCCGAAGCCTTCGAAACCGCCCGCATGACGCGGGGGACGACTTTCGTCTCTTCCCTTAAAGGAAGATCAGGACAGGGCCTTTATAACCGAAAAGGAAGAGAGACCATGAAAAACCTGAAAGCGGTCAAGACCAAGCCGCACCCTAAGAGCAACCGCAAGGCAGCCCTGCTGAGCACGCCGATCGAGCATATCGACATCAAGTCCTTCGATGCCCGTCCGATCATCGAAGGCATGAACAAAATGTCCTTCACCTCCCGCGACTTGGGGCGCGCCTGTGAAATCTTCAACACCATGCTGCAGGACAAGTCGGCGACCAGCATCCTGACGCTCGCAGGCTCGACCTCGGCCGGCGGCTGCATGGACCTCTACACCGAGATGGTGAAAAGCAACATGGTGGACGTGATCGTCGCGACCGGCGCTTCCATCGTCGACATGGACTTCTTCGAAGCGCTCGGCTTCAAGCATTATCGTGCGGACAACCAGGTCGACGACCGCGACCTGCGCGACCTCTACATCGATCGCATCTACGACACCTATATCGACGAGGAAGATCTCCAGGCCGTCGACCATACGATCTTCGAGATCGCGCAAAGCCTGGAACGCCGCCCCTATTCCTCGCGCGAATTCATCTGGGAGATGGGCAAATACCTGACGAAAAAGGCGAAGAAGAAAAACTCGCTCGTGCAGACCGCCTATGAGCACGGCGTGCCGATCTTCTGCCCCGCTTTCGTCGAC
Organism: Alphaproteobacteria bacterium; assembly: GCA_025934695.1. Taxonomy (GTDB): domain Bacteria; phylum Pseudomonadota; class Alphaproteobacteria; order Micavibrionales; family UBA2020; genus JAPWJZ01. The sequence goes on from JAICWS010000001.1 coordinate 1,373,702, forward strand.
TCCTCGGCTGGTTTCGGCCTCGTGCTGCACCAGAAAAAGAACCCGAAGAACTACATGTGCATCGACGCGGTCGCGGATTTCCGCGAACTCACCGACGTCAAGGTCGCGGCCGGCACCACCGGCCTGCTCATGATCGGCGGCGGCGTGCCGAAGAACTTCACGCAGGACACGGTCGTCTGCGCGGAAATCCTCGGCCACAAGGACGTCGACATGCACAAATACGCGATCCAGGTCACCATCGCCGACGTACGCGACGGCGCCTGCTCCTCCTCCACGCTCAAAGAAGCCTGCAGCTGGGGCAAGGTCGACGTGGCGCTTGAGCAGATGGTCTTTGCGGAAGCGGGCTCGGTCATGCCGCTCCTGGCCTCCGACGCCTATCACCGCGGCCACTGGAAAAAGCGCAGCCGCCGCAACTGGCAGAAGCTGTTTAAATAAAAAGTTTGTGTCGCCCCGGCGAAAGCCGCGGCCCACGGACTACATTAGGCCCGTAACACAAGTCTATCCGGTTAAATTTGCACGGACCAAGTCCGTGGATTCCGGCCTTCGCCGGAATGACAATGATGTGGAGTTTGAAAATGCAATTCATGACACCTTCGGCCGGCTTCCTCGGCCTGCAGAAGAAGGACGCGGCCTCGGCGAAAGACGCCAATATCGTCGTCATCCCCTTCGGCCTCGAGAAATCGGTTTCTTACGGCGGCGGCACGGCGAAAGGCCCGGCGGCGATGATCAAGGCCTCGCACCAGGTCGAACTGTTCGACGACGAGTTCTGGAGCGAACCGTTCCGCAAATACGGCGTCCTGACCGCCAAGCCGGTGAAGATCAGCAAATCGGTGCCGCAGGCGCTCGAGCAGCTGGATGCGGAAGTCGAAGCCGTGCTGAAGATGGGCAAATTCCCCTTCGTCTTTGGCGGCGAACATTCGATCACCGCGGGCTCCATCCGCCCCTTCGCGCGCCGCTATAAGGACCTGCATGTGCTGCATTTCGACGCGCATGCCGACCTGCGCGACGGCTATGACGGGGAACATTATTCCCATGCGGCGGCCCTGCGCCGCGTGCTCGATCACAAGAGCGTGACCAAGCTATGCAGCTTCGGCATCCGCAATATTTCGCAAAGCGAAATCCCCTTCCTCGAGAAGAGCAAGGGCCGCGTGAAAATCTATTGGGCGCGCGAAAAGGCGAAATGGGACATCAAGGAAATCGTCAGCCACTACAAGGGCAAGAACGTCTATGTCACCTTTGATATCGACGGGCTCGACGCCAGCCTGATGCCCGCGACCGGCACGCCCGAGCCGGGCGGGCTATTCTGGGACGAATGCATGACGATCATCCGCGAAGTCGCAAAAGTTTCGAATTTTGTGGGCGCGGACGTCAACGAACTCGCCCCGCGGCCCGAGCTGCATTCCTGCGACTTCCTGGCCGCCAAGCTCGCCTACAAGATCATGAGCTACGCATTCCTGGTCAGCAAGGCGAAGGCGAAAAAGGCCGCCTGAAGGCAGCTTATCAGATCCGGTGATGCCAGAATGACCAGGCCACCGAGATCGACGACGCCCAGAACGCCACGAACAGCGATAACGCCAGCGCCGTTTCCCACCAGCGCGGCGGGTTGACGGCCGGTTTCTCGAAGACCGTGCGCACCATGAAATATTGCCGATTGAAGGAATTGCTGTTCAGCCGCCGTCCTGCGAGCTCGAAGATATCCTTCAGCTCGCGCCGGCTGTCGTCCTGCGCCTCCCAGTCCTTGCGCAGGCCGGCGATGCGCCAGAGCGCGCGGGTCGCCATCGCCATCAGGAGCCCGATGAACAACAGGTAATAGCTCTGGAACCGGACGATCAGCCAGAACATGCCAAGGCTGCTGATAAACCAGAAAGCGAACAGGCTATAGGGCCAGCGCGACAGGAGCGCGATTTCCACGAGCTTGCCGCCATCGAGGAACGAGAGAGGCAGCAGGTTGAACAGGTTGAGCACGACCGCGTTGAGGCCGAGCAGCCGGATGAAGCTGTCGGGCGGGAACTGGTGCATATGGAGGAGTACCAAGATGCCGAAGACGAGCCCCGGCACCGGCCCGGCCAGCAGAACGATCGTTTGCCGCCAGACGGAAATGTTCTTGATATCCCCTACCACGACGGCGCCGACGAAGGGAATAAAGAACATGTTCATGTCTTTATAGCCGAACAACCGCATGGCGATCGCATGGCCGAACTCATGCACCGTGAGGACGATCAGCACAGCCGCCGCGAAGCGCCAGCCCATCCACCAGCTGAAGGCGCCGAACGACACGGCGAAGGAGAAGATGAGGAGGACGATGGCCACGTCAATCCGGTAGTGCAGCCGCTTGCGGACGCCCTCGTAGAGCGCATAGAGCTCGGCGTAATAGGTGCTCCGGTAGGCGTCGGCCAGAACCGCGCCCTTATAAGGCCGGCGCAGGTCGCGGCGGCGGCGCATCATCTCCCAGGTCATCTTCAGCGCGGCGCGAAGCGAAAAGAATATCCGGTCCGATTGCTCGATGAAGGTTTTGTTCGACAGATTCCAGGCGACATAGTCCTCATTCGCTCGCGCGATACGGCGGAAAGCCTCTTCCGTGTCCATCGCGGCAAGATCGAGGCCGCGCAGCCGGTCCTGGTGCGCCTGCCACTGCTGGGCGAGGTTTTCTTTATAGGGGTCGATCTCCGCCACGCCCGGCATGGGCAGCGACAGGGGCTGGCGGTTCGATGTCATCAACGCATCGCCATCTTTCGGGAAGCTCCAGAACCAGACCGGATAGCCGGTGAAAGAACTGGCCTGGAAATGGAGATTGGCGAAGGCGGGTTCCGTGGCATGCTTGAGCAATAGTGCCGGGAAATTCTGGTAGTCGTCGTTGTAGGTATAGGCCGCGACCGGCGTGAAGCCGAGCGCCGCAAGCTCATCGACCGCCGCCCGCTGCATGGGCGGCAGAACCGACGGCAAATCGCTGCGTGTGATTTTGACCGGACGCACTTCCCACCGCAGCAGCCGGAGCAAGGTGACGGCGAACGGAAAGACATAGCTCAGCAGGAATATGGCGAAGAGCGCCCAAGGAACCGGGTACTGCACAAGACACCCCCCAACGGTTTATTATAACAGATATGGGTTAACGGAAAGCCGTTGACGATAGGGGGTCAAAGGGTTGGCGACCTTTGTTTTTTCAGGGTTAGCACCGTTGACTTGCCAATAGTTACTCCGGTGTGACAAGCAGCGTCGATCTGGGTGTCGCGTTCCTCCAACGCCGCCTTTTTCAGTTCCGCTTCGCGTTCGGCTGCTGCCGCGGCGCGGCGCGCCATGTAATCCTGGGACTCGTCTCTCAGGAACCTGTAGACCGGGGTCTCCCCGCTGTGGCATTGCGCAGGCAACCGGCCGTAGTTGTCCCGGTGCGTCGGATCCGCGCCATGTTCCAGCAGCATCTTGGCAGCCTCAACATGGGCAACATAGTGCAGGGCCTGCATGCCGTTGTCGTTTTCTGCGTTCGGGTCGCATCCTGTCGACAGCACGACGCGTAGCGTATCGGTGGCGGGCTTTTCAGGGCAGTTTTGGCTGCCGTGGCAGGCTTCCATCAAGGGAGTCATGCCGTTTCTATTCATTTTCGTGGCCGGGCTGGCGCCATGGTCGAGAAGGAATTGCGCCGCCTCGGGGCGGCATTCCCAGCAGGCCACCATATAGGGCGTACGGTCGTGCATATTAGGCTGTTCGAGGTCATAGCCCTTGTCGATCAGGAATTTCGCCATCTTCTGGCGGCTTTCCCTTTCCTCTTCGCCGCCACGCAGTAACACGTTTTCCATCAGGGTCTTCCGGCCCACGCCCAGCGTGTTCAGCTGGGTCCCATGTTCCACGAGTTTTTTGACGCCGATGAATTTGCCTTTATACGCCGCGCGATGAATGTACAGCTCCTGGTTCGGGCCGCAGATATGCTTCCACTCCACGGCGCGCGGATGCTGTTTGAGAAAAGCGTCGAGGCCTTTCTCGTCTTCCATCATAATCAGTCTTTCCAGCTTGTTCCTGAAAATGGAAAGTCTGCCCGTATTGAATTGTATCTTGAGCATCTCGATACCTTAAAATATTTTTCATAATACAAGAAAAAGGCGGCGGATTCAACCAGAAAAAGACTGGCAATATCAAAGTTATGGCTGGTAACTGCACAGGATTGCCCCTTCATTCCACTGGCCCCGGTTTTCTTTCTTCGCCAAAGCGTCTACAAGGGTTTCCTTTTGGGGAGAAATCATATGCGGGTTTGCGGCATCGATTTCGGCACGTCCAATTCGGCCATCGCCTGTGGCGGCACAGACGGGGTGCGCCTGCTGCCCGTGGAAGGCGAGGCGGATACGCTGCCGAGCGCCCTCTTCTTCCCGGTCACCGCGCCGAAGCCCGTTTTTGGCCGCGCCGCGCAGAAGCTGTTTTTCGAAGGCGAGGAAGGCCGCTTCATGCGCAGCCTCAAGCGCATCCTCGGCACCGCGCTGATGAAGCAGGGTACCGTTGTCAACGGCAAGCTCCGCGCTTTCGACGAGATCATCGGCTATTTCATCTCCCACATTAAAACCTCGGCTGAAAAGCGCCTTGGCGAAGAACTGACTGAAGTCGTCATGGGGCGCCCCGTGCATTTCATCGATGGCGATAACGAAGCCGACGGTCGCGCGCAGGCGCAGCTCGAAGCCATCGCCCGCAACGCGGGCTTCACCGAAATTTCTTTCCAGTACGAACCCGTCGCCGCAGCCTTCGCGCATGAGACGAAAGTCTCTGGCGAACGGCGCGCGCTCGTGGCGGATATCGGCGGCGGCACCTCGGATTTCACGGTGATCAAGGTATCTTCGTCCTATGTCAACCGCGCGGACCGCCTTCAGGACATTCTTGGCAATTCCGGCGTACGCATCGGCGGCAATGACTTCGACAAGTCCTTAAGCCTCGGCAGCTTCATGCCCGAACTGGGCTACCGCACGACCTACGGGCCGAAGAAGCTCGACGTGCCGCTGAACCCGTTTCACGACATGTCGGAATGGTCGAAGGTGAACTTCCTCTACACGCCGCGCATGCGCCACGAGATGAAAGCGATCCTGAAAGAATCGCATGCGCCCAAAAAATTCGGTCGGTTCGTGCAGGTGCTGGAAAAGGAAAGCGGACATCGGCTGCTGGCCGCGGTCGAGGCGGCGAAGATCGAGCTCACCGCGCGCGAAAAAGTCGCGGCCGATATCGGCTTCCTGGAGGCAGGGCTCACCGTCGAAACATCCCGCGACGCTTTCGACGCTTTCATCGGCCCGCATGTACAAAAAGTATCGCAGTCCATCACCGAATGCCTGGCCCAGGCGGACGTAGCGGATGAGAGCATCGAGATCATCATCCTGACCGGCGGCCCCACCGAGACGCCCCTTCTGAGGGACATGATCACCGCCCGCTTCCCCAAGGCATCGGTGTCGGAAGAGAACAAACTGTCCTCCGTGGCGCTCGGCCTCGGCTATGATTCCTTAAGGCGTTACAGGAGCTTAAGGGCCGCTTAAAGTTGCAGCTTGACCGGGCGGTATTTTCTGGTAAATAGTCCGGCTATGCAGAACAGGTTTCTTCGCAAGGCTTCTTCGCTGCTGACGACGAGCGCTCTCGCGCTCGGCTTCATGGGCGTGTCGGCGCGGGCGGCGCGCGCGCAAACATCCGCGAAAGATTCGGCTCAGAACGTGACGCAAACCGCCGTCGACAATCCGCTGGCCGGCCATACCTATTGGTCGCATCCGGATTACGACGGCGTCCTCGATGTGTGGAACTGCCCTCAGCGCGGCATCTGCGCCGTGGTCCATTCAATCAACGCGAACGATCCGAAAGTGCGCAAAGCAGCGGCGAAGCTGGTCAAAAAGAATGTAGCTGACGTGACCGACGCCGACGTGATGAAGGAATTCTGCGGCTATGAGGCGCAGTTTTCCGATATGAAGCAGCTCGAACCCGGCCACTGGCAGGGCAAGATCTGGATCGCCTCGCACAATTCCTTCTTCGGCGTCGACCTGAGGCCGTCGGATGATGCCCACACGCTTTACCTGCGCGGATACTTGCTCGGCATCATGCATTACCTGTTCCTGGGCGATCCGTTTCATGTGCTTGGAAAAACCAACGCATTGACGCGCGTGGCCCGAACCGCCGCCCGCCTGCCCCGGGCCGCCCCGGACCACGCTGAAAACCTCTCCCTGAATTTTCCGAACAAATACAGGCTTATGACGGAAGTCATTTGTCGCCCCACCGCCACTCTGATATATTGCACACATTATGAAAACCGTTGTCCGCAAACACTATTCCGGCCTGTCCCTGCCACTGCTCGCGCTCAGCTTCGGCGCGGCGTCGGGACTTTTGGGCGGCAAGGCGCGGGCGCAGGAAACGCCGCCATCCCCGCCGGTGACGGTGCCGGGACATAGGTTTTGGAAGCATCCAGACTATGACGCGGTAATTGAAGTCTGGACCGACCCGGTCAAGGGCCTGCGTGGCAGAATTGCTTCGCTCAATCCGGCGGACGAAAAAATCCGCAAGGTTGTCGGCAAGATCCTGAAGAAGGACGTGGGACAGGTCAGCGCGAAGGACGTGCTGTCCTTCGTCGGCCTGGAAGGCGACCTGCATCTGCATCCCGAGGGCGCGAACAAGTGGATCGGCTCTATCTACTGGCCGTTCAAAAATGCTTCTTACGGCGTCGCCGTCGAGGAAGCGGCGGACAAACTGCATGTGCGCGGCTTTCTTTTAACGCTGCCTTTCATTGGAAAAAGCGCCGACCTGAAACCTGCGGCAGCTCCTGCGCCGAAGACTCCATAATCTTCCCTTGTTTCGTTGTTAATGCGAAACCGAGGCCCTTGGTCTATAATCGTCAGTCGAGGGCTTCATGAACGCGGACGTCAAAAGAAAACTGGCTTGGGTTACCGGCGCGTCGACAGGCATCGGCGCGTCGACAGCCCTGGCGCTGGCGCGCGACGGCTGGGACGTGGTGCTGACCGCGCGCAGCAAGGACAAGCTGGAGCAGATGGAAAAACTCTCCAGCGAGTTCAAGGGCCGCCTGATCGCCCTGCCCGGCGACGTGACGCACAAGGACGGCATGAAGGCCGCCGTCGATACCATCGAAAAGACTTACGGGCCCATCGACCTCGCGATCCTGAATGCCGGCGCCTACATTCCGGAGGATATGAACAGGTTCAAGAGCGAGGATTTCATCTCACAGATACAGCTCAATCTTTTCGGCACCGTCTTCTGCATCGAGGCGCTGCTGCCCTATTTTATCAACCGCCACGCGGGACATATCGCGCTCGTCGCGAGCGTCGCCGGCTATCGCGGCCTGCCGCGCTCGATCGGCTATGGCGCGTCGAAGGCGGCGCTGATCCACCTCGCCGAAGCGCTGGCCATCATGGGCCATAAATACGGCATCAAAGTGCAGGTCATCAACCCTGGCTTCGTCAAGACGCCGCTCACCGACAAGAACGATTTTCCGATGCCGTTCCTGATCGATTCAGGCGAGGCGGCGCGGCGCATCGTCGATGGGCTGAAGTCGAACAAGTTCGAAATTACCTTCCCCACGCGCTTCGCGTATCTTTTAAAGTTCATCGGCCTGTTGCCCGACCGCATGTATTTCGCGATCGTGCGCCGGGCAATGCGCAAGGATTAATCCGCCATGCCGTCGTTGCCGCAACAGGAAGGCCTGATCCGCTACGTGAAGTTTTTCGAAGCGCTGACGCCAGCTTCCCTGAAGGACATCGATGCATATTACGCGCCTGACGCGCGCTTCAAAGATCCGTTCAACAACGTGCGCGGCACGGAAAAAATTGCGGCCGTCTTCGACGACATGTTCAAAATGGTTGGCCAGCCGGAATCAAAAGTCACCGATACGGCCTGGAGCGCCGCGAGCCCGGACACGGCCTATATCCGCTGGACGTTTGACTATAAGGTGCGCGGCAAAGGCGCGCCGATGTCGGTCGACGGGATGACCCGCGTCGTGTTCGCTCCGGACGGACGCGTGGCCGAGCACATCGACTACTGGGACGCCGCGCAAGGCATGTACGAGCACCTTCCGCTGATCGGCGGCGTGCTCAGGTGGATCCGCGGGCGAATCCAGATCCATTGACTAGGCCTCTTTCGCAGCCCCGCAGCATTTCTTGTATTTCTTTTGCGACCCGCACGGGCATGGATCGTTGCGGCCGACCTTGCTGCCATCGCGCACCTGCGTGCCCTGTTTCGGATTGATCTCGCCCGCCGTATAAATCCAGGCGCCGTCGACGCGCCGGAAGTCCGAAAGTTCATGCAGGGAATGCGCCTGGCCGTTGATGGTATAAGACGCCATGAACTCCACCTGGCCCGCGTCGTCGCCGGCACCGCCCCCAACCGTGCGCAATATCTTCAGCCCCCGCCACTCCGGCATGGTGGCAACGCCGGGCGGTTCGTAGTCGGCGCGCAGTTCGGGCGCGCAGGTTTTCTGCAGGTAATCAAAATTGCCCATCGCATAGGCCGTATATCTCGAGCGCATCAGCGCCTCGGCGGTGGGTGCCGGTTTCCCCGCGTGCAGCGCGCCGCAGCACTCGTCGTAATCAAGACCGGAGCCGCAGGGACAAACCGGCATCGTCAATATCGGGTCATGACGGCGTGGACGACGTCGATGGTGCCCGCCGCGAAACCCGCCTCGCAATAGGACAGGTACAATTCCCACACGCGCTTGAAGCGGTCATCGAACTTGAGCTGCTTCACCTGCGGCCAGGCGGCCTGGAAACGCTCCTGCCACAGGCGCAGCGTGCGCGCGTAATCATGCCCGAAGCCTTCCATGCTCTCGAGATGCATGCCGGCGTTTTCGGTCTGCTTCGCCAGGATGCTCTTGGTCAGCAGCATGCCGCCCGGGAAGATGTATTTCTGGATGAAATCGGCGGTCTTGCGATAGTCGTCGAACCAGCCTTCGTCGATGGTGATGGCCTGCAATCCTGCCTTGCCGCCCGGCTTCAGCCGGTCGTGCAGCATCTTGAAATACTGCGGCCAATAGGTTTCGCCGACCGCCTCCACCATTTCGATGGAGACGATGCGGTCGTACTGGCCGTCCGCGTCGCGGTAATCCTTCATCTGGACCTCGACCCGCTCGGCCAAACCGGCGTTTTTGATCCGGTGCTGCGTATACTGGAACTGCCGCTGGGAAATGGTGATGGCCGTCACCTTGGCCCCGATATTCTTCGCCGCATATTCCGCGAAGCCACCCCAGCCGCAGCCAACCTCGAGCACATGGTGGCCCGGCTGGATGCCCAGGCGCTGGGCCAGCACCCGGTATTTGTTGAGCTGCGCCGCCTCGAGCGTTTTCGCCTCTTCCGAAAAAACTGCGGCCGAATAGGCCATGCCGGGATCGAGCCAGAGCGCGTAAAATTCGTTGCCGATGTCGTAATGGCGGCTGATGTTCTTGCGCGATCCTTTGCGTGAGTTGCCGTGGAGCAAGTGCGGGATTTTCATCAGGTAGCGCGCCCACCGCTGCCCGAGAAGGATCTCCTGCATGTAATGCTCGTTGCGCAGGAACACTTCCATCCAGCGCGCCGGGTCGGGGCTCGACCAGTCGCCGTCGAGATAGCTTTCGCAAAAGCCCAACTGCCCGCCGGTAATCGAGCACCGCGCGAAACGGTCGCGATGCACGAGCAGCGTGGCCTCGGGCCCCGCTTCCTTGCCCCGGAACGTCAGGCGCTCGCCGTTCGGCAGCACGACGTTGGCCGTGCCATATTGCCAGTGCGAGGCGAGCATGAGAAGGAAACGAAAGGCGGCGGACGGCTTGTAAGAAATGCCGCGAAGCACATCCTGCGTTTCGGAGACGAGTTCCGCGTCGTCCATAAGTCTTTCCCTGTGCTTATGAGACTTCCCGGTCGGGAGCCTTCGGCCGCGCGTAATACCGGCCCCCCTTGAGCCAGATTTTCAGCGCCTGCCAGTGAATGGAAAATATAACATTAAACGCCTGGAACGGGAATAGCGCCAGTGCGCGAAGCAGCTTTCCCTTAGTCAGCGGTGCTTTTCTACCTGTCCAGGTTGCCAGCAGCAGGTCGCCCCCCTCGTCCTTCTGGCGGATCAGGACGGACAGTCTTTCGCCGGGTTTTCGTACCGTGAAATGATAATGCGCCTCCATCGGGATGAAGGGCGAGACATAAAAATGCTTCGGGTGATCGTGCTGGGTGGGACCAGCGCCCTCCGCCGCCTTCAGGAAATAGCCATGCTGTTCGCCGAAGGTGTTTTTGACTTCATAAAGCACCGCGGCAAAGTTCCCGGCACGGTCCTCACAAAAATAAATCGTCAGCGGATTGAACACATAGCCGAAAAGCCGCGGGAAACAGAGCATGTAAATCTTGCCGCCTTCGAGGTCGACGCCCTTGTCGGTGGCATGCTTCATGATCCAGGGTTTCAGCGGCTGGCCATCGCGCGTGCCGTGGTCCTTGTCGTAGATGCTGAAGATATTAAACCTGTTATGCGACAGCACTCCCGTCTTCTTCGCCATTTCCGGCAATTCATCAAGGTCGAGCAACAGCGTGAAGATACGATAGCGAAAACCATGGCGGAACGGCTTCATCCGCTGGTGCATCACATGGCCGAAGTAAATGCAGGATTCCGCCAAGCCTTACGCCGCCTTGCGCGCGTTCTGCGCCGCGATGGAGGACTCGGTTATTTTCCACGGCCGCGTGACGCCGAAATTTTCCGCGACCGCGAGACCTGAACTCAGGGCATCCTCATGGAAGCCGTAACCGCAGTACGAGCCGCAGAACCAGGTGCGATTGACGCCCTGGATACGGCCAAGGCCGCTCTGCGCCCCGACGACAGCTTTCGTATAGATGGGATGCGTATAGGAGGTTTCGTACAGGATGCGTTTCGGCTCGGTTGCCGGATTGAGGGAGACGAAGAACTGCTCGTCACCCGGCAATGACTGCAGCCGGTTCATCCAGTAGATCAGCGACACGGTGTCGCCACCGGGGGCAGGTCCGAGATAGGTCCAACTGGCCCAGGCTTTCCTGCGTCTGGGCATCAGGCTCTCGTCCTGGTGCAGTACGGCGCGATTGATGCTGTATTTGATCGCGCTCAAGACTCGGGTTTCATCGTCGGACGGTTTTGCCAGCATCGCGAGCGCCTCGTCGGCGTGCGACGCGATCACGACATGGTCAAAACCGTCGCGCCCCCCGTTGGCGTCGAGCACCACGGCCTTGTCGCCCATGCGCTCGACCTTCACGCCGCCGCAATTGAGGCGTATGCGCCCCTCGAGCCCTTCAGTGAGTTTCGCGACATATTGCTGGCTGCCGCCGGTGACCGTGCGCCAGACCGGACGGTTGACGAGCCGCAGCAGCCCGTGGTTGCGGCAGAAGCGGATAAAGGTGATGAGGGGAAATTCCAGCATGCCCTCGCGCGTCATCGACCAGATCGCCGCCCCCATCGGCAGCAGGTGGTCGTTGATCAGGCTTTCGCTGTATTTGCGCTGCTTCAGGTATTCGCCCAGCGACAGCGTGGAATCCGGCTCGCACTCGAGGAATTTCGGCGCCTCGATGTAGAAGCGGATGATATCCAGCCACATGCGATGGAACCGCGGGCTGACCAGATTCTTGCGCTGGACAAAAAGCGTGTTGATGTTGTCGCCCGAATATTCCAAAGCCCCGCCGTCGAGGCTGACGGCGAAAGACATGCTGCTGTCCTGCGTCTTCACGCCCAGGTGCTGCATCAGCGCGACGAAATTGGGATAGGTCGGTGGGTTATAGACGATGAAACCGGTGTCGACGGATAGGCCGGACGGCGTCGCGAACGTATTCGTATGCCCGCCCGCGTAGCCGTTCTTCTCGTACACGGTCACATCATGCTGCTGGTTCAGCAGCCACGCCGCGCCGAGACCCGCAACGCCAGTGCCGATAACCGCGATTTTGAGACGTCTTTGCATGAGGTAAATTATAGATAAGCGATCACCCTTCGTCATTACTCTCTTTCAAAAATTGGCGCTTGGCTCCCTCTCCCGCAATAGCGGGAGAGGGCGGAGGGGCTTTGCAAAGGCTAATATGCGCGGATCGACTTAGCTGCGAGCCATGTGCGCCACCTAACGTAAATCCTGAACCGCTAAGCCCCTCACCCTAACCCTCTCCCGCTAGCGCGGGAGAGGGAACAGGTGGCGCTTACGGATGCTCAGGACGCCACCTCGCGATTCCATAAGTACGAAATAAACCCGACGATGAAGTTCGTCGCCATCAGCGCCATGAGGATGCCGGTAAAGCCGAAATGCTGCTGCAGGACGTAGGCCAGCGGAATATAGATGATAATGGCTTTGAGCAGGATCAGCAGCGTCGCCGGCAAGGGCCGCCCCATGCCGTTGAGCGCGGCGTTTGAAATGACCATCGTGCCCATGGCGCCGTAACTGATGGGCACCCAGCGCAGATACTGCGCCGTGAAATGGACCACATGCGGGTTGGCGTCGAACAGTGGCGGGATTTCCTCGGCCAGTCCCCACAGTATGGCGGCGGAAACGAAACCCCAGGCGATCGCAAAGCGCGAGCCGGCGGCGACCGCTTCTTTAATGCGTCCGTAATTCCCGGCGCCGAAATTCTGGCCCGTGAAGATGGATACGCCCGCCCCCGTCGCATAAAAGAGGATCGTCGCCACGCTTTCGATGCGCATGGAAACGCCGAGCGCCGCGACCGCCTCCTTGCCGAAGGACGCGGACATCCAGGTAATGACGGCCGCGGAAATGGGTCCGATCTGGTTGGAGAAAACCGACGGCACGGCCACGTGCAGCACGCGCTTCCATGAATCGATGAGGCCGGGATGGAACAGGATGCGCGGCCGCCAGATGCGCCGCCGGAAAATCAGCACATAGGCGGAAATCATGCAGGTCAGGTAATTCGCGAAAACATGCGTCGCCGCCGCCCCCGCCAGCTTCATTTCCGGGAACGGGCCCCAGCCGAAGATCAGGAACGGGTCGAAGACGACGTTGATGGCGGCGAACAGGCTCATCATCCGCGAGACGAAGCGCGTGTCGCCCGTCGCGCGGATGCAGGCATTGCCCATCAGCATCACACCGACGAATGGCAGGCCGCAGTACCATATCCTCATATAGGTGCGGATCAGCGGCATCAACTCGGCCTTGGCGCCCATCAGCGCGAAGACCGGGTCGATGATGACCATGCCGAGAAGGGAGCCCGCGATCATCAGGATGATCGTCAGCGTCATCGCGTCGGTGGCCAAGCGCTGCACCTTGCGGAAATCGCCCTCGCCGTAGACGCGCGCGACCGCCGAGGTCGTGCCGACCGACAGGCCGAAAATGAGGCCCATGAAGAAGGCCACGACGGGAAGGCAGAACCCCAGCGCCGCCAGGTACTGCGTGCCGAGGCGCGAAATGAAGAAGGTGTCGGCGACCGCGAAGGAGGTCATCGCGAACATGCCCCAAGCCAGCGGCAACGCGAGGCGCCGCAGGTGGCTTTTCACGTCGCCCTCGAGAAGGGTCGGCCGCGCGCTGATCTCGTTCTCTCTCAAACCCCAGTTTCTCTTTTAGTGCATCGTTTAAGATATCGCGGTCGGCCCTCTCTCCCGCGAAGCGGGAGAGAGATGGAGAGAGGGGACGGAGCGGTGGTCGAAATCGGCGCATTACTTCCCGATTGCAAAACTGCTCCGTCCCCTCTCCCTAGCCCTCTCCCACCTGCGGTGGGAGAGGGAATAGATTACCGCGGCAGTTCGAAGAGGATGAATTCCGCATCCTCCAGCGCCGTGATGTCGAGCTTGCCGGTTTCATTGTCGAAGCCGGCGGCGTCGCCCGCTTCCAGCGCCTGTCCGCGGACATTCACCTTACCACGGGCTAGTTGCAGCCAGTACTTCTTGTTGAGCGCCATTTCCAGAGCGACGGATTTGCCGCCGTCCAGCTTGCTGCCCCACAGTTTAGCGTCCTGCTTGATCCGCAGCGTGCCTTGCGCGCCGTCGGGCGTGACGACGAGGCGCAGGGCGTTGTGGAATTCGTCGGTGTTGAACGAGGTCTGCTGATATCCGGGCTTTGTGCCGGTTTCATTCGGCATGATCCAGATCTGCAGGAAATGCACGTCCTCGGTTTCCGACGGATTGTATTCGCTGTGAAGGATGCCCTTGCCCGCGCTGATCAGCTGCATATCGCCCGGCTTGATAATGCCGCCGTTGCCCAGGCTGTCCTTGTGCTCGAGCTGGCCCGAGAGCACGTAGGTGATGATTTCCATGTTCGCATGGCCGTGGGTGTCGAACCCCGTGCCCGCGCGCACCGAATCCTCGTTGATGACGCGCAACGGGCCAAAGCCCATGTTTTTGGAATCGTAATATTCGCCGAACGAGAAGCTGTGGGCGCTGTTCAGCCAGCCCGTCTCCGTCATTCCCCGGTCGTCTTTATGTCTAACGCTGAGCATATTGCACCTGCCTTTCTTTGTCTTTCTATACTGTTCTACGAAGGGAATTAATTATTAGTTTTTCTAATTCATTATTCGAAATTTTCGATTAATAATGGGATATGGACCGGCTAGCCAACATTATCGCTTTTGTGACCGTTGCGGAAACAGGCAGCTTCGCCGAAGCGGCCAAACGGCTGAACCTCGCCAATTCGGTCGTCAGCAAACGCATCAAGGACCTGGAAGAATATCTGCACACCCGTTTGCTCCAGCGCACCACGCGTCATGTGCGCCTGACCGACGCCGGGTATCTTTATTTTGATCATGCTCGCAAGCTGGTCAGCGAACTGGCCGAGGTCGAGGAGAACCTGCGCTTCGCCAATGAAAACCCGGTCGGTGAACTGCGGGTCAGCGCGCCGGTCACCTTCGGCGCAAAATTCCTGGGGCCCGCCGTCTCCACCTTTCTCGAAAAATATCCGGACGTCGCGATACGCCTGTTCCTGGGCGACCGCACGGTGGATATGCGCGAGGAAGGTTTCGATCTCTCCATCCGCATCGGCCCGCTGGAAACATCGTCGCTGATATCGCGCAAGCTGGCGCGCAGCCGCCGTGTGACCGTCGCCAGCCCGGAATACCTGCGCAAGAATGGCCGGCCTGAAAAACCGCAGGATCTTGTGAAGCATAACTGCCTGGTTTACAGCGGCGTGAACGAGGGAAAGTCCTGGCCCTTTCTCGTCAACGGCAAGAAGCATCTGCAGCCGGTGGCCGGGCGTTTTACGACCGATAACGGCATGCTGCTGGCGGAAGCCGCCGCGGGCGGTTGCGGCATCACCATGCTGCCGACCTTCATCGTCGGCCCCTACGTGA
Source organism: Alphaproteobacteria bacterium (assembly GCA_025934695.1). GTDB lineage: Bacteria > Pseudomonadota > Alphaproteobacteria > Micavibrionales > UBA2020 > JAPWJZ01. Next base: position 1,388,902 of record JAICWS010000001.1, read on the forward strand.
ATAAACACGGGCTGGAAATCGTCCTCGAGGACTTCGAGGAAGAGCCGCTGCTGATCCAGGCCGTCTATGTGCAGCAGCGCCACTTAAGCGCGCGGCTGCGAAAGTTTATCGATCATCTGGCGGAATATTTCGCTGAGTTTTCAGGCTAGAACGGCTTTTGGTTGACACGGTATTATGGATTTATTAGAGATGATATATTCATATTATCTAAGAAAGCCGCTCCCATGTCGAAACTTGCCGACTTCCTCGAAAACTGCCGCGAGATCTGCGCGGCCTCGCCCCATGTCTCGATCGACGCGGACAAGATCAAATCCGTGGCAGCGACATTCAAGCAAGCGGCCAAGCCGCCCTCATGGAATAACTATATCAGCGACGAGGCCAGGGCCGACCCGCTCGACATGACGCGCGTGTTCTTCGAAATGGCGCTGATCTGCGCGCAACAGGGCGGATTCATTTATCCCGATGCCGAAGGCAAGCCACAGAAATGGAACGTCAACGGTTCCGGCGCGCAGGCGATGCTGAACAAGATGGACGAGCTGCGCAGCAGCTATGTCATTCCCGGCATCGACATCAGCGGGCGGGCAAAGGTGCAGGCCGCCATCGCGCCTTATCTCGACAATGTGCCATCGGCGCCTGAACGCCTTGCAATGTTCGCGGAATTTGCTGATACCGATGCCTACAAGAAACTCGACGCGCTTGTCAAAGCTGCCTGGCAGCCCGAACAACAACGCTATAACTTTGATTTCGACTTCATCAATAAGGCCGCCGATATCTTTCCGCAAAGCTTCGCGGCGGACCCGTTCCGCAAGAAAATCATCCTGTCGGTGCTGATGACGGCGGCGCATGCGGAAAACCGGGGCGTAATGGTTACGACGGATGCGCCCATTGCGTCGGACTACGTGCTGCCGCAGGTGCTGGAAGGCCTGGGCGTGCTGAAGCTCTCCGATGCCTTACGCGAAAAGCTCGTGAACCGCGAAGGCTTCGCGGAAAACGACCCCATCGTGCGCGATATCCGCGCCGCGACCATCACCGCCTGCCATGATCTGGCCGCGCAAAGCGGCGCGCGGGCGCAGGATATCGACAGCCACCTGTGGCTTGCGGGCCGCGATCCGGCGGTGAAGCCAAAGCTGCTGCCAGCCATGAATGTCTATACGACCTGGTTTTAGATTAGGCCACTTGGGGGCAGAGCCGCCCGCTATCCAATCCCCTTCTTGCCCTTGAGACACAGAGCAATGCGCCGCGCGGCCTTCATCACCGGATACATGGTTTTCGACGCGATCCTTGATTTGAACACCGCCGCCGTGAAGGCATTGAAGGGGCCGCTGCCCGTGCTCATGAGCGCGATGCGGTTGATGGCATCGCTGCCGTGATAGATACGCCCGTCGAGGTCGAGCGCCATCCCCTTGTCGAGGTTTATGCCCTTCGCCGCCATCTCCTTCACGATTTCGGGATGTTCACGCGCATTCAGGATGTCGACGGGTCCCGCCGCCTTGCGAAAACGCACAAGCGCCGCGAATTTGCTGCAGAACGGGCAGTCCCCGTCGTAGATGAGCCGGTTCTTCGCCATTATTGCAGATGCGCGTTGAGCATCCAGCTATTCTTCTGGTGCACCTGAATGCGGCGGATGCCAAGGTCGGCCGTGCCTTCGTCACCGATTTCCTGCGCCGACTTGATCAGCGCCTCGCAGGTTTCGGCGACCGTCTGGTTGTCCTGCGCCAGGTTCTTGAGCATCGTCTTGTGGTCGGGGTTGCTGTTTTCTTCCTTCACCTTGGCAAGCTTCGAGAAGGCCGTGAAGCTGGCCGGCGCCTTTTCGCCCAGCGCGCGCATGCGTTCGGCGATTTCGTCGGCCGCGCCCGCGAGATCCTGGTACTGTTCTTCGAACAGGAGGTGAAGGTCGCGGAACGCCGGGCCCGTCACGTTCCAGTGGTAATTCTGGGTTTTCAGGTAAAGTGTGTATGTGTCCGCCAGGAACTTGCCGAGGTTTTCGACGACCTTGTGGTTATGCTGCTGTTGCGCCATTGTCATTCTCCTTGGATGAATAAAGCCTGTGCCGCCGCCTCGAGCACGGCGGCGATTTTGAATACATGCTGGACGCCCGCTTTGGGCAGCCCGTGGCTCTGCACCGCCGTGGAATGCGAGACCACGCAGGCGCTGCAGGCGTTGATGGCGGATACGCCCAGCGCGTAAAGCTCGAAGGTCGATTTGTCGACGCCGGGATTGCCGATGACATTCATGCGCAGCCGCGCGGGCATCTGGCCCAGTTCTTCGTCCTGCGCCATGTAGCTCGAACGGTAATAAACATTGTTCATGGCCATGATGGTGGCGGCGGCGCGGGCGGCGTTCAGTTCCTCTTCCGTCAGCACGCCGCGCGCGGCGCCCAGAACGGCACCGGCCACTTTCTGGGAGCGCGTGGCATAGGCGCAGGCCAGCGCCACGCCCATCACCTGGTTGAGCGAGAGGCCGGACGCCTCTTCCTGCTGCAAGACACTGGAAAGGTTGAGCTTAATGTCCCGCGCGTAGTCGGGCATGAGCTCCTTGAGACTTTCGATATTGATGGCTGAATCCACGAGAAACACCCCTTACCGGGTTTGAATGGTTTGGCCGCGTATATAGTTCCGGTGCAGACATAAGCCTTGTCCTTCTCCACGCCCAAATCAACGGGTTTTTTTAACGATTGCGGGCGCGCCACGATTATGGTATGTATCCCCATCAACATTTAGGACGATCATGGGAAAGCGCGGGGGCCTTAAACGGCTCTTCAATAGATTCGCCGCCGCCACGGCTTTATCAGCAGGCATACTGACCGGTTCTGCCACCGCGCAGGCGATGGAAGCGCCGCAGCAGCCCGCGCCGGTCACGGCCACGGTGGGTTGTCCCGCCTTCCCGGACTTCAAGCGTCCCGACGGTCCCATGAACCGCGTGCCGCGCAACCATACCATCGACCTCCAGCTGCGCGCCGACCAGATATCGCTGAAAACCATCGGCATCCATCCCGGCGCGACGGACGGGCTCGGCGGCGGCTCGACGCGCGCCGCGATCCGCGAATTCCTGATGTTCTATGCGCCAGTCTACAAAGGCGATGCCGACAAATTCTCCCTCAGTGACACGGATTCCGCCCAGGTCAAAAAATATGCCGATGATGCCAGGGCCGATGCTAAAACCTATAAAATTTCGGCCACGCAGGCGGCGGCTTACCGACTCGCGTCGGCGCGCACTGGCGTCGCCATGTCGACGCTGGCTGCCAACGGGCTGCACAAGTTCGACAACCAGACCTGGCTCTACATGGTCAAAAATTACGGCGGATCCTATGGCCTCGACTTCTATGCGCCGCATATTTCCACGGGCGCGGACGGCAGGCTGACGGTCGACAACCCGTTCATCGAACGCCAGCTGATCGGCCTCAAAGATCATCCGCGCCTTTCCGCGATCATGACGGCGGAATATCTGCACCACAAGGATGCGATTCCTGTCCCCGTGAAAACGGCTGCCGCGACGGTCGAACTGAATTTACAGCCGCAGCAGAAGAACCTGATGGCGATCGGCTTCGATGTCGGAAAGAGCGCCGACGGGATCAAGGGCGACCTGACGCGCATCTCGATCGAGGAATTCCAGCTCCTCTACGGTGAGGGCAAACCGACCGGCACTCTCTCTTCCGGCGAGATCAAGACGCTCTCCGCCGCCGCTACGCGCGCCGCGGACGATGGCGCCGATTATAATGCGCCGACGCTGGCGGCAGGCCCGGTGCGCATGGCCAGCGACCAGAGCGGCGCGGATTTCGGCTATATGATGAGACTGGCGGAAGCCGAAAGCAGCTTCAAGCATACCGCCAAGGCGTCGACCAGCACGGCCACGGGGTTGTTCCAGTTCATCGAGGGCACCTGGAGTTATATGATCCTGAATTACGGGGCGAAGCACGGCCTCGGCGATTTTGCGGGCCAGGTGGAGACTTATAAGGACGACCTCGGCCGCGACCAGGCGCGCATTCCCAATCCGATCGTGCGCCAGGCGCTGCTCGACATGCGCGCTAACCCGCAGATCGCCGCCCTCTTCGCGGCCGATTTCCAGGACGAGAACAAGGCCAAGGAGGCCTGCTATGTCGAAGGACCCTTAACGCGCACCGATCTTTATCTCGCGCATTTCCTGGGGCCGTCGGATGCTGTCTGGTTCATCACACAGATGAAGAAGAACCCGAACCAGTCCGCGCCGGAGACTTTCCCGCAGGAAGCCGACTATAACGAGACTGTCTTCTACGACACGAAACACACGCCTGAGCGCGACCGCAGCCTGCAGGACGTCTATAACAACTTCGAGCGCAAGATGGACCCGCAGGCGGGAAAATCGGTCGCCCTCACCGCCAAAAAGCCCCTGCCGCCCGGCTAGAGCGCATTTCATCTCAAATTATGCTCAGGTTCAGTTTTAGTCCTGCGCAAGATTTTGAATTGCAAAGATTTTAACAAATTTTTAACCGCGCTCTGCTACGTTATGTATATAATTTCAGAATCCGCTGAACTGTTCAAAAATGCGAGCGGCGGATGGGTGTGTTCATGGACGATACGGCGACTGGTAATAGATCAAGCCTGCGGGCGGCATTTAATGTCGCGGCCCTGTCGGTGGCGCTGATGGCGTCGCCGCCACAAGCGCGCGCGCAGAACGCACCGCCCAGACATCCCGCGCAGAACGCCGCCACGGCAACGCAAAACGCGCAGGCGCGGCAGCCGCAGCCGCCGAAAGCGGCGCAGGCCGGCCCGCAGAAACAAAGACCCGTCCTCGCCTCCGCCTTTACGCCGATGTTCGCGACGGCGGATGAAAAGGAACGCAATATTTTCTTCCGCGAGACCGCCCAGGCGATCCGCGAATTCCGCGCGCTCAGCAACCGCGGCAGTATCACCGGGCCGCTGACGAAGGACGAGCGAAAGGAAATCCGCGCGACGCTCACCGACGCGCGCGCCGACGCGAAAAAATACCGCCTGCCGCTCGAGGTTGCCGCGAGCCTGCGCTTCGCCGCGCAGCAAACCGGCGTCAACCCGGAAGCCTATATCGAAAGACTGTCCGCTACCGCGGGAAACCTGGCCAACGCCGATCCCGCGGGCCTGTCGAAGAACGATGTCTTCAAGTTCAACATCCCGACCTGGCTGCAGCTGGTGAAAAGCTATGGCGCGCAGCACGGCCTCGGCTATTTTGCCGACAAGATCAAGATGGAAACCGTGAACGGGCGCACGGTGGTGGAAGTCGCCGACGGCGCGATGTTGCGCGAAATCTCTGCGATGCGCGACAATCCGCGCATCAACGCCTTGATGGGCGCCGAATATATGAAGCATGAGACGGACTTGCCCAAGGTCGATTACAAGGGCGCCGGCTCTACGCCCGACGGCAGGACGATGCTGGAGCAGCATGCGCTGCACACCTTGGGCTTTGACCTCGGTCCCAAAGGGCCGGATGGCATCACCGGCCCCCTGTCCATCGCCTCGCGCCAGGAATTCATGGAGATGAGCAAGCCCCTCTTCTCGCAGGGCAAGATATACGACCAGATGCTGGTCGAGTCCGCCGAACAGGCCGAGCAGGACTCGAAAAAATGGACAAACAAGTGGAATAACGTCACGCCCGCCGCGGCTTTTGCCGTGCGCCACGCCGCGAAGGTGGTGGGCGTCGACTTCGGCTATATGATGGAACTCGCCTCCGCCGAGAGCGGCTTCGAGCAGAAAGCCAAGGCGACGACCTCGAGCGCAACCGGGATTTTCCAGTTCACCGACGATACCTGGCTGACGATGATGTACCTGAACGGCGCGAAATACGGCCTCAAGGACATCGCCGACCACATCGACGTCAAGCGCGACCGCAATAACAACATCATCTCGGCCAAGATCGAAGATCCGATTATTTCCAAATACGCGCTCGACTTGCGCACCGACCCGCGCATCAACGCGCTGATGGGCGCCGAGTTCGCAAAAGAGAACAAGGCGATCCTGGAGAATGCACTACCCAAGCAACAGGTCAGCCGCACCGACCAGTATCTCGCCCATTTCCTGGGCCCCGGCCAGGCAGTTGATTTCCTGACACAACTGAAGCGTCATCCCGACGCGGCGGCTGAAGGGGCGTTTCCCGCCGCCGCCGGCGCCAATCACAACGTCTTTTATAACGATGACGGTTCGGCGCGCAGCTTTAAGGACGTCTATCATTTCTTCCAGAGAAAGTTCAACCTGGGCGTCTTCGATCCGCCGCCGCCCCCTGCCGCGCCCAAGGCCACATCGCATAAGCCCGCGCATCGATAATCTTCTCACCCGAGTCTTCGATTAGCTGACAGCAGCAATCAACGCGACGCATCCGCCCGGGGTGTTGCGCGTCAAAGGCATGAAACCAATGGCATATCTCCATTCACGCCCGGCCCCATTAACACTCTGTTAGTAAATCAGGCGTATAATTATGGATAATTGTTAATGCTTTCCTAACGGGCGAATCCCTGAACGTCTGGGCGGCTTTAGCAAGGAATTCGAAGCGAAGAAACGATGACGGCGCATCCGCATTCGCGACCGTTCAGGGTAATCGAGGTGTAGATCATGACCGAAGATCCGAAAAGACGGCACCATCACTCGAAGCATGCTCCGGCAGCGCCGAAATCGAAATTCTCGGGCCCGCCGGTGTCGGACGACACCGCCGAAAAGATTATCAACACCGATTCCGCGCCCTTGCCGAACAAGCTGACCGCCGCCTTCAACTCGGTCGGCGAGCGCGCCCGCAACATCTTCTACAGCCGCAATTCGCAGTCGATACATGAATTCCACGCGCTGCTGGGCCATCCCGACAACCACGGCCGCCTGACGAAAGACGAAACCACGCTGCTGGACGGCATCAAGAAGGAAGCCACCGCCGAGGCCGTCAAATACAAACTTCCCATCGAAGTGATGGAATCGCTGCTGCTCGCCCAGAAGACGACGGGCGTCGAACATGACGCCTACATGGACAAGGTGCTGGGCCCGCAGCCCAAGCCCGGTGAAATCGTTTCGGACACGACGACGAAAGCAGGGCCGATCAAGATCGACCTGCTCCACTGGCTCTACCTCGTCAAGGAACACGGCAAGGAACACGGCCTCGGCTATTTCGCCGGCAAGATCAAGGCGACGCCCGGCGCCGACGGCACGACGATGCTCAATGTCGAGGACCCGGCCACGCTGCGCGAACTGGCGGCGATGCGCTCCAACCCGCGCCTGCTATCGATGATGGCGGCCGAGCAGCTCAAGCATGCGGACGAGACGCCCAAGCTGACCTATGAAGGCGTCAACAACACAAGGGACGACGCTGTCGCAAAAGACCAGCGCAACCTCAAAACGCTTGGCTTCGACATCGGCGTCAACGGCGCCGACGGCTTCCGCGGCCCGCTGACTTCGGCCGCGGAAAAGGAATTCGCGGCGCTGAGCAATCCGCCCGCCTTCTCCTCGGCCGCATTGCAGGCGGCGGCGGACCAGGCGACGCACGACAGCGCGGATTTCAAGAAGCGCTTCAAGGTCAACGTGTCTCCGGACCAGGCCTTCGCCATCCGTAACGCGAGCCGCACCGGAGGCGCCGACTTCGACCTGATGATGAAGCTGGCCCAGCGCGAAAGCAATTTCGACAGCACTATCAAGGCGCAGACGCACGAAGCGGAATCCAAGAAAGCGCAGGGGCTGTTCCAGTTCAAGCCGGGCACCTGGCTCGCCATGGTCAAGCGCTACGGCGAAAAATACGGGCTCGGCGAACTGGCCGACAAGATTCAAATCTCCCACGGCCAGGGCAGCACGGCCTACACGGTGAACGACCCCTGGCTGCGCGACCATATCATGGACCTGCGCAAGGATCCGCGCATTTCCGCCATGATGGGCGCCGAGTTCATGAAGGAGAACAAGGAAATCCTGGAGCGCGGCCTGCGGCGCGAGCCCAACAAGACCGACCAGTACATGGCGCACTTCCTGGGACCCAAAGGTGCGCTGGACTTCCTGCGCGACCTCCGCGCGAGCCCGCATGCGAGCGCGGCGGACGCTTTCCCGGCGGCGGCAGACAACAACCGCAGCGTCTTCTACAACCGGGACGGCAGCGAGCGGTCGATGCAGGACGTTTATTCGCACATCGCCGCCAGCTTCAACACCGCCAACTACGACCAGACGTCCACGCCGGCCAAGGCGAAGCCCGCGAAGGCGCCGGTCCACCATCACCATCCCAAACCGGCGACAACGACGTAACAACGAAGCATTTTCAGGCTTTTCCGAGGTGAGCAGGTGACGCCAGACAACGACCCGGACCCGCAGACAAAGAAGATAAACTCGGCTTTCAATGAGGCCGCTGGCCAGTGGGACCAGCAATACAATATTTTCTACAAGCTGCACGATTTCAACGAAAAGGAATTCAGGAAGCTTTCGCAGGACCCCAGCGTCATCGCCGAATTCCGGCAGATGCTGGGCAAGGGCACGTCGCGCGCGCCGCTGACGAAGGATGAAAAAGCCCAGCTGCTCGAGATCCACCGCCAGGCGGCGGAAGACGTGCAGATGCACCCCGGGCTGTCCATCGAAGCGGCCGAATCCATGCGCCTCGCCTGCCTTGGCACTGGCGTGGATCATCACGGCTTCATGCAGAAGCTTTACGACACCGACGGCAACATCGCGCATATCGACCCCAATACGGTGACCAAGGCCGGCCCCTTCAAGTTCGACCCGCAGACCTGGCTGCACATGGTCAAGGAACACGGCAAGGAGCACGGACTCGGCCGCTTCGCCGACAAGATCAAGATCGAAAACCAGGCGGACGGCGGCGAGGTCGTAAGCGTCGACGATCCCGCGGCGCTGCGCGAGATCCTGTCGCTGCGCAACAATCCGCGCCTGTCGGCCATGATGGGCGCCGAGTACATCAAGAACGAAGGCGACGGCCATCGCATTAGCTACAAAGGCGTGAGCGAAACGCCAGACCCGAAGGTCCTTCATGCGCAGCAGGTGCTGATGAAGCTGGGGTTCGACGTGGGCCTGCGCAACGCTGACGGCATCGAAGGCCCGATGACGCAGGCCGCCATCCGTGAATTCATGGACATGCACAAGGTCAAGGACCGCGCCGACCTCGATGGCAAGCTGGACGCCGTGCTGGCGCAGGCGCAAAAGGACTCAGCCGATTTCACCAAGGACGGCCGCAAGGTGAGCGTGCCCGACGCCTACGCGATGCGCCATGCCAGCGACGCATCCGGCGTTCCCCTGAACCATATTCTCAACGTCGCGACGGCCGAGCGCGCCTTCGATGAAAACTGCTGCAACCCGAACCGCTCGCCAGGACTATTCCACATGCGGGACGCCGTCTGGCTGCGCACCGTCGCGGAATTCGGCGGCAAATACGGCCTGGGCGACCTCGTCAAGGGCATGCAGTTCCACAAGGACAAGGCAGGGCACGTCACTGGCACCGTGCGCGTGCAGGACCCGATGCTGCGCAAATATATTCTCGACCTGCGCAAAGATCCGAAGATTTCCGCCGAGATGGGCGCGGAGCATGCCAAGGCCTCGCCCGGCATCCAGAACGATATTGCCGAATGTTACCTGGGAGAACGCGCGCAGAACGACCGCGCCGACCTGTCGCGCTTCATGGGCTCACATGGCGTCCATGCGACCTACAATGCCAACTTGCCCTTCGACCCCGCGCGCGAGGCCTGGTGCGCGGCCTTCCTGATGTCCACTCTCGACGGCGCTGGCATCTCGACCCGCGGGCTGTCGCCGTGGGTCGGAAGCTTCGAGAATTACGGCTCTCATGTCGACCGCGCCACGGCGAAGAAAGGCGATATCGTCATCGTGCGCAACGCGGAGGGCGAGCGGGTCCACGTGACGATGGTCACGAGCGTCGACGCCAACGGCGTACATGTCATCGGTGGCAACCAAGGGTTCGAGCGCGGCAACCGCGGCGTCACCGAATCTTACGTACCAGACGGCGAGATCTACGACATCCGCCGGCCGCCGCCCGCTGAGGCGCTGGCGTCCGGCCAGAGACATGTGGCCCGTGCCCATCATACGCATACCGCAACCACCTGAACGGCCGCACGAAGAGCCCATTAATACTTGATGCCGGGAAAAAATTCATGAAACCATATGTCTATTTCCTTCTGGTGTTCCTGTTCCTGCCGGCCGCGCCCGCGCTGGCCGATCTCGGGCTGGCCCTTCATAACCATGGATGGATTTTCGCTCTTCATGGCGTCCTTAATGTCTTCGCGCTGCAACGCGTCTGGCGCGCCAAATGCGACAACAACCTCGTCCAGTTGACATGGACGGTTGTGTCGCTCACCGGCCTGATCGTCGGACCGATCATGTGCCTGGGCCTATTCAACATGCCGGCCGTCGACGTTGAATACCGCGAAAGCAACAATCAGGGCGGCGGGTCGCTGACCTCGCCTTTTTCCGGCATGTCCTATGGAGACGGCGGCGCGGAAGGAATCCCCTCGATCGCCCGGGCGATCACCGGCGAGCCGGATCCGGACGAGCCGCCGACGCACAGCCACTTGGCGGAGGAATATTTGCGCGCGGCGCGGACCGGGGACCCGCAGGCGCAGACGCATTACGGCATCGTGCTCGAATACGGCGACGACGCCAAACAGGATTACCGCGCGGCGGCGGAGTGGTACCGCAAGGCCGCCGACCAAGGATTTCCGGCGGGCCAGGCGCGCCTGGCCGATCTGCACAGCACCGGCAAGGGCGTCCCGAAAAGCGAGGTGGAAGCCTGTTTCTGGTTTACCTTGGCGGCGAAAGGGAATCCGAAATATGCCGGCCGGCGCGACGAGCATTTCGCGAAGCTCAGCCCGGCTGAGCGCGAACTCGTCGCATCCCGCGTGCAGGCCTGGCGGCCGCAGTCCGCCGCGCGCGTCAGCGTACCGGCATAGGCGTTACGCCGACTTATATTCCTTGTTGAGCACGCTGGCGCACCGCGCGCAGGCGCCCGGGAACTGCGGATGCGAGCCCACGTCGTTCGTGTAGCGCCAGCAGCGCTCGCACTTCTGGCCTTCGGCCTTGCCGAAAACGACCGAGACGCCTTCGACGCCGGCGAGCGTGAAGCCGCCTTCGGGCAGCCTGCCTTCGTTGATGCGGATGCCCGAAGTGATGCAGACATCGGCGAAATTGACCGACTTCAGCACGCTCGCGAGTCCCGTGTCCGCCACATGGACCGCGGGCGCGGATTCGAGCGAGGCGCCGATCTGCTTCTCAGCGCGTTTGATTTCGAGCGCGCCTGTGACGACGCTGCGCGCGGCTGCGATCTTGGCCCATTTTTCGGCGAGCGCGGGATCGTGCCATTCCTTGGGCGCAACCGGCATCTCCGAGAGGTGGATGCTTTCATTCATATCATCGAGGCCGACGCCCTTGTAGGCGAGCCAGGCTTCTTCCGCCGTGAAGCACAGGACCGGCGACAGCCAGTGCACGAGATGGCGGAACACATGATCGAGCACGGTCACGACGCCGCGGCGCTTGACGCTGTCGAGCGCTTCGCAATAGAGCGTGTCCTTGCAGACGTCGAAATAGAAGGCGGAGAGGTCGCGCGAGCAGAAGTTATGCACCGTGGTGGTGAGCGTCAGGAAGTCGAAGTCGCGGATGCACTGGCGCACCGTCTTGTCCAGCTCGTGCAGGCGGTGCAGCACCCACTTGTCGAAGTCACCGAGTTGCTTGTATTCGACGCGGTCGCTGTCCTTCAGGCTCGTAACCGATCCCAGCAGGTAGCACAACGTGTTGCGGATGCGCAGGTAAACGTCGACATGGCCCTTGAGGATGTTTTTGCCGAACTTGGTGTCTTCGGTGTAATCCGAGCCTGCGGTCCAGAGACGCAGGATGTCGGCGCCATATTCCTTCATCAGCGCCATTGGGTCGGTGACGTTGCCCTCCGACTTCGACATCTTGTAGCCTTTTTCGTCGAGGATGAAGCCGTGCGTCAGCACCGCCTTGAAGGGCGCGTTGCCGCGCGTGCCGCAGCCGACGAGCAGCGAGGACTGGAACCAGCCGCGATGCTGGTCCGAGCCTTCGAGATAGAGGTCCGCCGGGCGGCGCAGGTCGGGGCGCTCTTCGAGCACGAAGCCCTGCGTCGAGCCGGATTCGAACCAGACGTCGATGATATCCATGATCTGCTCGTAATCGTCCGCCTTGTAGCGTTCGCCCAGGAATTCCTGCGCGCTGCGCTTGAACCAGGCGTCGGAACCTTCTTTCTCGAAGATCGAGATGATGCGGTTGAGCACGAATTCGTCTTTCAGCGGCTCCTGCGTCTTCTTGTTCACGAAAACAGCGATCGGCACGCCCCAATAGCGCTGGCGGCTGACGCCCCAGTCGCCGCGCTGCTCGACCATGGCCGCGATGCGGTTTTCGCCGCGCGCGGGCAGCCAGCGCGTCTTTTTGATTTCCGCCAATGCTTTTTTGCGCAGGTCGTTCTTCTCCATCGAGATGAACCATTGCGGCGTATTGCGGAAGATCACGGGCGCCTTGGAACGCCAGGAATGCGGATAGCTGTGCTGCACCTGCCCCTTGGCGACGAGATTGCCCGCGTCCAGGATCGCCTGCGTCACGACCTTGTTGGCGGGGCCCTTTTTGCCGTCGGCGTAATAGACGGCGAGGCCCGCGAAGATCGGCACCTGCTCGAGGTAGCGACCGTCGCCGGAAACCGTGTGGGGCACGTCGATGCCGTGGCGCTGCCCTAAGCGGAAGTCGTCCTCGCCGTGGCCGGGAGCGATATGGACGAAGCCAGTACCGGTATCGGTCGTCACGAAGTCGGCCGGCTTCATCGGCACGTCGAATTCATAGCCCTTGCCGTGAAGCGGGTGCTTGCAGATGGTACCGGCGAATTCCTCGCCCCTCAACCGGCGCACGATTTTCGCTTCGGCGATGCCAGCGTCTTTGAGGAAGTTCTGATACAGGTCCTCGAGGACGATCAGCTTGTCGCCGACTTTCGCGAGGCTCGTCTCATTCACCTTTTCGACGGTGATCGCGACATAGTTGAGGTTTTCGCCATAAGCGATGGCGCGGTTGCCGGGCAGCGTCCAGGGCGTCGTCGTCCAGATAACGATGTTCCAGCCCATGATGAGGTGCAGCGGCGTGCGCGCGATGGGGAATTTGACCCAGACGGTGTCGGAGGTATGGTCGCGGTATTCGACCTCGGCCTCGGCGAGCGCCGTTTGCTCGGGCACCGACCACATGACGGGCTTGGAGCCGCGATAGAGCGAGCCGTTCATCAGGAACTTGTGGATTTCGGAAGCGATCAGTGCTTCCGACTTGGGCTGCATCGTCAGGTACGGGTTCTTGAAATCGCCCAGGATGCCGAGGCGCATGAATTCCTCGGACTGTACGCCGACCCAGTGCTGGGCGAAGGCGCGGCATTCTTCGCGGAACTTGGCCGCGCCGATGTCTTCCTTTTTCACATTGCTGGACGACTTGCGGTATTTTTCCTCGATCTTCCATTCGATCGGCAGGCCATGGCAGTCGAAGCCCGGCACCAGCGGCGCCTCGTAGCCCAGCTGCTGATAGCTGCGGCAGACGACGTCCTTCAGCACGGTCGTCAGCACGTGGCCGATATGGATGTGGCCGTTGGCGAACGGCGGGCCCATGTGGAGGATGAATTTCTCGCGGCTCTTGCCCTGCGCGCGCTGTTTTTCGTACAGCCCCATCTTTTCCCAGCGCTTGAGTATCTCGGGCTCCTTTTGGGGGAGGCCCGCGCGGCGCGGGAAGTCCGTTTTGGGCAGGTGGATGGTTTGTCCGTAATCGATGGTCATGGGCGCGGGGCTTTCTTTCAAAAAATACCCAGTAAAAATAGCGGCAGCGCCTTCAGATTCCAAGTTTTTCATGCCGCAAAGCCCCGCATCGACATTCTATTGACATAATTATGGAAATTATATAGATTGGACAGACCGTCTTGATCATCAAAGTACAGGAACGGCGCATGCCCGTGGTCACGGAAGAACAGTTCAAGGAAGTCTTTGAAATCGCCCGGCAGCACCAGGCGTCGCCGGAGGGACAGCGCGACCTCGATGGAGTCAGCGCCATGCTGGGGCTCTTTTCCGGCGAATTGCCCGATGCCGTCGCTCCCGCGGTCGCGCGCCATGCGGCGGGCGAGGTCAAGAACATCCAGGATTTGCTGACCGCGCGGTTCCGTTGCGCCGCGCTGCGTCCCGGCGACTTCAGCCGCGAAGCCTTCGAAGCCCTGCCCGGCTTTCAGTCCCTGATGCTTGCCTGCCAGGCGGCGAATGTTGCCCCGCGCGTCTCCGTGCTGCGCCGGGCGGAATATGTCGGCGCGACAGAAGACGACAAAATGACCCAGTCCGCGCTCGTCGTCATCCGCATTTATCCGCCGCAGGGCTACGACCAGGGTTACCTGGATATTTCGAAAGACGAAGGCATGGGCATGCCGCAGCAAAACTGGACGCCCCGGCACTTGCGCATTACCAGCGGCGTTTCCCAAGGGCCATTGAAACTGATGAAGCCGATTCAATTCAGATCCGGAGGCGTTGCGTGACGCAAGCGCTTGACACACGCGCGCAGGATCTGACCGGCATTAGCGAAATGCTGGCGAGTTTTGCTGCTGCCCTCCCCGCCAATATCCGCGCCGCCGAGCGCGAAAGCCCGATGCATGCGGGGAAATTCGAGACCGTGAATAAATATTTGCGCCAGAAATTCCACTGCAGCGCGCTGCGCCCGCATGAACTCAGCAAAGAGGTTATGGAGGCACTGCCCGGATATAAGGCGCTTGCCGATGCCTGTGGCGCAAAACACCTCGATGCCGCTTTCCACCTCGCCGTCTGCCATTTCAAGCCGGGCCCCGATGCGGATGGCCGTTACAAAATCCAAAACCCTGAGGCGCTCGTCATCGTCAGCGCAAACCCCGAAGAAGCTTTTGAGCGCAGCCAGTTCAGCTTCTACGCCGACGTCTACGCCGGTACCATGAACGTGACGCTGGGCCTGGCCGACACGGGAAAAGTCGAACTGTCGAAGCCACTCAAACTGACAGCGGCCGCGCCGCAAAAGCCGCAGCTGCGCATCCGCCTGAAATAGCGGACCTCATCGTGAAAATTTTTAGCTGAATTAGTGAGCGGAAGCCGTGCAGTTGTCGCCCTTGCAGTCTTTCGATGCGGGGAACGGATCGGCATCGAGCGCGGACTGGATGCGGCCAGCGACGCTCTGCGCCCAGGCGCGCTGGTCTGCGGAAGCTTTGGCGAGAACGGGCTGCACGCCATCGGCGCGGTCGGCCAGCGCGGGCACAGTCACGAGAGACATCAGGACGGCGGTCATGGCGATGTATTTCATCTGCGAAAGTCCCCTTTTTCCAAGGCTGCATCTTACTCCATCCCGGTCATCCGACAAGGCATGCCGGGGAGTTGGAGAAAAATAAGCCATGTAGTTGATTATGTCAACGTTATTAAATGACTTAAAATCAATAACTTATTATTTAAATTGACATAAGTAATGCAGCTCTCTAGCGTAAGGGACAGGGTTTCCTCCACGGAAGACCCATTACCGAAAGGGCTTATATGAGCTCCCCCGACACGACTGCCCCTCTACGCAAGGCGTTCTGCGACGCTGCGCGGCGCGGCGATATTGCCGCGATGAAACCCTACCTGGACGAAACCTTTCCCGCCGATCCTTCGCGTACCGGCGCCATCATCATGGCCTTTTCCATGGCGATCAAGGCAGGCCGGGAACAGGCCATCGACCTGCTGCTCGATTACACCAAGGAAGCGAACCTGAGCCCGCCCATGCTCTATTCCCTCGCCATGGCCAACGGCGGAGATGACGGGCTGAAGCTGTACCAAGCGGCGGCGAGACGGCGGCCTTAAGAGCGTTAAGACCCCACAATGCTCATCGCCACGGCTTCGGCGACCTTGATGCCGTCGACGCCGGCGGAAAGGATGCCGCCCGCGTAACCGGCGCCTTCGCCGGCGGGATAGAGGCCTTTCGTATTCAGGCTCTGAAAACTGTCGTCGCGCTTGATGCGGATGGGCGAGGAGGTGCGCGTCTCCACCCCGGTCAGCACCGCGTCGTTCATGTCAAAGCCCTTGATCTGCCGCCCGAAGGCGATCAGCGCCTCGCGGATGGCGGTGATCGCATAGTCGGGCAGGCAGGATGACAAATCCGTCGGCAACACCGCAGGCTTATAGGATGGGATGACTTCGCCCAATGCTGTGCTGGCGCGTTTCGCGATGAAGTCGCCCACCAGCTGCACCGGCGCCGCATAGCTGCACCCGCCCGCCTCGAAGGCCGCTGTCTCCCATTTGCGCTGAAAAGCCACGCCTGCGAGCGGGCCGCCCGGATAATCGGTTTCGGGCGTGATGCCGACGACGATGCCGGCATTCGCATTGCGCTCGCGCCTGGAATACTGACTCATGCCGTTGGTGACCACACGTCCCTCCTCCGACGTGGCGGCCACGACAGTACCCCCGGGGCACATGCAGAAACTGTAAACGCCGCGCCCGTTGGAGGCCTGGTGCACCAGCTTGTACTCGGCATTGCCGAGGATTTCGTTGCCCGCATTGGGCCCGAAACGCGCGACATTGATCAGCGACTGCGGATGCTCGACGCGAAAACCGATGGAGAAAGGCTTGGCCTCCACATAGACGCCGCGGTCATGCAGCATCTGGAAGGTATCGCGCGAACTATGGCCGATGGCGAGCACGACATGATCCGCCGCGATATGCGAGCCGTCCGCCAGCACCACGCCGCGCAGCTGCCGCGCGCCGTCGCTCGACGTCTCGACGTCGAGGTCGATCACACGGCTTTCAAACCGGTATTCGCCGCCCAGGGATTCAATGGTGGCGCGGATATTCTCGACCATCTTCACGAGGCGGAAGGTGCCGATGTGCGGATGCGCCTCGGTTAGAATTTCGGACGGCGCTTCGGCCTTGACGAATTCGGTCAGCACCTTGCGGCCGAGATGGCGCGGATCCTTGATCTGGCTGTACAGCTTGCCGTCGGAAAAGGTCCCGGCACCGCCTTCGCCGTATTGCACGTTGGATTCCGTGTTCAGCTGCGACTTGCGCCACAGGCCCCAAGTGTCCTTGGTGCGCTCGCGGACGACCTTGCCGCGTTCGAGGATGATGGGCCGGAAGCCCATCTGCGCCAGGATCAGCGCGGCAAACAATCCGCAGGGGCCCGCGCCAATCACCACGGGCCGTTTTTTTAAATTTTCCGGCGCGCGGGCGACGAAGCGATATTCAAGGTCCGGCGCCGGCTTCACATGCGGGTCTTTCGCAAATCGCTGGAGCAGCGCCGCTTCGTTCTTCACCTCAACATCGAGCGTGTAAATAAGAAGGATCGCGTTTTTCTTGCGCGCGTCATGCGCACGGCGGAACACCGTGCAGGACAGCATCTCCTGCGGCGAAATCCGCAGGCGCTCGAGCGCCGCCTTCTCGATCGCAGCCGGCGGATGATCGAGCGGCAGCTTGATTTCAGTCAATCGGAGCATGGGATGCCGTTACCAGCCGGGGTCGATGCGCGGGCTGCCGGGCTTGCGGATTTTCAGACTTTCCGGCGCGTTCATGATGCGGTCCGCTTGGGCGATGGCTTGCTGCATGCGCGCGGTATAAGCAGAGTTCGCTCCATCCGCCAGCGCCTGGGTAATGCGGTCCTTGCTGTCTTCAAGCTGTTCGAGCGCGTAGACGTTCATCTCGCGCTCTTCGCGCTTCCATTTCGCCAGGCCTTCCAGCTCGCTTTCCATGAAATACAGGTGCGCGCCGTGGCGAATGATGTTGCCGTCGGCGGTCCGCTCCTTTTTCTTGTCCTCGCCCCAGGCCCAGGCCGAGGTTTCCTTCCACAGCTCGCCGATACGCGGGGAAAAATCGCCGGGCGCCTTGCCGTCGCTCTTGCCATACTGGTTGAACAGGGCGGCACAGAGGACTTCCGGATCCGACGATGCTCCGGTTTCGAAGATCGTGCGGGCGATGGCCGCATTCGTGTCGGTATAGCCGCCGAGCGGATGGTCCTTCAGATTGGCGCTCTTCATATATTCATAGACTTCACGCACGAGCGGGTGGTCGGGCAATCCCGATTCTTCGAACGCCAGTTTCGCCTGCGTCTGGCGCACGTAATCATCAAGCGACGATTTCGCGATAAGCAGGCTTTCGACCGCCGCGGCCGCCATGCCGCCTTCCGGCTGCCCCTCGATCGCGGCCAGCAGGCATTTTTCGTTCGCCTCGAGTTTGCGCTTTACGTTTTCGTAGTCCATCGTGCTGTATAATTCGCCGGAGCGGATAGTCTGCTGGATGCTCTCGAGACCGATGATGGAATGGGCGAGCATCACCTGCTGCTCGGCGGCGCTCGCAAATTTTGGATGATCGACGTCGAAGTCGTAAAGATTCTGCAGGATTTCCGCCGCGCGCGGGCTGACGGTCGTGGCGAACGAAGATGCCTGGTAGCGCACGATCATCCCGTCCATGAGGACGGCGGCGGCGATCGCGTCGGGATCGGGATTCTGCGCGCGCGCCGTGATGAGCTCGCCCGCGCGGCAGGCCTCGGCCGCGAAATCCTCGCCGTCGAGGAAGAACTTGCGCATTTCATCGTAGGCACGCTCGACCGTTGGATGGCGCAACAGTTTCGTATCTTTAAAGGACATGGCGTTCCCCATGAGGCCCCATAGGCGGTTTGTTAAGACCGGGCATCATAGGCGGAGTTTTTAGTTATGTCAATTTTAGATGAAATATCTTTTGAACTCAGCTTGTTGCCGGCGCAAAAGCCGTTCAGCGTCCCGCCGGACGCGGCTTGAATCGCAGCGCATTTCCGACATGGACGGGGTTGTGCAAAACGGTCGCGTCGGCCGCGACTTGTTCCACGATCTTTTCCTTCTTTTCCCGCGCTCTTTGCTCGCGCGCCTCTGGCGTCAACGCTGCCTCCTCGGCCAGCGCCAGCAGCCGCGTGCGTTCCTCATCGAACCAGGCGCCGGTGCGCAATTGTTGCGCGAAGGCGATATAATCGGGCGCCGCAGCAGCCATGCCCAGCGCACGCTTGTGCAACTCCTCCTTCTTCGCGTCGGCAAGCGGACTTTCCTCGTTCAGGGGGCCGAAAGCTCCCTTGCTCACCTTCGCGCCCTGTTCCGCCGGGGTGGATCCATGGTCCAGCGCATCCAGAATTTCGGTCGCAGCCATACGGCTCTTCGATAAGACGCGCCAGTCGTCGTCGATTTTGACGTTGCGGGACAGGCACCAAGCGAGTATCCGTTGCGTGATGGCTTCGGCCTGCGGCTTCAACGCGGCGAGATTGTCAGCCGTCTGGCGGGCGATCGCGGCTGCCTCCGCGGGCTTCATGCCGCTCGCCGCCGGATCGGCGAGCTTTGCCGCGATGTTGTAATCAGAGCGCCGGTCGTTCTTCGTCCACCAGAAGCCCGAAAAAGCCTTGATGAACGCGGGCTGGGCCTCCAGCACGTAATCCATGCCTTCGACGACGCGTGGATCGGTGTCCGGCACGGCCTCCCATATCTTTTTGAGCGCCTCCCCGAATTCAGCCGCCTCGGCGTTCGACATCGCATGTGTGGCGGCCGTGATGTGAATAGTGTTGCTGCTGTCAGGCGCCGTCTCGGCGACCTTCTTCTCGTAGTCCTTGCAGCGGCGGAAAAGAATTTCGAACGCGGCCTGCCTTTCCGGAGCTTGCGCCTTGAGAAACTTTTCCACGTCGGGAAATTTGCGCGACCATTTGTAGTTCGGGCCCGGGGAAGGATACTCTTCGCTTTCCTCATACGCAGCCTTCAGGATATTTCCGGCGTCGCCCAGGCCACAGAAACAATGCAGGTAGTTGTCGGCCTTCATCGTCTCCGCCTGGAGCAGGTGCGGCTTGCCGCTCTCCTCCGCGGTGAGGAAGCCGTTGAAGCCCAGCTTGGCGATGGCTTCCTCCAGATCGGGCGGGAGGGATACGTTGCCCGCGGCAGATATCGGGCCTGCGTGACCCGCAGCCTCCTGCTTAGAAAACAGCCTGTTGACCCATTCCATCATGGGAAGCATGATAGCAAAAAGGTCAGTATTATGTCAAATATGGAAAGCTCTATTTATTTCAGCCGGTTAAGACCGACCGCCTCACGGGCAGCAGAGAGGGTTTCGCGCGCGACCTGGCGTGCCTTCGCGGCTCCCGCTTCGAGCAGCTCGTCGAGCTTTTTGCGGTCCGCCATGTAGTCTTTGTAAATCTGCGTGGGCTTTTCGAACTCGCGCTCGAGGACGTCATAGAGCTGCTGCTTGGCGTCGCCATAGCCCATGCCGCCCTTCTCGAAGGCCGAGCGCATGCCGAGCGTTTCATCGGGCGTGGCAAAATGGCTATAGAGCTGGAAGATGACGTTATTGCCCACGTCATCAGGGTTCATAGGCTCTTCGGGTCTTCTGGAATCCGTCACGATCTTCATGACCAGCTTGCGGCGCGCCGCGCTGTCGATGAAAACGGGGATATGGTTGCCGTAGGATTTGCTCATCTTGCGGCCGTCGATGCCGGGCAGGATCGCGCCCGCGACGCCGCTTTCGAGCTGGTAGTTCGGCAGCTTGAAGACGGGCTTCTTGAAAGTATTGTTGAAATAGCCTGCCATATCGCGCGTGAATTCGATGTGCTGCACTTGGTCCTTGCCCACGGGCACGATATCGGTCTGCGCGACGAGGATATCGGCCGCCATGAGGATGGGATAGGTGTAAAGACCCATGTTCACATCTGCGTCGGCATCCTTGCCCTCTTCCTTGTTGCGGTCGACCGCGGCCTTGTAGGCGTGCGAGCGGTCCATCAGGCCCTTGGGCGTGACGGCGCTTAAGATCGTGACGATCTCGAATATCTCGGGGATGTCGGACTGGCGGTAGAGCACCGTCTTTTCGGGATTGAGCCCCAGCGCGAGCCAGCAGGCCGCGACCTGGTAGCTGTCTTCGCGCAAGGCCTTCGCATCCTGCACCGCGTTCAGCGCGTGATAGTCGGCGATGAAGAGATAGCTGCGGCCATGTTCCGCCGCGAGACGCACTGCCGGTCGGATGGCGCCGATATAATTTCCGATATGCGGCGCGCCCGTAGGCTTCACTCCGGTCAGGACGGTCTTGGCGTTGGCGAGTGCGGGCATTTGCTTTATCCCTTCGATTCAGGCTATGGACTATAATATATGGGCTTTGACTTTCAAAGGGAGCAGAAAAGCTCCCTCTCCCAACGCATGTTGGGAGAGGGCTGGGGAGAGGGATTGTACTGCACTTGCCGTTGAGGCCGGGACAATCCCTCTCCCTAACCCTCTCCCGCGACAAGCGCGGAAGAGGGAACATACGGAATGATTTTATGTGCGGACGCTATAAACAAATCAGCCCTTTCGGTACGCTGGCCGAGGTTTTCGGCATCGCGGATATGCCGGGCTTCGAGGCGTCGGGTATCGTGGCGCCGGGCATGAAGGCGCCGGTCATCGCGGACGGCAGGCTCATATATATGACGTGGGGCTTCGTGCCGCACTGGTCGAAGGAAGACCTGAAGACCAAGATCATCAACGCCCGGATCGAGACGCTGGAAGAAAAGCCTTCATTCCGGAAGGCGAAGCGCTGCGCCATTCCGGCCAATGGTTTCTTCGAATGGGATAAATCCTTTAAACCCTCGAAGCCGTTCGACTTCCACCTCGCGAACGAGACGCCTTTCGCCTTCGCCGGCCTGTGGGACGAATGGGCCGACCCGAAGACCGGCGAGGTGCGCGAGACTTTCGCCATTGTCACGAAAGCCGCCGAAGCGCCGGTTGCCGGCATTCACGACCGCATGCCGGTGATATTGACGAGCGCGCGCGGTCGCGCCGCGTGGAATAATATGGAAAAATTTACCTCTGAGTCCCTCGTCCTTCTGGCAACCCCGGCCGCCTTCGCCCGTCAGGATGAGGCGCAGAAAACCGCGCAGCTGGCGCTGTTTTAAAACGCTTCCCATAACGTTTGACTTTTGCGCCTTGCTGGTCTAGGCTTCGCGCCATATCATGAAAAATCAAAAGTTTTAAAGAGGAAAGGGCCATGGGCTTGAAAAAATTTTTCGACAATCTGAAGAAGAAAGCGGAAGACCATCTCAAGGAAGAGACCGATCCCGCGAAGATCAAACAGGCGAAAAAAGCAGCCGCCGAAAAAACCTTCAAGCGCACCACGACCGCCATCAAGTGGGCGAAGAAAGGCATCGAGACTTATAACGACGTCTCGAAGAAGGTCGAAAAAGTGACCGATGCCGCGGCCGAAAAAACTGCCGAGCTCGCCGAAAAAGCCAAGCCCCTCGCCGACAAGCTCGACAAGGCCGCGAATGCCGCCGGCGAAAAAGCCATGCATGCTTTCGAGGTCGTGAAAGACAAGGTCGTCGAAGGCTCCGAAGCCGCCGGCAAGAAGATCGAGGAAGTGAAGCAGGACAATGCCAAGAAGCCCTCGACCGGCTCGGGCATCCTGGACTTCATCGCTCCCGCCGTTCCCGAGACGGATGCGACCAAGCCGAAGGCAAAAGAACCGCCGAAGTCGGCACCGCCGGCTCCGTAAGCTTTAAGCGGATAGATTTAAAAAAGGCGGTTCGTAAGAGCCGCCTTTTTTCTAGGTGAGTTTAATGTCCGATCCAGTAGAAATGTATCGCATCGTCCTACGTGCCTACCCCATTTCCCTCGAGGACGGTGAAGAGGCCGCAAAATATATTGAAGACGACGTCCGTAAAAATCGGCCTTGGCTTGAAAATCCAGATTGCATCTATGAAACCAGCACTCTCTCGCTGATTTTTAAGGCAGAGAATGGCTACGACAGCACCGGATTGGCGCTTCGTGCCGACTTCGCAAATTTTATCATCGGCTCCGTTATCAACTTAGGCGACTTCGACATAGACGTGGAATCAGTAACGAAGTTTTATAAACGGTAAAAACTCCTCCTTGTCTGAGCGCGTACAGACAGCGCAAAAAGGCCAATTAATTGAACGATGTATAATTTTTAATTGAACATCGTCAAATTATTTGATAATCTGGAAATAGATGGGGCTTTTTATGGCAGGCGTCGTTCAGCATCAGCAGCGTTCTATCGCACCGCTTCCGGTGTTCACCGGAACCGCCGCGCCGGTATTTTCCGGAAGGCCTCATCCCTCCTCTATGAAAAAAGACTCTTTCTTTACAGTGCGTTTTGGAGCTGTTACGGTTTGCCCTATCCGTAATTTCGCTAATAACAACAAAACGGCTGTAAGGGTTGGTGTGTGCCCGCATCTCCGCAACGGAGCTGCGCATATCGTGCCGCCCTATCGCAGAAAGAGCAAAGTAATGACGTCTTCCGCTTCCCCGCAGCCCAACCGCCCCTGGGACAAGAACTATCCCGTCGATATCCACTGGGACGATGATGTGCCCGTGTCGACGATGGTCAAGGTCTTCGAAGACTCGGTCAAGAAAAACGGCGACAAGCCGTGCCTGAGCTTCATGGGTAAGCAGCTGACCTTCAAGGAAGTCGATGAGCTGTCGACGAAATTCGCCAAGAGCCTGCAGGACCAGGGCATCGGCAAGGGCAACCGCGTCGGCCTGTGCCTGCCCAACACGCCCTTCTATGTCATCGCCTATTACGGCATCCTGAAAAGCGGGGCCGCGGTCGTGAACTTCAACCCGCTCTATGCCGAGCAGGAGATGAAGCACCAGATCAACGACGCCCAGTGCGACATCATGGTGTCGATCAACGTCAAGCAGGTGCAGCCCAAGGTCGACAAGATGCTCGACGGTTCGACCTGCCTCAAGAAAATCATCGTCGCCGACCTCGCCGACGCGCTGCCCTCCGTCAAGGGCTTCGCCTACCGCGCCATCAACGGCGTGAAGGGCCTGTTCGGCAAGTCCGATACGGTCAAGGTGAAGAACGACAAGCAGCACATCCCCTTCTCGAAGATGCTGAAAAGCAAGGGCGCCTTGAAGCCCGTCGACATCCAGCCCGAAGACCTGGCCGTGCTGCAATACACGGGCGGCACCACGGGCATTCCGAAGGCGGCGATGCTGTCCCACGCGAACCTGTCGGCCAACGTGAACCAGGCCGAACTCTGGTTCTCGAACGGGTCGAAATATGGCGCCAAGCAGGACAAGATGCTGGCCGTCCTGCCCTTCTTCCACGTCTTCTCGATGACGGTGCAGATGAACCTGTCGATCCACCTGGGCGCCGAACTCGTCATGCTGCCCAAGTTCGACGCGGAAACGACGCTGAAGACCATCGACCAGGAAAAGCCCACGATGTTCGCGGGCGTTCCCACGCTGTACAAGGCGCTGCTCGACCATAAAAACTGCGCGAAATACGATCTCTCGTCGCTGAAGGTCTGCCTCTCCGGCGGCGCATCGCTGCCGGAAACCACGGCGCAGGCCTGGAAAGCGCGCGTGGGCATGGAGCTGACCGAAGGCTATGGCCTGTCGGAAACCTCGCCCATCGTCACCGCCAACCCGGTGCACGGCCAGAAGAAGATCAATTCCATCGGCATGCCGCTGCCCAAGACGGAAGTGCGCATCGTGAACCTGGAATTCCCGGATCAGGAATGCCCGATCAAGGTCGAAGGCGAGATCTGCCTGCGCGGCCCGCAGGTGATGAAGGGGTACTGGAACCGCCCGGATGAAACCGCGAAAGTCATGGACAAGGACGGCTTCTTCCACACCGGCGACGTCGGCTATATGGACGATGACGGTTATATCTTCATCGTCGACCGCATCAAGGACATGATCAACGCGTCCGGCCTGAAGGTCTTCCCGCGCAAGGTCGAGGAAGCGATCCTCCAGCACCCGAACGTGTCGGAAGTCATCGTAGCTGGCGTCAAGGACGAATACCGCGGCGAGAACGTGAAGGCTTACATCGTCTTCAAGCCGGGCCAGCAGGTGCCCCAGGCGGACATGACAAAATTCCTCAAGGACAAGCTTGCGCCCTACGAAATGCCCAAGCTGTTCGAGTATCGCGACAGCCTGCCGAAAACCATGATCGGCAAGCCGGATCGCAAAGCCCTGAAAGCCGAGGAAGCCGCAAGGGAACAAGACGCAAAAAAGAAAGCGCCGGGGCCTAAGCCACCGCGGCCCTGATACAGGGCGCTTTCAAGACGGGGTGAGATGGAAGGGCTATCATTTATAATACTGGTCGTCGGTCTTTTCATCATCATTGGCACCTCGCGCCGCGCCACGGCGCTGGAACGCGACATCTTCGATCTGCGCAACGAACTGCACGCGCTGAGACGCAAGGTCCAACAGCAGGCGCCGTCTCCGGCGCCTGCGCAACCCTCGGCCGCCGCCGGCGTCTGGCCGGAGCACCCCCCCTCGCCCACGGCCGCCGCTTCCACCCCCGTCACCGAAACCTTCTGGAAGCCGGCGGACAAGCCGTCGTGGCAGGACTGGTCTGAAACGCCGGCTCCGACGCCAGCACCCGCATCCGAGTCTGCGCTGCCGCCGTCCGCCACCTATGTCCCGGAAGATATGATTGACGAACCGTCGGCGACGCCGGCACCCGCGGCGGAAACCGTGTCGCGCCGCGCCGTTTTCGACCGTAAGCCCCCCGCGCCGCCCGAACCGCCGCATCCGCAGGACTTTGAATTCAACTTCGGCAAGAAGCTGCCGGTCTGGATCGGCGGCGTGGCGTTGGCTTTCGCGGGCTTTTATCTCGTCAAATATTCGATCGACATGGGGCTGCTGACGCCCGAAGTCCGCATCATCCTGGGTTTCCTGTTCGGCGTGGCGCTCCTGGCGGCGGGCTCCTTTATCCGCATGAAAAAGCCCGATATGGCCGATGGCGCGCGCATCGCGCAGGCCGTGACCGGCGCCGGCATCGCCGACCTTTACGCGACCATCTTCGCCGCCACGACCATGCTGCACCTGATATATCCGCCGGCCGGCTTCGTGGCCATGGCGCTGGTCACGGCGCTGGCGGTCATCCTATCGGTGCGGCACGGCATGCCGATCGCCATCCTGGGGCTGCTCGGCGGCTTCCTCACGCCTGCGCTGATCCAGACCGGGCATCCGAACGCGGCCGCCTTGTTCACCTACCTGCTCATGCTCGTCGGGGGTTTCTTCACCGTCATCTCGATGCTGGCCTGGTGGGTGCTCGCCATCCCCGTGCTGCTGCTTTCGTTCCTGTGGGTGCCGGTGTGGCTGGTCACCGATTTCCGTCCTGACGACGGCATCTGGCTCAGCTTCTTCCTGCTGGCCGTGACGGCGGTCGCCCTCTTCGCCGCGCAGAAGGCCGAGACGCCGAAGGCTTTGGATGCAAACCCCTACAGTCCCGACCTGGGGCGCAAGACAAGCTATCTGGCCGTTGCAGGCAGCGTGGTCCTGATGGCGCTGGTGACCGGACAGAGCAATTTCGCCATCGAAGACTGGTGGCTGTACGGCATCCTGGGCACCGGCTGCCTGGGCCTTGCCTGGTTCAAGCCGTCAGAATATGCGCTTGCCCCCTGGCTGTCGATGATTGCCAGCCTGCTCATGCTGGCGATCTGGAATCACGCCGACGATGCGACATACGCACTGACACTGCTGGCCTTCGCCGTGCTGTATAACCTCGGCAGCTTCATGCTGCTGCGTGGGCGGCCGACCCTTAAGGCGGCGGGCCTGTTGTCGGCCGCGGCGCTGTCGTTCTATGGCCTTGCCTATTTTCGGCTCAAAGAGAGACTCTATGACCTGCTGAGCATCGCCCACACCGAGACGCTTCACCTCTGGGGCATGATCGCGCTCGTCCTGGCGGCGGGCTTCACCGCCCTGACGGCCCTGTTCATGAAGAAGTTCCGCGGCGAAGACGCGCTGCGGCAGCAGATCCTCGCCGTGACGGCGCTGACCGCGACAGCCTTCATGTCGGTCGCGCTGACCATCGAGGTGGACACCGACTCTCTCCCCGTCGCCTTCGCGGCCGAGATCCTTGCCGTCTGCTGGATCAACCTCAAGGTCGACATCAAGGCCCTGCGCGAGATCGCGGCCATCCTGTTCGGTGTCTTCATCTTCCTGATGGGCGACCAGCTGCTGATGCTGGCATCGGTCGTCGTCAACAGCCTGTTCGGCCAATCGCTGGATTTCTGGCATGGCCGCCTGCCGCTCGCCGAAGACCCGATGTTCCATATCGGCCTGCCGATGCTCATGATCGGCGGCAGCGCCTGGCTGGTCCAGCGCCAGCGCGACGGCAAGCTCGCGGAAGTTTTCGAAATGGCGACCGCGGCCTTGGGCGCGCTGCTGATCTATTATGCGACCCGCCACGTCTTCCATGTCGAGAAGAGCGAGCTGTTCCACCGCGCCGGCTTTTTCGAGCGCGGCGTCATCACCAACCTGTTCTTCGGCGCGGGCCTGGCCATCGCCTATGCGGGGCGGCAATTGTCGCGCCGCGCCGTGGTCTGGAGCGGCTCGGCCATCTTCGCGATGGCGGCCTTCCGCGTGTTCTGGTTCGACTTCCTGACCTCCAACCCGCTGTTCAATGCCCACATGGACGTCGGCTCGACGTTCCTGTTCAATAGTCTGGTCTTCCCTTACCTGCTGCCCTGCTTCTGGCTCTGGCTGGAAGACCAGCCGCAGCTGCGCCTCGTCACCATGTCGCGGACGCTGCGCGGCAGCATCATGCTGGTGCTGCTGTTCACCTTCATCTCGTATAACGTGCGAAACGCCTTCCATCCGAACATCCTCACCGAGGGCGTGACGCCCAACGCCGAAGTTTACGCCTACTCCGTCGTCTGGCTGGTGCTGGGCGGGCTGCTGCTGTTCCTTGGCACGATGCTCAAGGACAAGGCGCTGCGCGTGGCGTCGCTGGTGCTGATCGTCCTGACCATCGCCAAGGTGTTCCTCTACGATGCTTCCGAGTTGACCGGTCTTTATCGCGTCTTCTCTTTCATGGGCTTAGGTCTCAGCCTGCTGGCCTTGAGCTGGTTCTATTCCCGCTTTGTTTTCAAGGACAAGAGTTGACGGATTGACCGCTCGCCCGCTTTTCGGCATAACCGGAGTTCCCACAATCCCCAGGAGCCCGCATGGAACCCCGTCCGGACAAAAAGACCGCGAAGAAGCGCGCCACCCCTTACGCCCGGGCGGCGTATGAAATTGCCAGCGAGGACGGCACGGTCGCGGATTGGGAGCTGAAACTGTCGCAGCTGGCCGAAGTTCTGCAGGATCCCGAGCTCAAAAAAATTCCGCACGACCCACGTCTGAAAGCGGGCGCGCTCGATACAATCATGGACAAGGTGATGGACGCGCTGGAAGCCGACGAGATGCAGCGCAAGTTCGTCCGGCTGCTGATCAAGGACAAGAAGCTGTCCCTGCTGCCCTGGATCCACAAGGGCTTCGTCGAGGAGCGCAAGAAAGCGGAAGCCGCGCTGAGGGGCGAACCGCTGGCCAAAGTCACGATCATCTCCGCGACCGCGCTGACCGACGCGCAATTGCAGAACCTCAGGGGCACGATCAAGAAACGCTTCAATGTTTCGGCCGAGCCGGAAGTGAAGGTCGACCCCGACCTCATCGGCGGCATAAAGATCATCGTCGGCGACCGGGTGTACGATCAGAGCATCAAAGGCCAGCTGGCGCGCATGCGCAAGCACCTCAAAGGGCCCTGAAAAGCCGCCTAATCCTTCGACTTCGGCGCTTTTTCCAGCACGCCTGACTTCGAGAGCAGCACGGCGATCGGCCGCGTAGACTCGAACTGAGACAGGGTGATGACGAGGATCGCGAGGATCGGGATGGCGAGGAACATGCCCGGCACGCCCCAGATCTCGCGCCAGACGGCGAGAGACAGGATGATGCAGATGGGGCTCAAGTTCAACAGCTCGCCCAGCAGGCGCGGGTCGAGGATGTGCCCGATCAGCATCAAGGCGACCGACAGGGCCAGCACGACCGAGAGGAACGTGCCGAGATCTTCGAACTGCACCAGCGTCATGATCGAGGGCAGCGCGATGGCGCCGAAGGTGCCGACGTAAGGAATGAAGTGCAGGAAGAAGGCCAGCAGCGCCCAGAAGGCCGCGAAGTCGACCTGGGCGAAGCGTAAAATCCCGTAGGTAGCGATGGCCGCCAGCGTGCTGACCAGCGTTTTCGCGCCGATGTAGCGCTGAATCTTGAAATCGATGTCGGTCAGGATGTAGCGGAATTTCTCTTCGCCCCGGCGGTCGCGGGTCATGCCCTGGATCTTGCGATCAAAGAAGCGCTGTTCGAACAAGAGGAAGCCGGTCAGGAACAGGACCTCGACTGTCATGCCCGTCGAGCCTGCCAGCGTGGCGGCCGCCTTGCCGATGAATTCGCCGATGTTGATCTTCTGGACGAGCTCGGACATGGTCGGGATATGGTCGAGGCCCGCGAGGTTCATCACTCGGTTTTCGATGGCCTCGAAGCGCTGCTGGTAATCGGGCGCCCTCTCTGCCACCTGTTTCACGTTCTGCTTGATCAACACGAAGATGCCGTACACGCCGAGAAGCAGCGTCGCGATGGCGGTGGCGAAGCATAAAAATCTTGGAATCTGCACATCCGCCGGCCGCCAGCTCATAAGTAGCCGCGCGATTGCATTGATGAGGTACCAGACGAAAACGGCAATGACGAGGGGGACAAAAATTTCCCGGGCGATGGACAGCACGTAAACCGTCAGGAACAACACAATGAATCCAAGCGCATAGCTCGTCCACGTAATCGAGGCACGCGCTTTCCTGACTGAAGTCGACATAATGAAGGATACTCCCCTTAATTCCTTGAGTTGACTTTAAATCAAGAGCCATTACTGTCAATTCGCAAAGCGACACGCCAGGCGGGAGAGGCCGGTTAAAACCGGCGCCGAAGGAGCAATTCACCCCGGAAAACTCTCAGGCAAAAGGACCGCCCGGCTAAAGCGCTACTCTGGAAAGCAGTTCGATCTGCGCCAAAGGAGCAAGCGACCGAAAACGGGCGCGGAATCTCTAAGGCAAAGAAGACAGAGCGGGGCAAGTTCTTGACAACATAAGGAATTTGCCTTGGAACCCGCGACAAAAGATCAAGCCCCGCTTCACAAGACCGCACTCTGGAATCTGCACGTCAGCCTTGGCGCCAAAATGGTGCCCTTCGCCGGCTACGACATGCCTGTGCAATACGAGGGCATGGGCGTGCTCAAAGAACATATCCAGACGCGCACCTCGGCTGGCTTGTTCGATGTCTCGCACATGGGCCAGGCGACATTGTCGAGCCCGACGACCGATCCCGCGACCGCGCTCGAAAAAGTCGTGCCGGGCGACATCATCGGCCTCAAACCCGGGCAGATCCGCTACACCGTGCTGCTCAACGACGACGGCGGCATCATCGATGACCTGATGGTCACGCGCTGGGACGCGCATACGCTGTTCCTGATCGTGAACGCGTCGCGCAAGGAAACCGATTTCGCCTATATCCACAAGAAGATCGGCGCGGTCACGCGCCTCGAATATCTCGCCAAGCGCTCGCTTATCGCGCTGCAGGGCCCGAAGGCCGAGCAAGTCATGACCGTCTTCTTTCCCGACGCGATGCAGATGAAATTCATGACCTCGCAGAAGATGAAATATAAAGGCCATGAATTCTTCATCTCCCGCTCGGGCTACACGGGCGAGGACGGCTACGAGATCTCGGTGCCCAACGATTTCGCCGAGGCTTTCTGCCGCGAAGTGCTGCAGGAGCCGGAAGTGAAGATGATCGGCCTCGGCGCGCGCGATTCCTTACGCCTCGAAGCGGGCCTGTGCCTTTACGGCCACGACATCGACGAGCATTCATCACCCATCGACGCGAACCTGAAATGGGTCATCCCCAAGCGCCGCCGCGAAGAAGCGAACTTCCCGGGCGCGCACAAGATCATGAAGCAATTGGAACACGGCACCTTTATCGTGCGCGTCGGCATCAAGCCCGAGGGCAAGGCGCCCATCCGCGAGAAGACCGAGCTGTTCGTCGGCGAGAAGAAGGTCGGCGTCATCACCTCGGGCGGCTTTGGGCCCACGGTCGACGGGCCGGTCGCGATGGGATACGTGAATGCCGACTGCGCCAAAGTCGGCACCAAGCTCAATGCGATGCTGCGCGGCACGCCCCGCCCCTGCGAGGTCGTGGCGCTGCCGTTCGTGCCGCATAAGTATAAGAAAGACTAACCAGAGGGAAAGACCAATGACCAAAATACTCTTCAGCGAAGACCATGAATACATCCGCATCGACGGCAATATCGGCACCGTCGGCATTTCCGATTATGCGCAGAAGGCGCTGGGCGATGTCGTGTATGTCGAACTGCCCAAGATCGGCGCGAAGGTCGCCAAGGGCGGCCAAGCGGGCGTCGTCGAATCCGTGAAGTCGGCGAGCGAGCTTTATTCCCCTGTGACTGGCGAAGTCGTCGAGGTCAACAATGATCTCGCGAAAGACCCCGCGCTCGTGAACCAGGACCCGCTCGGCAAGGCCTGGTTCTTCAAAGTCAAAATCGCGAACGACAGCGAACTCTCCGGCCTGAAAGACGAAAGCTCCTACGATGCCTATATTAAAGGACTCTAAACGCATGACGCCGACCCTCTCCGATCTCGAACAGCGCAACGACTTCATCCGCCGACATGTCGGCCCGGGCGATGACGAAATCGCCGCCATGCTGCGCACGGTGGGCGCCTCCAGCCTCGACGATCTCGCCGCCAAATCGGTGCCGGGCGCTATCCTCGAAAAATCGCCTCCCGCCGTCGGCGACCCGATGACGGAATTCGAGGCGCTGAAGAAGCTCGAAGACATGGCGAAGCAGAACAAGGTGTTCCGCTCGCTCATCGGCACGGGCTATTACGACACGATCACGCCCAACGTCATCCTGCGCAACGTGCTGCAGAACCCCGGTTGGTACACGGCCTATACGCCTTACCAGCCCGAGATTTCACAGGGCCGCCTGGAAGCGCTGATCAACTTCCAGCAGATGATCATGGACTTAACCGCCATGCCGCTCGCCAACGCGTCGATGCTCGACGAAGGCACGGCGGCCGCGGAAGCGATGACGCTCGCCAAGCGCGTCAGCACCTCGCAGAGCCACACATTCCTCGTGGACGAAAACGCCCATCCCCAGACGATTGCCATCATCGAAACCCGCGCGAAGCCGCTCGGCCTCCAGGTCGTCACCGGCAAGCCCTCCGACCTCGTCGAGAAGGACGGTTTCGCGCTCTTCATCCAGTATCCATCCACGACCGGCGACATCCAGGATTATGCCGCCCTGACCGCCAAGGCGCATGGCAAAGGGATGATCGTCGCGGTTGCAACCGACCTGCTGGCCCTTACGCTCCTCAAGCCGCCCGGCGAATGGGGTGCGGACGTAGTGCTGGGCTCGGCGCAGCGCTTCGGCGTGCCGCTCGGCTATGGCGGCCCGCATGCCGCTTTCATGGCGACAAAAGACGAATACAAGCGCCAGCTTCCCGGCCGCATTGTCGGCGTTTCGGTCGACAACCACGGCAAGCCCGCCTTTCGTCTCGCGCTCCAGACGCGTGAGCAGCATATCCGGCGCGAGAAAGCGACCAGCAACATCTGCACCGCGCAGGTCCTGCTGGCGAATATCGCGAGCTTCTATGCCGTCTATCACGGGCCCGAAGGGCTCAAGACCATCGCATCGCGCGTCCATCGCCTGACCTCGATCCTGGCCGCCGGCCTCGCCAAGCTCGGCTTCGAGATGGAAAACGATTCCGCCTTCGACACGCTCACCGTCGATGTCGGCGACACCGCGCAGGATATCCTGTCCCGCGCGCGTCAGAACAGCATCAACCTGCGCGATTTCGGCGACGGGCGCATCGGCGTCTCGCTCGACGAAAAATCGACGCGCGAGGAAATCTTCACGCTTTGGCAGGTCTTCTCCGGCAAGAGCGCGCAGGGTTTCAGCGTCGAAGCGCTGGATGCCTCGGCGCCGTCGCTGCTGCCGCAGGCCTGCCGCCGCACGTCCGAGTTCCTGTCGCATCCGACCTTCCATCTGTACCGATCGGAAACCGAGATGCTGCGCTACCTGCGCCATCTCGAGCATAAGGACATCGCGCTCAACCGCTCGATGATCCCCTTGGGCTCCTGCACGATGAAGCTGAACGCGACCGCCGAGATGATCCCGATCTCCTGGCCGGAATTCGCTGATATGCACCCCTTCGCGCCGCTCGACCAGGCCGAAGGCTATCGCCTGATGCTCAAGGATCTCGAGCAGAAGCTCTGCGCTCTGACGGGCTTCGCCGCCGTGTCCCTGCAACCCAACGCGGGCAGCCAGGGCGAATATGCGGGGCTTCTCGCCATCAAGGCGTTCCACGAGGCGCAGGGGCAAGGGCACCGCAAGATCTGCCTGATCCCCTCCTCCGCGCACGGCACGAACCCGGCCTCCGCCGTCATGGCGGGCATGGAGGTCGTCATCACCGCCTGCGACGACAACGGCAACGTCGATCTGAACGACCTGCGCGCGAAAGCCGAAGCGCACAAGCACGATCTCTCCGCGCTGATGGTCACCTACCCATCCACGCACGGCGTGTTCGAGGAGGAAATCCGCGAAATCTGCCGCATCATCCACGAGAATGGTGGACAGGTGTATATGGACGGCGCGAACTTCAACGCGCTCGTCGGATTGGCGTCCCCCGCGAAGTTCGGGGCCGACGTTATGCACATGAACCTGCACAAGACTTTCTGCATTCCGCACGGCGGCGGCGGGCCCGGCATGGGGCCCATTGGCGTCGCGGAACATCTCGCCCCCTTCCTGCCCGGTCATCCGCTTGTCGGCGGGGTCGGCGGCGAGGATGCGATCGGCCCGGTGTCGGCGGCGCCTTATGGGTCGGCCTCGATCCTGCCGATTTCCTGGGTCTATATCGCGCTGATGGGCGCGGAAGGCCTCAAGAAAGCGACGCAGGTCGCGATCCTGAACGCCAACTACATCGCCAAGCGGCTCGAGAAGCTGTACACCACGCTCTACAAGGGCAAGAACGGCTTCGTCGCGCACGAATGCATTCTCGATACCCGCCCCTTCAAGACCTCGGCGGGGGTCGATGTGGGCGATATCGCAAAACGCCTGATGGATTTCGGCTTCCATGCGCCGACGGTCTCGTTCCCGGTGCCGGGTACGCTGATGATCGAGCCCACGGAGAGCGAAAGCAAGGCCGAGCTCGACCGATTCATCGAGGCGCTGACCGTCATCCGCAACGAAATCGCGCGGGTGGAAAGGGGCGAATGGCCCAAGGACAAGAACCCGCTGCTCCTCTCGCCGCATACGCTGGCCGACCTGACGGTGGAGAAGTGGGATCGCCCCTATTCGCGGCATGAGGCGGCTTTCCCGTCGGCGATGCTCGCGGCGGACAAATACTGGCCGCCGGTGGGACGCATCGACGCGGCCGCGGGCGACCGCAATCTCGTCTGCTCCTGCCCGCCCCTCGAAAGCTATATGGAAGCTGCGGAGTAAGCCGCTTTAACGCCGGAAGCTTTTGTCCTTCGCCCGGTAATAGCTGTCGGCCACCGCGCGGATATGTTCGGGCGTGATCGGCTCATGCTGCTCCACCGGCGGCACGGCGACCTGGTTGAACTTGAAGGACACCTTGCAGTCGAACTGCTTTGAGATGCGCAGCGCGCTGTGTGCCGCCTCCTCGATTTTGCAGGGGCGGATCGGGTCGCCGAAGTTGAATTCGCGCTGATTAAGGTTCGGGACTTCGTAAAGATTGAAGCAGCAGCTTGAAAAGAACAGCTCATGCGTCTTGGCCTTGAGATCGTCGCCCTTGCGCAGGTCGATCGCGCCAAGCCCGTAGCGCAGCCTCAGCGACGGGATATCCATGCGGTCCATGAATTGCGCCGCTTCGGCGATGGCCTGCGCCTCGTCGCCGCAGGAACTTGCGTCGACCGAGACAACATGCTGCGCCTTGATGTCGGGAAGGCCGCCGGTTTCGTCCGTTTCGGCGGAGATATTGACCTTCAAGCTCATTTCGGCTCCGGCGTTGAGACAGTTGCCGCCGTGCGCGCCAACACCTCGGGCGCTGCCTGCGGAAGTTGCGCGGGCTGCGCGGCCTGCGCGAAGCTTTCGGAGGCCGGCTTCGCGTCTTCTTTAAAAATGACGGAGGTCGTTGCGTCGGGCGTCTTGGGGCGGCGCAGGATCGTGTTCAGTATTTCCTTGCGCACCGAACGGTGAAATTCGCGCGAGAAAGTCAGGAAGCCGCAATTCTTGTCGGCGCCGTGCTGCATGCCGATGCCGAAGGTACCGATACCTGCCAGCGCCGTGCCAGCCAGCAGGCCCGCCGCGAGCGTCGCCAAGGGAAGGCCGCCGGGCGTGGTAAAGCCAATAATGGCACCGGCGACAAGCGTCAGAGCCATGCCGCCTAACCCCACATTCTCCAGGATGCCGCCCAGCGCGAGGCCCAGCATGCCGGATGCGTCTTTCTTCTCCTCGGGGGTCATGGTCTTGCCGCGGAATGCCTTTTGGAGCGTGTTTTCGGCAAAATCGAAGCCGGCGGAATAGAGCCTTTTGAACATTTGTTATCCTCTTTTTGATGCTTTTGTATCAGTTGTCAAAAATTATGTCAATCTAATCAATGTATTTTCAGCAATTTCAGTGGTTTAGGTTCCACCCATTCGCGTCGATTGTGCTTCTAAAACCGCCCCGGATGTTATATCCTGTCTGGCGTTAGGAAAAATACCGACGCCCTGTCTTTTAAACGAGGAAAGATGTCCGCCGGAATTGCCGCAGTATTGCGACAAGCTGCCCTGATGTCCAAAAAAGCCACCGTCAGGACGGCCGGCATCGTGGGCGACGACCTTGCCATTAATTCGAAACAGCTCATCGGCGGCCAGCCCGACCGCAAGCTGCCCATGGTCTGGGCGGTCGCGAAAGGCTCCGCCAAAAACAAGGCGATCCTGATCCCCTGCGCGCTCGCCCTCAGCCTCACCTTGCCCGGACTGATCATGCCGGCCCTGACCGTCGGCGGCGCCTATCTTTGCTATGAAGGCATCGACAAGTTCCTTCACAAGAAACCCAAGCCCGCCCCCGGCACGCCCGAGGCGCAGTCGCACGACCATGCCGCCTGGGAAAAGCGCCATGTCAGGAAAGCCATCAAGACCGACCTGATCCTGTCGGCAGAGATTGTCGCCGTCTCGTTGTGGACCGTCGCTGCCGCGCCCTTCGCGGCGCAGGCTGTCGCGATGATCGCCGCGGGCATTGCGATGACTGTCGGCGTCTACGGCATCGTCGGCGGCCTGATCAAGCTCGACGATATCGGCGCGGCACTGGCGAAGAAGGAAGGCAAGGGCCTGGTCGCAAAATCGACGCGCGCCGTCGGCAGGCTCCTGCAAAAGACGGCGCCCCCCGTCATCAAGACCATCGGCGTCATCGGCACCGTCGCGATGTTCCTCGTGGGCGGCGGGATGGTGGTGCACGGCATTCCGGGCGGCGAGCACCTGATGGCGAACATGCTGACCGCCGTCAGCGCCAATCCTTTCGTCCAGAATATCGCCATCGGCGCGATTGAAACCGCCGCGGGTGTCGCGGCGGGATTTGCCGCCATCCCCTTTATGAAGGTCA
The DNA here is from genome assembly GCA_025934695.1 of Alphaproteobacteria bacterium. Classification (GTDB taxonomy): domain Bacteria; phylum Pseudomonadota; class Alphaproteobacteria; order Micavibrionales; family UBA2020; genus JAPWJZ01. The sequence continues at coordinate 1,425,242 of JAICWS010000001.1, forward strand.
TCGAACCGGCCGTCGAAAAGAGCTGGAACTTCGGAAAGAAGCTGCTGGGCAAGATCCGCCCGCAACGCGCCTCCGCGCCGGATGATGACGACGATGCGCCCGCCCCCGCTCGCGTCCCGACGCCGGTAGCAACGCCTGCGCTATCATCCGCCCCGGACGCCAAAGCCAACCTCAATGCGGCGGCGAAACCGGCCGGCGGCGAGAGCTCCTTGCCGCCGCAGCAAAAACCGCCCTCGTCCGCGAATCCTCCGTCCCCTTGAGCTATTCTGCGGCCCTGTCCCGAAAAAAAGTGATGGGAAACAAGCCCTTGAAGAAATAGGAAAAATGCTCACCATGAGAATAATCTCATGATAAGGAAATTGACGATTTCCCGCTTCGACAGTATACATTCCGCATAAATCGCTTCCGTCGCAATTTTAACCTTAAGAGGTTTTTGCCATGAAACGTTCGAAATCAGCTCTTCTCGCCTTCAGCCTCGCCGCCGCCACCACGCTCGGCGTCGCCGGCACCGCGAGCGCACAGTCGGCAGGCGTCGCCGGTCCCGCGCCGCAGCCCACCAATGTCGCCGTCCAGCCCGCCGTCACCCCGGCGCCGCAGCTCAGCATCGACGATGTTTACAACTTCGCCTACAACGTCGGCGTCCAGACTGCCTATCCGCTCGCGGGCCGCGGCTTTGCTCAGGGCACGCTGCCCTCGGGCCAGCATGTGGGCATCGAGTTCAACCTGACGACCGCGCCTAACGGCCAGAGCAACTACAGCGTCCGCAGCACCTATAACCTCGACAATCCGAGGGATTCCGCATCCTTCCAGGGCGCCGTGAATTCCGCCGCCGCGACGCAGCAGAGCCGCGAGCTTGGCGGCGCCATCGTCACCTATCCACCGGCCTATGTACTGGTGCCGCCGCCAGTCGCCGTCGTCGGCGTCGGTTTCGGCGTTTACGGCTGGAATCCCTACTGGGTCCACCGGCCGGTTATCTGGGAAGGGCCGGGCTTCGGCTATCGCGGCGGCTTCGGCATCGTCGTGGGTTTCGATCATGGCGTGCGCCGCGACTTCCACGAACGCCCCGTCATCATCGAGCGCGGCCACGAAGGATTCCACGGCCATCCCGCGCCGCGCCCGCACGGCCATCGCTAAATAAAATGGTATCGATCGCTGCGCCCGTGTCTTCGAAAAGAAGAGCGGGCGCAGTTCTTTTGACGCGCTCCAAAAATTATAACATTACGTGAAATGATGTCGGAATTTCCGCATGAATTCAAGCATCGCGATAGCATCTTCTCAAGCTGCGTGCGAACGGCTAGGCTCCCCCTCCAATTAGGAAAGATATCTCCGAGGCACGATGTCTGCTGGATTTATGGCGCAGCTGTCGCAGATGGCAGCGATGTCCGAGAAAGCCGCCGCTAAAACTCTTGCCGTGGTCGGGGACGACCTGGCGATCAGCTGCAACCAGTTGATCGGCGGCCAGCCCGAGCGCAAGACGCCCATGGTCATGCGCGTCGTCAAAGGTTCCTTGCGGAACAAGGCGCTGATGATCCCTTGCGCGCTGGCGCTCAGCTTCACGATGCCCGGGCTGATCCTGCCCGCACTCACTGTGGGCGGCGCGTTGCTGTGCTTTGACTCTGTCGACAAGATCGTCAATAAAAAGCTGCAGCCCGTGAAGCAGCATACCGAGGCCGAGGAGAACGACCATCAGGCTTGGGAAAACCGCCACGTCAGGCGCGCGTTGCGCACCGACCTGCTGCTCTCGGCCGAAATCACGACGGTGTCGCTGGGCGTCGTCGTGGGCGCGCCCTTCGCGGTGCAGCTGGCCGCGATGGCGGCGGCGGGCCTTGCCATGACCGCCGGAGTTTACGGCGTTATCGTGGGCTTGATCAAGTTCGACGATGTAGGCGCAAAGCTGGTGCGGACGCCGGGCAAAAATATTGTGTCCAGAGCCCTGCGCGGCGTCGGCAAGACCTTTGTCCATGCGGCGCCCCCGCTGATCAAAACCATCGGCCTGCTCGGCACCGCGGCGATGTTCATGGTGGGCGGCGGCATGCTGGTGCATGGCATTCCGGGCGCTGAACATGTCATGACCACGGCGCTGGGCACCATGAGTTCAAACACATTCGTTCAGGGCGCGCTCGGCCTCGCGGGCGATGCGGCGCTCGGAATCGTATCGGGTTTTGCCCTGCTACCCGTCGGCAGGGTGATCATGCCGACTTGGCACCGGCTGGCCGACTTTGGCAGAAAGCTGGCGGGCAAAGTCCGCGACAAGCTGCCCATGCCGGCCGAAGATATCGACGCCGAACCATCTTCCGTCCCGGCTCCGGATGCAGCGCCGTCTCTGCCCAAATCCGTCCCCGACGTGAAGGCGGATCTGAATGCCGCCGCTAAATCCGCTGCGAATGATTCGCAACCCGTGCCCATGGCGGACGCCAAGGCCCCGTCGGTGATAAAAAACCCAGCCCCCAAGGGCTGATTGGCCATATTTCCCTTTGCCCCGGACCAGTAAATTTCCTACCATCGGCTTCAATTCAGTTTGTAAAGAGACCGGATGCCGCTCGACGCCCTCGCCAATATCGCCGCGATGACGAAAGCCTGCACGCAGAAAGCGGCGGGCATCTGTGGCGACGATGTCGCCGTTAATACCAAGCAGCTCATGGGCCTCGAGCGCGGGCGTGGGGTTCCGGCGACGCTGAAGGTCATCAAGGGCTCGCTTCTCAATAAGGCCATCCTTATCCCCGTCGCCCTCACCGTCAGCGCTTTCGCGCCTTGGGCGGTGCTGCCGATGCTGGCGGTGGGCGGATTGCACCTTGCCTCGGAAGGAGCGCACAATCTTCTCGGCAAGGGGCACGGGCATGGCCACGGCCATGAAGGCCATCAGCACGAGGCGAAGGAAACCGAGAAGGACAAAATCCGCGGCGCGCTGACCGTCGATTTCATCCTGTCGGCCGAGATCACCGTCTTGACGCTGAGCATGATCGCGGCGCTGCCGCTGATCGGTCAGCTGGCCGTTCTCGCGGGAACCGGCGCGGCCATGACGCTGGGCATGTATGGGCTCATCGGCGGGCTCGTCAATATGGACGGCGTCGGCAAGTGGCTGGAAGAACGCCAGGGCGACAATGCGCTCGCCAAAGCCGCGCGCGGCCTCGGCAAGGGTATCGGCAAGGTCATGCCGCATATCATGAAAGGGATTTCCTTCGCGGGCACCGTCGCGCTCTTTATCATCGGCGGCGAACTGCTGCTGCATGGAATCCCCGGCGCGGAGCATATGGTGACGAGCGCTGTGGGCACGATGGTGGCCAACCCCGCCGTGCAGGGCGTAGCCGCATTTGTCGCCGAAACCGCGATCGGTTTTGCCGCCGGTTTCATGGCGATGCCGCTGATGGACAAGCTCGAGCCGAAGATCGATCAGGCCGCCGACTACGTGAAGAAACAATTCGCGAAACTCAAAGAGCGCTGCGCCGCGAAGAAAAAATCCAAGCCGAAGGCCGAGGCTTCTGCGCCTGCACCACAACTCTCGCCCTCGAAGCTTAAGGATCTCGCTGCCGCGCATGAGATGAACAAGGCCGCGCAGAAACCCGCCAATGACGACAAGTCCGCGCCGCCCGCGCAAAAGCCTGCCGCGCCGAAGCCTTAATTAAAGTCCGAACGGAAAAATATAAGGATCGCCGCGCCTGCGCTCATGCTCGCGCCGTTTGCGGGTGGCGACATCGTGGAACACGCGTCCGGGCCGCGCGCGCCAGACCTTCTTGTAGCGCTTGCGCAGCCCCCTCAGATCGTCGATCTCGTGAAAATAGCGGTCACTGTCCTTGTTCATCTCTCTCAGGCAGCGGTTGATCCGCGTCATATCACGGCGCAGGTCCTTCTCCGTCATGGTGCGGAAATCGGGATTGAGATCGGGGATGTCGAACTTCCGGGGCCGGTTCATAGTTTAATCGCGGATGGTTTTACCAATTCGTCTTGCTTGTGAAATTCTATCGCCGCCGTTCGTGGCGGCCAATAGCCCGCACGGAATGATTCGCGCCTTCACAGACAGCGGCATAAACCAAGCTATTGAATCACAATCATTACTCAAAAGGTTAACAGCTGGTTAATTGACATAATATCGAATAGCGTGATACGATTTTAGATAGGAAACGGTGTGCGTCTTGCGGCAGGAGCGGTTTTCAAGTTTTTGTTTCTCGCCCTCGGTCTTTCGCAGCACAGCGGCAAAACAAACGTCGGCTTTGAATGATATTCAAGGGAGATGTTTGTCATGCAGCAGGACACAATCAGTGACATCGGCAGCAACTTCTTCGCAGGTCCCCAACTGAGCGAGGCGGAACGGCTTCTCCAGAAACTGGGCGTCAATTATTCGAAAGATCAGGACGGCGCCATGAAGGTCTGGGGCGACCTGGACCTGTCCAATAGGCATCTCGACCGCCTGCCCGACCTGTCCAGGGTCGAAGTCTCCGGGACCTTCTCCTGCGCCAACAACAACCTGATCTCGCTGGAAGGCGCGCCGCAAAAGGTCGGCGGCTTCGACTGTTCGCACAACCGGCTGGAGGACCTCAAGGGCGCGCCGCAGCTCTGTATCGGCGATTTCAATTGCAGCAACAATCACCTGTCGACGCTGGAAGGCTGTCCCCGGAGCGTCTTCGGCAATTTCTCCTGCCAGTATAATAACCTGACATCGCTGGAAGGCGGTCCGGGCACGGCAGAGAACTACCACGCATTCGGCAACTTCCTGATGACGCTGCAAGGCGCGCCGCAAAAGGTCGATGGCAATTTCCTGGTGCAGAAAAACAAGCTGACCTCGCTCGAGCATGGTCCGGAAAACGTCAAAGGAAAATACTTCTGCTATGCGAACGACATCGAGGACAAAAGCTTCGCGCCCGCAACGTGCGGCGAGTTCCTGTCTTCCGATACTGCCTGGAACAAGGAGATGGAGCTGGCCGCCGCCGCGCGCAAACCGCTGGCACCCGGCATCGCGCCGTCGCAGACGAAACCGACCGCGAACGAGCCTGCGCCGGAGGAAACCGCGCCTTCGCAGATCCTCCCGGCGCCGAGCAGGTTTTCGCGCGCCAGCAATATCGCGGCGCTGCTGACCGCCAATGGCCTCAATGACATCGACGCCAGCAAAGTCAGCATCGCCGACGCCAGACTGGACGCGAACCAGGGGCTGCTGCTGAAGCTTCAAAGCGAACGCACGCTCCAGGTGAAAAAAGACGCCCAGGGCGATTTCATCGGCGCCGCGCCGGGCGAGACGAAGCCCTTTGACCGCAATGACGTCGCCGCCATCGTTTCCCTCGGCAAAAGCAAGGGCTGGCGCGAGGTGACGCTCTCGGGCAATGACCATGACAAATCGATGCTCTATTTCGAAGCCGCATCACAGGGGCTGCAAGTCAAAAATCCACCGGCAGCCGATGTCCTTTCCCGCTTCCGCGCGGAATATGATGCCGCCGGTCCCGCGCAGCCCATGCCGCCCGCGGCCGCGCACCCCATGCGCCAGCGGCCATCGGCCCCCGGACGCTGATTTTTCCGGTTTTAGGCTTTTGCGCCAAATTCACAGAGCTTGATCAGACCGGGCTCCATTTCCGACGCCAGATACTGCAGGCGCGTAGCAGGCCCGCCCGCGCCGGAGTCGTGGAACGTGCGCGACCAATGGCGCATTTTGACGCCCAGACCGCAGAGCATCGCGCCCGTGCCGATATAGCGGCCCTCGATCTCGTCCTTCAGGCGCTCGAAAGCGGCAGCGTTCATTTCGGTCCAGAAGGAGCTGAACGACGTGCGGAACAGCCGCAGGCGCTCACGGACCGTCGTAATTAGGAAGCCCAGCGCGTCCTCGACCCGCTTGCCGTGAGGCGAATGGCGAGCAGCCGCCGAGGCCTCGCGCAGCCATAGCCCGCAGCGCGTCAGCTGCGGCGTGATGGCTTCGAAATTGTGCTGGTAATAGGCAACGGACAGAAATACGTCGGCATAGCGTTCGAGAAAAGCCGGGATATTCTCGACCGCGATGCCCGTCTTCCGCGATATCTGCTTGAGCTTTTCCGCCACGCGCGCGCGGTCGGGATCGCGGAACATCCGGATCAGACCCTGGCGGTCGCCGATATGAGCGCCGTCGTTGCCGAAGATCGCGCGCACCAGCGGCAGCGTGAATTCGGGGGTATATTTGTCGAGCCGCGTCTTCATCGTCTCTGACAACTCCAGCGCGCCGTCATCGACCGCGATTCCCATTCGCCGCAGGTTCATGCGCAGCGAATAGACGTCGTAGCTGTGCAGGTCGGACAGGCGGCGGATCAGCTTCTGGTCGTCCGGAAAACGCGGAAAGGCTTCGTGGATGTGGTCGGGCTTCACCTGCAGGCTGCCCGAAGTCCTGTCGGTATGAAGCTCGACCATCGTTTCGAGCTTTGCGGTCTTGATCAGCCGCGCGCCGCGCAGCGTCGTGCTGGACAAGGGCACCAGCGTGAGGGGTAGCCGGTCCATGACGTCCCAGCTGTCGATCATTTCCTGCAGCGCGGGAGCCAGGACCGTCGGTTCGTCGTCGCCATCCATGCCGCCGGACTCGACCGGGACGCCGCGGACATCGAGGCCGCGCCCGTCCTTCAGGCGGAACCGCGGGCTGCGGCCTTCGCCCGGGCGCGGGAAAAAAACCTCGTCGACGTCCTGCGGCCCGAAGGGATAATGCTCTTCCGCCGTCGCCGCCTGTGTTCCCTTTTTGCGCTTCAAATCATCGAACTGCGCCTGCATAATGGCGCGCACGATCGCAGTATTGAATTTCATTATTGCCCCCGCTTCCCCGATTGCGCGGCGAAGCGCCTTCCGGAGAATCCCCATTCAGTCTCATGTCCGCACTCTAAAGGATATTTTAACGCGCAGCCAAATAACGTTCGCTTAAGTTTGGCGCGTATTTGAACTGGATTTGAAGCGCATTTTATCGAGTTGCGGACGGCGGCAAAAAATGTAGCAGATTCAATGGCCAACAAGGGTCTTTCCTTGCGCGCCGAACCTCCGCATAATCATCGGGATGGAAGATGATCCGCATACAGAAAAATTGCGCGAGCAGATCCGCGAGGAGCTGGGCGCCCGTCCGGTGGACCGACGCCGCGCCGGTCCGCTCGGACAGTTCTTTGCCTGGCTCTGCATTGCGACGCCCTTCATCGCCTATGCGGTGGTCATCTACCGCTCGCATAATTTTCACGATATGTCGGAGTTCTGGCGCTGGTTCCAGGCATGCCTGAAGACGAAATGCCCGGATTAGGCTAGCGCCCGAAGGTCCAGCCCCGGGATTTTGGCTTGCGTTGCGCGCGCTCGGCGATGTCACGGAATGTTTCGCGCGGACGGCTGCGCCAGACCTCTTTATATTTTTTACGAAGCCCCTCTGCTTCCGAAGCGAGGCCGTGCCCCAGCAGCCAGGCGCCGCGGTCATCGACCGATCCCGGCATGTCGGCGAGACGCGTGACAAGCGCCGCCGAGGGAAAGGCCGCCGCCGCCCGTTCCGCCCCCGCCGTTCCTTCGCGCCAGAGGGCGAGGTGCCGCGTATCCCCCGACGCTTGGAACCGGCGCAGGTCGCGCACGAGGAAGTTCAGCGTCGTCAGGTTGCGCCGCAGCTCATCGGCATTCATGTGGCGGAAATCGGGCGTGAAATCAGACATGGGGGCGACACTATACCCATCGTGCTCCCGGCGCAATCCTTCTGACAAATTGCATTAATTATGTGAAAGATTGACACATGAAAAAACGATCCCCTTGAAACTCACCCAATCCGCCCGAAATCACAGGCACGCGAAACCCGCATTTCGAGCGCATTTGCTTGCATTCGCGCCATTTTGATGCGACATGAAGTGCATGAATCCAGTCAAAGAAGGAAAAGCCCCGATGTCATCCGCACAGCCGGCGAAAAGCCAGGCTCCCGAAGCCGTCACCCATAACGATATGGCCAACGCCCTGCGCGCCCTGTCGATGGACGCGGTGCAGAAGGCCAATTCCGGCCATCCTGGCATGCCGATGGGCATGGCCGATGTCGCGACGGTACTCTTCACCCAATTCATGAAATTCGACCCGAGCCTGCCGACCTGGCCCGATCGGGACCGTTTTATCCTGTCCGCCGGCCATGGCTCGATGCTGCTCTACTCGATCCTGCACCTGACGGGCTACGAGAAGATGACGCTCGACCAGCTCAAGAACTTCCGCCAGCTCCACAGTCTGACCGCAGGCCACCCGGAAGTGATGCCGGAAGCGGGCATCGAGACGACGACCGGCCCCCTGGGCCAGGGCATCTCGAACGCCGTCGGTTTCGCGCTGGCTGAGCGCATGCTGAACGCGCGCTTCGGCAACGACCTCGTCAACCATTACACCTACGTCATCTGCTCGGACGGCGACCTGATGGAAGGCATCAGCCATGAGGCCTGCTCGCTCGCGGGCCACCTGGGCCTCGGCAAGCTGATCGCCCTCTACGACGACAACGCCATTTCGATCGACGGCCCGACCTCGCTGTCCTTCACCGACGATACGCGCAAGCGCTTCGAGGCTTACGGCTGGGAAACCTTCGAAGTCGACGGCCACAACCCCGAGCAGATTTCGAAAGCGATTGCGGCCGCGCAAATGAACCTCGCCAAGCCGAGCCTGATCGCCTGCAAAACGAAAATCGGCTACGGCGCGCCCACCAAGCAGGGCTCCGCTTCGTCCCACGGCTCGCCGCTCGGCGACGAGGAAATCGCGGGCGCGCGCAAGAATCTCGGCTGGAGCCATGCGCCGTTCGAAGTGCCGGGCCCGGTGCTCGCCGCCTGGCGCACCGCCGGCCAGCACAGCCAGAAGGACCGCAAGAACTGGCAGGCGCGCCTCGACCAGATGAGCGGCGACAAACGCGAACTGTTCGACCGCATGCAGAAAGGCGACGTGGCGAAAACCATCGAGCCGCTGATCGAGAACTTCAAAAAGAAAATGACCGCCGAAGCGCCCAAGATCGCGACGCGCGCGGCCTCGGGCAAAGTCCTCGAAGCGCTCGTGCCCGTGCTGCCCGAACTCATCGGCGGCTCGGCCGACCTGACGGGCTCGAACCTGACGCTCGTGAAAGACATGGGCAAGGTCTCGAAGGCCGATTATTCCGGCCGCTACGTGTACTACGGCGTGCGCGAGCACGGCATGGCCGCGGCCATGAACGGCATGGCGCTGCACAAGGGGCTGATCCCTTACGGCGGAACCTTCCTGTCCTTCACCGATTACTGCCGGCCCTCCATCCGCCTCTCCGCCATCATGAAGCAGCGCGTCGTTTACGTGATGACGCATGACTCCATCGGTCTCGGCGAAGACGGCCCCACGCACCAGCCCGTCGAGCACCTGGCGGCTCTCCGCGCCATTCCGAACGTGCTGGTGTTGCGTCCCTGCGACGTGATCGAGACGGCGGAATGCTGGCAGATCGCGCTCGAGCACACGACGGGTCCAAGCATTCTCGTACTGACGCGCCAGAACCTGCCGCTCGTGCGCAAGGAAGGCAGCAGCGAAAACATCTCGAAAAAAGGCGCCTATATCCTGGCCGAAGCCTCGTCGCAGCCGGTCGCGACGCTCTGGGCCACCGGCTCGGAAATCGAGATCGCGCTCAAAGCCCGTGACATGCTGGAAGCCGCTGCCATTCCGACCCGCGTCGTTTCCGCGCCCTCGCTGGAACTGTTCGCGAAGCAGGATGAAAAATACCAGGCCTCGCTCACCCACGGCTCGAAGGTCGCCGTGGCCTGCGAAGCCGCCATCCGCCAAGGCTGGGACCATATCATTGGCCGCGACGGCATCTTCGTCGGCATGAAGTCCTTCGGCGAAAGCGCGCCCTACCAGGAACTCTACAAGCACTTCGGCATCACGGCCGAGGCGATTGTGGAAGCGGTGAAGAAGAAGGTTTGATTTTTTAGCCTCTGCGGCTAATCCCTAGCAGTCGTCATGCCCGCGAAGGCGGGCATCCAGTACCGTTGTCATCAAAACGCCATTCTCGGCCCCATGCATCGCCGGCTGTTAAACTACGGTACTGGGTCCCCGCCTTCGCGGGGATGACATTAGGGGTTTTGTCGCGCCAGTTCTGTCTTCTTCCGCAGCAGCCTCTCCTCCACCTTCTCCGCCGTCTTGGGCGACGCGACCCAGAACATCGGCGCTTTGGCGAGGCTGTCGATGCGCTTCAGCCGGTCGCCATGGCCGGGCATTTCGCGCGCCTGCTTGGCGGGCAGCCCTTCGCCGATGTGCTTTTGCTGAAGGAAGAAATTGATGTCGTCGACATTGAAGCCGCTGGTGACGCCGAGATGCGCGTTATACATTTCCTCGGCGTTGGTCTTGTCGAACTTGACATCTTTGAGAGCCGGGTTCAACCGCACAAGCCTGTTCCAGCTTTTCTTCAACTGCGGCGGCGGCGCGATCTTTTCCAGCACATCCCAGAAATACCGGCGCTCCTTGCCCGTTAGCAGCGGCTTGGCCAGCGCGATCATTTCGCGCGACATGCGGTCTTCATATTCGGGCGCCGTGTAATTGCCGGGAATGCGGTAGCGCCCCGCGATGCCGCGCAGATGGTTCTGGGTCTGGAATTCCAGCGCCGGGTGGCGAGTGTGCTCGTCGCCTGGGCGGCGGCTGGCCATGTTGAAGGCGCGCGAGATCGACAGCGAATGGGGCGTGCGTTTTGGCGTCGTGATCGACGCCATGTCGAACTTCCCGTCGAGACGGCCGAAAGGATAACCGTCGGAAAAATGCGCAATGTCGCTGACGACCTTGCCGTTCTGCGCGAAGTCGGCGCTGGTGCTGTCCTCGAACGACACGGTGAAAATGGCGCCCCGCGCCGGGTCTACGCCCTGGCACTCGATATCGTTGATGATCGCGGTGCTGCCGCCTTTGAAATGCACCTTGTCGCCTGCCTTTGCCGTCGCCAAATCCACCGTCCGCGCCATTGGGAAACATCCTTGTTATTGAAAACAAGTGGCTTGTTTACGGAAATAATTTTCCTATGTCAAGACGGATAAAAACGTCCTAAAACAGTGGCGGTGGGAAAGCCGTGTTTTAGCTTATTAGAGAGGGAATAAATTCATGTCCGTTAAAGTCGCCATCAATGGTTTTGGCCGCATCGGCCGTCTTGTGCTCCGCAGCATCATGGAAAGCGGCCGCAACGACGTCACCGTCGTCGGTATCAACGACCTCGCCACCGCCGAGGCGAATGCCCATCTGCTGAAATACGACAGCGTCCACGGGCGCTTCCCCGGCGATGTGAAGACCAGCGGCACCAAGCTGATCGTCAACGGCCATGAAATCACCATGACCCAGGTGAAAGATCCGACCCAGCTGCCTTGGAAGGACCTAGGCGTCGACATCACGATGGAATGCACGGGCATCTTCACCAAAAAAGACGATGCGATGAAGCATATCGCAGCCGGCGCGAAAAAAGTTCTGATCTCCGCACCCGCCACCGACGAAGACCTGACGGTCGTTTATGGCGTCAACCATGACAAGCTCGAAGCAAAGCACGTCGTCGTTTCCAATGCGTCCTGCACCACGAACTGCCTGGCCCCCGTCGCCTATGTCCTTAACAAGGCCATCGGGATCAAGCACGGCTTCATGACGACGATCCACAGCTACACCGGCGATCAGAATACGGTCGACACGATGCACAGGGACCTGCACCGCGCCCGCGCCGCCGCCATCAACCTGATCCCGACCTCGACCGGCGCCGCGAAAGCCGTCGGTCTCGTGCTGCCGGAACTCAAAGGCAAGCTGGACGGCACCTCGATCCGCGTGCCGACGCCCAACGTCTCGGTCGTCGATTTCAAATTCACGGCGAATAAGCCCACGACGGTCGAGGAAGTGAACAAGGCGATCTCGGACGCCGCCGCAAGCGGTTCGCTGAAAGGGATCCTCGGCACCTACACCGATCCGCTGGTCTCGACCGACTTCAACCACGACCCGCGCTCCTCGATCTTCGCGCTGAAAGAGACGAAGGTCATCGATGGCACCTTCGTGCGCGTCATGAGCTGGTACGACAACGAATGGGGTTTCTCCAACCGCATGTCGGACACGGCTGTCGCGATGGCGAAGCTGAAGTAAAAAAACTGCTCCCGGCAACTATCTAACCCGCTGACTCTATTCGGCTTAGCAAAACCATTTAAGCGCCGGTTAAGCGCTCTATGGTAAAATAAGCTGTGGAGTCTTAAGTGGGATGGCGGACGGCCTGACATCATCGGTGCAGGCGCCTTTCGTCGCGGGTGTTTATGGCAGCAGCCAGACGCTTTCGCCGACGATTCTCGACCTGGGTTCTGACACGCTGACGTACAATCCGGTGCGCCAGGCGGTATCAGGGCTGTTTTCTCCGGCCTCGTCCGGAAGTTTCTTTTCCAGCGTGAACGGCTTCGTCGCCGTGGCTACCGCAGGCAGCCTCCCCTCCGCGCCCGGGACCAATGCGACGCAGACCGCGATTGCGGCTGCTTATAATGCGGCGCTGCAGTTGATCCACCGGGAGACGGCGGCGGATGCCTATCTTCGCTACCTGCTCAACCAGACGACGGCGTTTTTGCCCACATCAACGCCTGCGCCGGCGCCTGTGACGCCGAAAATCACCGCTAACACCGGCACCAGCGCCGCGCAGGGTGGCATGGCCTTCATTAACAGCACCGCGCTTTCCGCCTCCGCCGGCGGCGCCCCCAACATCGACATCACCTATAACATCACCAACGGACCGTCGAACGGGTATCTCGCGCTTGCCTATGCGCCGAATGCACCGATCGCGTCGTTTACTCAGTATGACCTCACGGCAGGCCTCGTCGAATACGTGAACAACGGCGAGCCGCAAGCCGGCGACAGCTTTACCTTCGATGTTTCGGGCGCTTCAGGGCCTGCGACGCAGGGAACGTTCAATATCGCCCTCACGCCGCCCTCGGGCGTGCAGCCTCTGCAGATATCGGCCAATGCCGGCGCCAACGTCACGGAAGGCGGATCGACTGTCATTACGGCCGCGCAACTTCGTGCAACGGATACCGCTTTCGGGGACGGGAAGCTCGATTACTATGTCACATCGCAACTATCAAACGGGCATCTGGAGCTTTCGACCAATCCGGGCGCCGCGATAACCCAGTTTACGCAAGCCAACGTCGATGCGGGTCAGCTCGTGTATGTGCACAACGGATCCGAAACCGCGTCCGACAGCTTCACCTTCGCCGTCGCCGCCGGGTCCACCCGGCTGTCCGGCAATACCTTCAACATCTCGGTAAGCCCTGCGCCGCCTGACATTACCGTCAATGCAGGCGCTTCCGTCGACGAGGGCTCGTCGGTCACGCTGACGACCGCGAACCTGAGCGCCTCGGACGAGGGCGTGCCGGATTCCAGCCTGACCTATAATGTCACCTCCGCGCCGGCCAACGGCACCCTTCAGTTGTCCAGTAATCCGGGAGTGGCGATCACGTCGTTTACGCAGGCGGATCTCGCGGCGGGGCTGGTGCAGTACGTCAACTCCAATGGCGAGCCGGGGTCGGATGCCTTCACGTTCACGGTTTCCGACGGCACCGCCACGTCATCCGCCAATACCTTCAACATCGCCGTCAACAGTGCGGCGCCGGATATCACCGCGAATACGGGGGCCAGCGTCACGGAAGGTTCCTCCGTCACTCTCACGACGACGAATTTAAGCGCCTCCGACGCCGGTGAGCCGGATTCAGGCATCGTCTTCACAGTGACCTCGGCACCGCAGAACGGCTATCTGCAGCTAGCCTCGAATCCCGGTACGGCAATCACTTCGTTCACGCAGGCCGATCTTGCCGCCGGCAACGTTCAATATGTACACGACGGCTCGGAAACATCGTCCGATTCATTCACGTTCGCGGTGGCCGACAGCGGGGATACGTCATCGAATACCGGAACATTCAACATCGCCGTCAACCCAGTCGCGCCGGTCGTTTCGACGAATACAGGCGCGACGGTGAACGAGAGCTCTTCAGTGACGCTGACGACGGCGAACCTGGGCGCAACCGACCAGGGCGCGGCGGACTCGGACCTGTTGTTCAACGTCACATCCTCGCCCAATTACGGCATTCTCCAGCTCTCGACGAACCCGGGATCGGCGATTACATCCTTCACCCAGGCCGACCTCGCGGCGGGCCGCGTGCAATACGTGAATTACGGGGCGGAGGTGACGTCGGACAGTTTCACGTTCAACGTGTCGGACGGCGGCACTGCCTCGTCAAATGCCACGTTCAATATCACCATCAACCCGGTACCGCCGCAGCTGGATACCAATTCCGCGGCGACGGTCAACGAAGGCTCCGCGGTCACGCTGACGACCTCAAACCTGAGCGCCTCCGACGCGGGCCAGGCGGATACGGGCATCGTTTACAATGTGACGTCCGCGCCTTCGGGCGGTTACCTGCAGCTGTCGACGAACCCCGGCGCCTCCATCACATCGTTCACCCAGGCCGACCTTACGGCGGGAAAGGTCCAGTATGTCAACAGCGGCATGTCGGAGTCGGCGACCGATGCATTTTCGTTCACCTTGTCCGACGGCAGCACGCCGTCGACGCCATACACGTTCAACATCAATGTGAACCCGGTGCCGCCGACCATCACGACGAACACCGGCACGACGGTCAGTCGCCTCGCCGGTTCGACGATCCTGACGACCGCGCAGCTCAACGCGACCGATCCTGGCGACGCCGCATCCCAGATCAACTTCAACGTGACAGGCGGGCTGACGAAGGGCTACCTGGATCTCTCGACCAATCCCGGCGTGCAGATCACCTCGTTCACCGAGGCGCAGCTGCAGGCCGGCATCGTGCAGTATGTCCATACCGCCTTCGGGCTCGCCCCTGACAGTTTCACCTTCAACGTTTCGGATGGCACGCCGAGCGCGTCCGCCACCTTCAACATCAACGTCACGGTCTAGCCCGAACGGGGCAGAAAGCCACTTACGGCTGATATTACGGGGTTTTTGGCGTCTTGATTTGGCCCAGCCCCCTGCACTAATATACGGTGCGAAAACGCTTTCATATCGAGGGTCACACACACATGCGCGCGAACCAGAAAGTCAAGGAAATGCCCACCAGCAAAAAGCCTTCCCACGGCGTCACCGACGAGGTGAGGAAAATCCTGTCGTATTACGAAAGCGACAACCCGGGTACGAAGGCGAACATCTGCCGCATCCTGATGACGGGGAAACTGGCCGGCACGGGCAAGATGGTGATCCTGCCCGTCGACCAGGGTTTCGAGCATGGCCCCGCGCGCAGCTTCGCCGTGAACCCCGACGCCTACGATCCGCATTACCATTACCAGCTCGCCATCGACAGCGGCTGCAACGCCTATGCCGCGCCGCTTGGCGCGCTCGAGGCCGGCGCCGACACTTTCGCGGGCGCCATTCCCCTCATCCTCAAAATCAACTCGTCGAACAGCCTGATCTCCGCCAAGGACCAGTCGGTCAACGGCTCGGTGCAGGACGCGCTGCGCCTCGGCTGCTCGGCCATCGGCTTCACGATCTATCCCGGCTCCGAATTCATGCTCGAGCAGCAGGAAGAGATCCGCGAATTGTCTGAACAAGCTAAAGACGTTGGCATCGCGACCGTCGTCTGGTCCTATATCCGCGGCCCGAAGATTTCGAAGGACGGCGAAACCGCTATCGACATGATCGCCTATGGCGCGCATATGGCTGCTCAGCTCGGCGCGCATATCATTAAGGTCAAGCTGCCGACCGACCACCTGGAGTTGCCAGAAGCCAAGAAGGTCTATGAGGAGAGGAAAATCCCCATCAAGACCCAGGCCGAACGCGTGCGCCACATTATGCAGTCTTCCTTCAATGGCCGCCGACTTGTCGTATTCTCGGGCGGCGCGACCAAGGACGAGGACAGCGTGTACGAAGATGCGCGCGCCATTTACGAAGGCGGCGGCAACGGTTCGATTATCGGACGCAATTGCTTCCAGCGCCCGCGCGATGAATCGCTGGCGATGCTCGACAAAATTATGGACATCTACCTCGGCAAGGACGCATAATCTTCTTTCCCTTCCCCGTTCGGGGGTTTGAACGGAAGGAAAGAAGTTAATGGAACCGACGAGTCCGCGTTGCCAACTTTACGTCATCACGCCGCCCAAGCTGGTGCCGGAAGCCTTTGCGCCGCACATGATCCGCGCGCTCGAGGCCGGGCCCGTCGCCTCCTTCCAGCTTCGCCTCGAAGGCGCCGACATGGACCAGTGGCGCGCGGCCATCGAGAAGCTGATGCCGATCGCCCAGGAACACGATGTCGCCTTCATCATCAACAACAAGGTCGAGCTGGTGCAGGAAATGGAGACCGACGGCGTGCACCTCGGCATCCAGGATATGAGCATCAAGGAGGCGCGGGCGTTGCTCGGGCCCGACAAGATCATCGGCGCTTCCTGCCTCGATTCAAAACATCTCGCCATGACGGCCGCCGAAAGCGGCGCGGATTACGTGAGCTTTGGGCCCTTCTTCACGACGCGCTCGCCCTACTATCCGAAAGAAAAATATGCGCCGAAATACATGGTGTCGCCCAATATCCTCTCGTGGTGGAGCGCGATCATGGAAGTGCCCTGCGTGGCCGCGGGCGGCATCAAGCCCTCCAACTGCCATGACCTCGTGAAAGCGGGCGCGGATTTCATCTGCGCCTCCTCGTCGATCTGGGACTATCCGGGCGGCGGCGCTGCCGCTATCCGTGACTTCCACGAGGCGATGAACCAGGTCGCGCGCAAGGCCGGTTAAGCCCCGTAAGCAATTTAATGTCGTTGGTCGATTTTCGGCCGCGTTAACGATCTGCCGATGCCGGAGAATTGTTTCAAAAATAGCTTTCGCCGCGCAGGAATAGTACCAGAGGTTAATGAGCGGGTTCGCGAAATTGCGCACTGATTTTTGCCCCGGTCAGACACTAAGATAATGAAATTGCTTATTATTTTGCGCATTTCCTATTGACTTAATATGGAAATACATGTATCTTGGGCAGGAGCTGCTACCAAGGGGTCTTCCACCGTGAGTACTGCAAACGACATCAGCGCCGACCAGGCGTCCATGCCCATGAACAATAATGCGCCGCCGCATTCCTTCGGTGAAAAGCTGCGCTTCCTGAAGCCCTTCTGGGTGTCGGACCAGAAGTGGCAGGCGCGCGCGATGCTGGGCGGCATCCTCGCCCTCACCGTCGCCGAAATCGCGCTGTCGGCGGGCATTGGCCTCGGTTTCCAGGCGGCGATCAATGCGCTTGTCGCCAAGAATGCCCTGACATTCGCTACGAGCGGCGCGGCAACCGTGGGCGGTCTCCTGGCCACGAACGTCGCCGCCAACCAGCGCCAGTATATGACCGACACGCTGACGCTGGACTGGCGCGGCTGGCTGACCCAGCAGTTCAATGCCGCCTGGCTAAAAAACGGCACGCATTATAAATTGCAGCAAAAGCACAAAGGGCGCGACCCGGACCAGCGCATCGCGGAAAACATTCCCGCGGTGGCCGACCAGACGCTCGGCCTCGGCCTGGGCGCCTTCCGCTCCGTCCTCTCGCTCGCCACTTTCGCCGTGATGCTGTGGCACCTGTCGCCGCTGATGCTGGGCGCGGCGGTCGTCTGCGCGCTGGGCGCCTCCGCCATGACGCGCAAAATCGGCGGTCCGTTTGAATCGCTGACCAAGCGCCTGCAGGCCTGCGAAGCGAAATTCCGCCACACGCTCGTGCGCGTGAAAGATAACGCCAAAACAATCGCGCAGGAAAGGCTGGAGCCGACAGAAGAAAAATCGCTGAACCAGGATTTTAACGGCATCGACGCCGGACGCCGCGAACTTTACAAGCTCAACCGCAAGATCGGCATGTTCACGACGCTGAACCTGCAGAGCTCGACCGTCGTGCCCATCGCGCTCGCCGCGCCGCAGTTCTTTTTCGGCAGCGCGACGATGGGAAGCCTGGAACTGATGCGCCAGGTCTACGGACAGGTTTACGGCGCGCTGAGCTGGTATCCGCAAAGCTATCCGCTGGTCGCGACCTGGTCGACGAATACGGACCAGTTGATCGACCTGTCGAAGGCGATCGCGGAAAACAAGGCGGATGTGACGGAACAGAGCCCCTTCGCTGTTAAACCGGCGCTGCCTGCACGAGGGATATATCGTCCGCGCCTGTCGCGAGCATTATAAGCCGGTCGACGCCCAGCGCATTGCCGCTGCAGGCGGGCAGCCCGAATTCGAGGGCCTGAAGGAAATCTTCGTCCACCGGATAATCTTCGCCGTAAACTTTTTTCCGCAGCGCGACATCGTGCAGGAAGCGTTCGCGCTGCACCCTGGCATCGGTCAACTCGCCGAAGGCATTCGCGAGTTCGATCCCACAGACATAGACCTCGAAGCGTTCCGCGAAACGCGGATCTTCCGGCTTGGGACGCGACAGCGCGGCCATAGAGACCGGATAATCGTAAATAATCGCGGGCGAAAGCGAGCCCAGGCGCGGCTCGACCTTTTCCATGAGTACCTTCAGCAGCGCGTTTTCCCAGTCGTCATGCGGCGAGACATAGACACCGATGCGTTTCGCCTCGGCGTTGATATGCGCAAGATCGCCAAGATGATTTGAGATATCGACGTCCGCATATTTCCTCAGCGCATCGACGACGGTGATTTTTTCCCAAAGCGCGGCGGCATCGCAGGCGCGGCCGTTAACACTGACCGGTTTTTTCAGCACATGCCGCACGAGCTCCATTGTCTCCGTCATCATATCCTTGTAATCCATGCCGCGCTGATACCATTCCAGCATGGTGAATTCCGGCGAATGCCAGGCGGAGCCTTCGCAGTTCCGGAACACTTTGGCGAGCTGGTAGATTTTCGGCAGGCCCGCGACGAGCAGCTTCTTCATCGCGAACTCGGGGCTCGTGTGCAGGTACATCGCGCGTGTCGACTGGCGGTCAGCGCTGATGAGCTCGGTGCGGAAACCCTGGATATGCGCTTCCATGCAGGGCGCGGTCTGGAGCGCGGGCGTATCAACTTCAAGGTAACCACGCGCATTGAAGAAGGCGCGGATCTCGCCGAATATCCGCGCCCGCTCCTTCAGGTTGGGCGTCTTCTTCATGAAAATGTCGGGATGCCACCAGGCGGTCATGGCTTCAGTCTGAGCGGTTTCTCCCGCGCGCGGTCGCGCAGCAGCTTCTGGCGCACCGGCGCAGTCGCCTCCAGCTTTTCGAGGGCTTGGCGCGCGGTCTCGCCTTCCGCGGCGCGCGCCATATCGAGCACGGTATGGCCGCCCGCGTCGGGGACGAGCGGATTGGCGCCCATGTTCACGAGCATCTCGAACGGGCAGCTGTCGAGCTTGTCGGCAGGATCGAGGAACGGCGGCAGCGCCTTGTGCAACGGCGTGCGTCCGTCGCGCGGATCCGGCGCATTCAGGTCGAGCCCCGGCTGCACCATCATCACGCAGACGACGATATTATCGCGCCGGTCCAGCCCGTAATGGAACGGGGTGATGCCGTTGTTATCCGGCAGGCCGGCGTCCGCCCCATGCTGCACCAGCGCCATGAAATGCGCCCAGAGACTGCCTTTATTTTCCGCATGGAAAGGATCATCGATCCTGTCCATCACGGTAAAGAGCAGATTGCGCCCTGTGGCGGGATCGCGAACATTCGGATTGGCGCCCGCCTCGCAGGCATTGACGATGGCGACGAGATCGTCGTCCGTCACGGCCTTGACGAGCTTGCGGTCCTGTTCTTGCTGGTTGAATGTCTGGCTGGCGCTCATGAGAAAACGACTGTACAGGCCTTTTTGCAAATTTAAAGTTTTTTCGGCGGCTGGACGAGGCGCAGCGGCTTGACGGAGATGCTTTCTTTGAGTCCGCCATGGATGGCCGCGCACATTTCTTCCTTCGCGGCATGCAACTGTTGCGCGTGAATAAAGGCGGGGTCTCGTTTCTTGATGGTCTCTTCCATGTAGCCGAGGATTTCGCCGGCGAAAGGCTCTTTCCTTTCGCGGTCGGCCGCCGCCTGGAGCACGTTGCGGCCGCTGCCGTTCTCCCGTTTCGGATCGGCATCGTGATTGAGGAGCCAGATCACCCGCGAGGATTTTTCATCTTTCAGATCCATGTTCAGGGCCCAGTGCAGCGGCGTCTGCTGCTGCCGTCCCGACACCAGGTTGATATCCGCGCCAGCCTTCACGATCAACTCGGCAACGCCGAAATGTTTGCCGTGCAAGGCGGTGATCAGCGGCGTTTCGCCCACATCGTCCTCAAGATTGACGTCGGCATTGTGCTGCAGGAGGACTTCCACGATCGCCGCATCGCCCTGCGCCGCGGCATGCCAGAGAGCGCTGCGGC
Organism: Alphaproteobacteria bacterium; assembly: GCA_025934695.1. Classification (GTDB taxonomy): domain Bacteria; phylum Pseudomonadota; class Alphaproteobacteria; order Micavibrionales; family UBA2020; genus JAPWJZ01. Next base: position 1,445,473 of record JAICWS010000001.1, read on the forward strand.
CCACGGCATCCGACGCATCCGCGTCGACGCCGGCATGCAGGTATTCGATGACGCGCTGTGCGTCGCCGGACTGCACGGCTTCGATCATGGAGGGTGTTTCGGATTTGGGCGGCATGGAAAAGTTTCCTTATAAGCCTGTGGTTATATCAGCGATATTCCATAATGTCAATATTTTCAAGGAATTGGACATAACGCCAATGACATAGTATGGTCGGCGCCTTGAAAGGAAGCCTTGGAAATGCCGCAGAACCTGCCCCGGCCGGTTGAAGACGCGCTGAACGATGCCGCGCCCTATGACATCGGCGGCACGTTCAATGCGCATGTTTCCCAACGCCTTCCCCAGCTCAAAAAACAGGCGCGCGCGCAGGGAAGCGGCATCGTCAGCCGCGCGCAACTCGGCCTTGTGATCACGGGTGACCAGTTGGCGCGCAACGCGCTCGCCACGGCCTATGCCAGAGCACTGCAGGGCCACGATATCACCTCGGGCCGCGAAGATGCCGAAGGGCCTGTCGTAAAAACCGTGCAGTGGCGCGATATCATTTCGAATGATACCGGCAATCCGGTCCCCTTTGGCCGCGCGCTGGACAAGCTTTATGCGGCGAAGATGGAGGCCGAGGGCGGCGTGCTCGTCATCGAAAACATCTACGATCTTCCGCGCAACGATATCAACGCGACCGCGGTGTCGCAGGCGCAGAACGGCGCTTACCAGATGCTCCACGACCTGATGACCGAATATGCCGAGAAGGATTACACGCCTGTTGTCGTTCTCACGGGCGAAGCCGACAAGATGGCGGCCTTCCTTGCTGCGAACCGCCATGTTGCTGAATATTTCCGCGCGCCGCATATCGCGGGTGCGACGCCGCTGCCGCCGCCCGTGCCTGTCAGCCTCGAAACGGACGGTGCGATCAGCGTGCGTAAGCCGCTGAAGCTCAAATCCTCCTGCGGGCCTTAAAAATAAGCCGCTTAATACAATATTTACATATTTCTTTTATCATGGTGGCATGAAAAAAGACCCGCCGCTTTTGGACCGGACGCTGCTGCGCGCTTTTCTGAAGCGCCATAAGACGTTTCCCGTCAAGGCGGCGCCGGAAGGACGTTTCGTCATTCCCATTCCCGATTTCCACGACGGCAAGGGCCCGCTGCTGATGCCCAACGTCAAGGAGCTCTCGGCCAAAATGCGCGGCTCGGAGGGCACGGTCGAAACGATCGAGCTCGAGGCCGGGCCGCAGAAGATCCCCACCGACGGCACCAATGTCCTGATCATCAACCGCGTCGACGAATTCGTGCAGGAAGCGCTCAACAAAAAGCTCCAATATCTTATCGACAGTGCGCACGGCGAATTGACGCGCGGCGTGCTCATGGACTTCATTGGCTATGCGCGCGGCTATACCTATGACGGCGACACGGGCAAGGTCACCTTCTGTCGCAACGCCGGCTTTCGCAACGACGTCTATAACATGACAAACGGCGAGCTGAAGAAGCGCTATCTTCTCTATAGCCGCCAGGACCTGTCGCTGGAGGAATTCCGCGACGAGAAGCTGCGCCCCGGCTATTACATCAAGAAGCCGCTGGAGAGCCAGGCCGCCTATATCGCCGGTCCTTTTTCCGCCAAAGTCGCGGAAGCCGCCGGCGGCACGCAGCAGGAATTCGAACATGGCGCGATGGTCAATATCCCGGACGATCCGGAAATGCCGCTCACCTTCATCCATATGACCGACATCAACACCTGCTATACCCACCGCAACGGCTGGCCGCTCGTCGACGAGAATGGTCATCATCCGCTGCCGGTCTACGAGGCGATGAAAACGCAGGAGAAAAAACATTCTCCCGCGCGCCAGCACTTCGCGAAGAAGCATCGGCCCGCAAGGCACTCTTAAACGAACCTTAATCCCTCCTTGCTATAATGGAATATATGGCATGAGTTCCATTAAGTTAACGAGGATTCAGCTATGTCAGGCACAGAAGAAGCATCGGCCCCTGCGGGCCCGGTTGCGCCGCCGTTGTGTGCGCTTCGAAAAGTTAGCTGTTTCGGGAGCTCGTTCTGCGCTGTTGCGGTCGCCGCGGCGGCCTTTTTTTCAGGCTGCTTCCTGAGCACCTTGCTGCGCTTTGCCAGCAGTCTCGACGGCGGTGAAGTTCTTGGCATCGCGTTCCTATGCTCCATGCTCGCCATTATCCTGCAGATGGTCAGGAATATCTGGCGGATCCTTCGGGCTTTAATCCTGGGGATGCGCCAGCCGCCGAATGCGGCGCGGCGGAAGCGGGCCATCATCTGCAGCTTGCTCGGCTTTGCCTGCTTCGCGCCCTCCGTCGCCTTCGTGATGCTCCTGGCGTTCAATACCGACGAGATTTCCGTCGGTGACGTTGCCCATTTTCTGGTCTGGGTGTTGCGATCGACGGCGGTTGCCGCTTTCGGCGCGGCGGACTGCAAGCTGCGCGGGCTCCGCTACGCCGAAGGACTGGCGTCGGAGCGCCTGAAACTCAAGGCGGCACTGCTGCTGGCATCGGGTGTTCTTGCCCTCGCCGCACCCGCGCTGATGCGGCTATTGCAGGGATAGAAGCTAGATTATGTAAATTAATCACATCCGCAGGCGCGATTTCCTTGACTCTGCCTGCGCGAAAAACATATAAAACAGCAGTTTTGTCGAGGCAAAGCCCCATCCGTCATGGATAAGCTTTTTGCGCTCCGCGTCCCCCAGTCGGCGAAGTTACGCTCACTGGGGCGAAATTGTTTTGGCTATTGAGGATTAAAAAATGTTCGACAGCTTGACCAACAGACTGGGCGGTATTTTTGACGGCCTCATGAAGCGCGGCGTGCTGCGCGAAGACGATGTGAACGAGGCCCTGCGCATGGTCCGGGTCGCCCTTCTCGAGGCCGACGTGGCACTCCCCGTCGCCAAGGAATTCGTCGACCAGGTCAAGGCCGAGGCGATTGGCGAAAAAGTCATCCGCTCGGTCAAGCCGGGTCAGCAGGTCGTCAAGATCGTCCACGACCAGCTCATCAAAACACTGGGCCATGAAAATTCGCAAATCAACCTGAATGTTCCCGCCCCCGCCGTCATCCTGATGGCCGGCCTGCAGGGTTCGGGCAAAACCACGACCGCGGGCAAGCTCGCGAAATTCCTGCAGGAGAAGATGAAGAAGAAGGTCCTGCTGGCCTCGCTCGACATCTACCGTCCCGCGGCGCAGGAACAGCTGGAAATTCTCGCGAAGAAAGCCGAAGCGGGCAGCCTGCCCATCGTGAAAGGCGACAAGCCCGACAAGATCACGAAGCGCGCGCTCGAAATGGGCCGCCTCGAAGGCTATGACGTCATCATCCTCGACAGCGCCGGCCGTCTTTCCATCGACGACGCGCTGATGGACGAACTCGCGCAGGTGCGCGACCTCGCGAAGCCGGTTGAAATCCTGCTCGTGGCCGACGCGCTGACCGGCCAGGACGCCGTGAACACGGCGCGCAACTTCAACGACCGCATCGGCATCACCGGCATCGTGCTGACCCGCGTCGACGGCGACAGCCGCGGCGGCGCGGCGCTTTCCATGCGCGCGGTCACCGGCCGCCCGATCAAGTTCCTCGGCATGGGTGAACAGCTCGACGCATTGCAGGCTTTCGACGCCGACCGCATCGCGGGCCGCATTTTGGGCATGGGCGATATCGTCTCGCTCGTCGAAAAAGCCGCCCAGACCATCGAGATCGAGGACGCCCAGAAAGTCGCCGAGAAAATGGCGAAGGGCAAGTTCGACCTCGAAGACTTCCTGATGCAGCTCAAGCAGATGAAAAAGATGGGCGGCCTTTCGGGCCTCATGGGCTTCATGCCGGGCGCGGGCAAGCTGCAGGGCATGATGCAGAACGCCAATATCGACGACAATTTCCTCAAACGCCAGGAAGCCATCATCCTGTCGATGACGAAGAACGAGCGCGCGAAACCCGATGTGCTCAACGCGTCGCGCCGCAAGCGCATCGCGTCCGGTTCCGGCACCACGGTGCAGGAAGTCAACAAACTGCTCAAGCAGTTCCAGGACATGCAGTCGATGATGAAGCGCATGCAGAAGCTGGGCGGCAAAGGCATGATGCGCCACATGGGCGCGCTCTTCGGCGGCGGCGGCATGGAAGAGATGGAACAGATGGCGCAGAACATGAAAGACAAGTTGGGGGACGGCCCCTTGGGGCCCAATCCTTTCGGCCCGGGCGGCGGGCTCGATCCGACCAACCCGCTGCTCCGCAGCAACGGAGGGAAGGATAAGAAATAGCGCCGTAACCCCGGCGAAAGCCGGGGTCTGAAATGGCGCAGCCTGACCGGTGGTCTTTTAAGAATATCCACCGCGACGCTGAAAGAATTTAAACCCCGCTTTCGCCGGGGTTACGGGATAGGGAGCGAGAATGGTTGCGAAGCTCCCGACCAGTCAAACAGCAACCGGATAACGTTGAAGAAAGAGAGAACTAAAATGTTGAAAATCCGCATGGCCCGCGCAGGGGCCCGCAAGAAGCCCTTTTACCACATCGTGGTGGCCGACAGCCGCAATCCACGCGATGGCAGCTTCCTCGAGAAGCTGGGCACCTACGACCCGAAACTGCCCAAAGACCACGCCGACCGCGTGAAGCTGAACGGCGAGCGTATCAAGCATTGGGTGTCCAAGGGCGCGCAAGTCTCTGACCGCGTCGCGATCTTCCTCGGCAAGGCGGGCCTCGCCCCGATGCCGGCGCGCAAGAACAATCCGAAGAAAGCCGTCGCCAAAGTCAAGATGACGGAACGCAAAAAGGCGAAAGCCGAAAAAGCCGCCAAGCCCGCTGAAGCAGCTCCCGCTGCCGAAGCCGCTTCGGCCTGATAGGTTATCCGGTTGCGCAAAGCGGGTGCACAGGCCGACGAGGCCCTGACCTGCATGGCCGAGATCGTCGGCGTGCATGGGATCAAAGGATTGGTGAAGCTGAAAATCTTCAGCGACGATCCCGAAGGGCTCGCGGACTATGCCCCGCTTTGCGATTCTTCCGGCAAGACCGAATTCCGCCTTCTCTCGCTTCAGCAGCACGGAAATATCTGGCTGGCGGAAGTCGAGGGCGTGAAAGACCGCACCGCCGCCGAAAAGCTACGCGGCACCAAACTGTGCGTCGCCCGCGCGAGCCTTCCGAAAATCAGGGACGAGAATACCTATTATCATGCCGACCTCATCGGCATGGCCGCCCATTTCCCCGACGGGAAGCCCATGGGCAAGGTCGTCAATGTCGCCAATTTCGGCGCCGGCGACCTCCTGGAAGTGAAGCCCGTAAAGGGCGCAACTTTCTACGTTCCCTTCACCTCGAAGATCGTGACGGCCGTCGATATCGCCCAAAAGAAGGTCACCATCGACCCGCCACCCGGCCTTATCGGCTGATCTAACAGGTTTTTATCCGCTACATCGCGGATACAATCTATTTCCTCTCCGCAACACTTTCGATAACAGATCGCAACCCTTCAGGGCTAGGCTGGAAGAGTGAACAGATGCTTCCTAAGAGGCATCCATAGCATGACCTTATTCAGTTCAAACCGACCTGAAAGAAAGGAGACAAGTCATGGAAAACCGCATCCGTAACTTTGCGAATGCTTTGGCTATCGCCGCTGTCGCCTTCACGCTCTCCGGCTGCAGCGGCATGAACACGACCCAGCAGCGCGTGCTTTCAGGCACAGGGATCGGCGCCGCCACCGGCGTGGTCGGCACGGCCTTGACCGGCGGCTGCGTGAGCTGCGGGGCCGCCATCGGCGCCGGCGCCGGCGCGGTCGCAGGCTATGTCTACGACCAGTCGCGCCACGGCAACTAAACGCCCCGCGCCTTTCCCAGCCGCACGATCTTAGAACGGCGGCATATAAGACTACACGCCCCCGGCGCTCTCGCGCTTGGGGGTGTTCTTTTTCGGGGATTCAAAAGCGATTGAATTCGAGCTTTCGTTTCAGCTTGGTGATGGGCAGGATGGTGATGCGCTCGCGCGAGCCTTCGGTGAAGACCTTCAGGTCCTCGGCCAGCTGTTCGGCGACCTTTCGCTGATCCTCGGCCAGGAACACGTCACGGTAAACCTGGTAATCATGATCCTTGGGAACGAGCAGCACCGCATATTGCGATTTCCTTTCCGGCTCGCCGGGCTGCGCGGTGTGGACGCGCTGCCAGCTCACTTCAGTCCTCTCGTTCCTGCGCACGACACTTTCGGGGATAAGTTCGACCGGATCGCCGGGAAGTCCGCTCTCGCCCATCATCAGCGCCATCGCGCCTTTCGGCAGCGGTCCGGGCGGATCGCAGTTGAAGCTGCTGCGCCAGAACATCTGCCAGTCGGACTGGTTATCGACCGTCGCGCCGAAGGAGCCGCCCCGGCCGACATAATCGCCGGTGAAGAAATTGCAGCCGTCGATGCACGGCTCTTCGATGCGGTCGAAGACCTTCTTCAGGCCGGTCAGTTTATTTTCAATCGGGATACGGGAAGATTTCACCAGCCGCGGTAGTCGCCGCGCGGCTGCGGGCGGCGCGGTTGCGGATTACGCACGGGAATCGGAATAAGCTCGGGCTGAGGCTGGGGCAGCAGACCTTCGACGGCTTCGCCAAACTTCTTGCCGAGTTGTTTGACTTTGCCTTTGATTTTGTCGACGATTTTCTTGCCTGCCATCCTCGAATTCCTCATGCTCTTGTAATTCTTCATTTATATAACTTTATGTTAAATAAGTCAAGGAATTTCCGATCCCTTAAAGAATACATTGAAACTGCTGACTATTTCGTTAACTCTGGTTGGCATGAAACACGCGCATCACGAAGCTGCCTTTCGCATCAAGATCATTACCCTGTTTCCCGAGATGTTTCCGGGGCATCTGGGCATGAGCCTGTCGGGCAAGGCTCTTGAAAAAGGTGTCTGGTCGCTCGAAACCGTCAACCCCCGCTATTATACGACTGACTTGCACAAGACAGTTGATGACTCGCCCTTTGGCGGCGGAGCGGGCATGGTCATGAAACCCGATATCCTCGATAAGGCCCTCAAGGCCCATTTGCCATTGGGCCGCTTTATCTATATGACCCCGCGCGGCAAGCCGCTGAACCAGGCGCTTGTGCAGGAACTGGCGAAAGAACCGTTGCTGACCGTGCTTTGCGGCCGCTACGAGGGCGTGGATGAGCGCGTGCTGGAGGCTTACCAAGCCGAAGAAATCTCGGTCGGCGACTATGTGCTCTCGGGCGGCGAACAGGCCGCCATGATCATGCTGGACGCCGTGATCCGCCTGCTGCCGGACGTCGTCGGCAATGCCGATACCCATGATGAGGAAAGCTTCCAGAACGGCCTCCTGGAATATCCGCACTACACGCGGCCCGCTGAATGGACCGGCCCTGATGGGGTCGCCCGGAAGGTGCCGGATATCCTCGTCTCCGGCAACCATGCCAAAGTCAGGGAATGGCGGCAGAAATGCTCCGAAGAGGTGACGAAAGCCAGGCGCCCTGATTTATGGCAGGCCTATGTCTCTCAAAATGCTAAAGAATCCAAGAAATCCAAATAAACTCTTGAATTACAGTTGTTATTTGGGGTATGAATCCCCAAATTGATTGGACTGTGATTCAATCAGCCCGGTAATGAACAAGATGTTGGACCGCCGGCGCGCAACCGTTTTAAATCGCGCGTTCGAATATAACGGGTCCCGATAAAATAGGGTTAAGCCCATGAACGAATTGGAAAAGTTTGAGCAGGAGCAGCTCTCAAAGCTCAGTGGCGGCAAGAAGATCCCCGAATTCCAGCCCGGCGACACGCTGCGCGTGAACGTGAAGATCCAGGAAGGCACCGGCGAAGAAGCCCGCACCCGCATCCAGGCCTATGAAGGCGTCTGCATCGCGCGCGGCGGCAAAGGGGTCAACCAGAATTTCACCGTGCGCAAGATCAGCTACGGCGAAGGCGTGGAACGCGTGTTCCCCCTCTTCTCGCCCGCGATTGACTCGATCGAAATGGTCCGCCGCGGTTCCGTGCGCCGCGCGAAACTGTACTACCTGCGCGACCGCAGCGGCAAATCCGCCCGCATCACCGAGCGCGAAGGCAACGAAGGCGCCGATGTGGTGGAAGCTCCCACCGAAAAATCGGCAGCCGCCGCGAAGCCCGAGAAAAAGGCTGCGAACGCTTAAATTATTACGGATATCAACAAGGCGGCCACCCAAAAGGTGGCCGCTTTTGTTTTGGCTCTATCTGACTTATAACTAGCGTCATTCCCGCGAACGCGGGAATCCCGTGCCATAAAAGAGCACGATTTTTTGTACAAGATTCCCGCTTTCGCGGGGATGACGGAAGACTGTAAGGGAGTAAACCCATGTCCAAACCGCGCACGCTTTTCGAAAAAATCTGGGGCAGCCACATCGTTCAGCGCAATGACGACGGCACCTGCATTCTTTATATCGACCGCCACCTTGTCCACGAGGTGACGAGCCCGCAGGCCTTCGAAGGCCTGCGCCTGGCGCAGCGCAAGGTCCGCCGCCCCGACGCGACGCTGGCGGTGGCCGACCACAATGTGCCGACCTCGCACGACCGTTTGAAAGGCATCACCGACCCCGAAAGCCGCAACCAGGTCGATACGCTGGAAAAGAACGTCAAGGAATTCGGCATCGAATATTTCGGCATGAAGGACAAGCGCCAGGGCATCGTCCACGTCATCGGTCCTGAACAGGGCATGACGCAGCCCGGCATGACGATTGTGTGTGGAGACAGCCACACCTCGACGCACGGCGCTTTCGGCGCGCTGGCCTTTGGCATCGGCACCTCGGAAGTCGAGCATGTGCTGGCGACCCAGACGCTGCTCCAGCGCCCGGCCAAGAACATGCGCATCACGGTCGACGGCGAGCTGGCCGTGGGCGTGACGGCGAAAGACATCGTGCTCGCGATTATCGGCAAGATCGGCACCGCGGGCGGCACCGGCTATGTGATGGAATATGCGGGCTCGGCCATCCGCAAGCTGTCGATGGAAGGCCGCATGACCGTCTGCAACATGAGCATTGAAGCAGGCGCGCGCGCAGGGCTTATCGCGCCCGATGAAACGACCTTCGCTTACCTCAAAGGCCGTCCGCTGGCGCCGCAGGGCGCGGATTGGGACAAGGCTGTCGCTTACTGGAAGACGCTGCCGTCCGACGCGGGCGCGACGTACGACAAGGAAATCGTCCTCGCTGCAAAAGACATCGCGCCGCAGGTGACCTGGGGCACCAACCCAGAGGCGGTCGCGCCGATCACCGGCGTGGTGCCGAACCCAGAGGAAATCTCGGACGAAGGCCGCAAGGATTTCATCAAGCGCGCGCTTGAGTATATGGGGCTGAAACCCGGCACCAAGCTGACCGATGTGACAATCGATAAAGTCTTCATCGGCTCCTGCACCAATTCGCGCATTGAAGACCTGCGTGAAGTGGCGAAGATTGCCAAAGGCCGCAAGGTCGCCGCGAATGTTTATGCGATGATCGTTCCCGGTTCGGGCCTCGTGAAGGAACAGGCGGAAAAGGAAGGGCTCGACAAGATCTTCATCGAGTCCGGTTTCGACTGGCGCGAGGCCGGCTGCTCGATGTGCCTCGCCATGAACGCCGACAAACTGCAGCCGGGCGAACGCTGCGCCTCCACCTCCAACCGCAACTTCGAAGGCCGTCAGGGCCGCGGCGGTCGCACGCATCTCATGAGCCCGGCGATGGCCGCCGCCGCCGCCGTCACCGGCAAGCTGACGGATGTGCGGGAGTTGGTCGCTAAGCCCGTAACCCCGGCGAAAGCCGGGGTCTAACGACCATCCGTTATTCCGGTGCATGTCGCTTCAAAACGACAACCACCATAAGAACTGAAAAATTTTAGACCCCGGCTTTCGCCGGGGTTACGAGAGAGAAAAGGTTCTAAAATGAACAAATTCACCACCCTTTCCGGCATCGCGGCACCCCTGCCGATGGTCAATGTCGATACCGACGCGATCATCCCCAAGCAGTTCCTGAAAACCATCGAGCGCACGGGCCTCGGCAAGTACCTGTTCAACGACCTGCGCTTCACGCCCGAGGGCACGGAAAAGCCGGAATTCGTCCTGAACCAGGAGCCCTACCGCAAGGCCGTCGTGCTGGTGGCCAAGGAAAACTTCGGCTGCGGCTCGTCGCGCGAGCATGCGCCCTGGGCGCTGATGGATTTCGGCATCCATGCGGTCATCGCGCCCTCCTTCGCTGACATCTTCTATAACAACTGCTTCAAGAACGGTATCTTGCCGGTCACGCTGCCGAAGGAAGCCGTCGAGACGCTGCTGAAAGCCGCGGCGGAGAAAAAAGAAATCACCGTCGACCTGCCGAACCAGCGCGTCGTCTGCGACAACAAAACCTATTCTTTCGACGTCGAGCCTTTCCGCAAGCATTGCCTCATCAACGGCCTCGACGACATCGGCCTGACGCTGGAGCACGAAAAGAACATCGCCGCGTATGAGAAAGAGCAGAAGGGCAAGCAGCCCTGGCTCTATGCCACCTGAATGGTCGCCGGAAGCAACATATGGAAAAACTTCTTTTTTAGTGAACCCCTGTTATAAAACCTGAAGTCACGCTATATAGTAAAGGTACTCACGTACCACCGGCCGCGAAGGCCGGTCCAAGCCTTCCCTGATGACATTGTTTGCCACCATCGAAGCGGTTCGTGAACCGGCCGCGGATGGTTTTTCGCGTCCCGAAAATAGAGGCAACATCCATGCGTCACCAGAAGCAACCCTTTCCCCTTTCCACCGCCCTGCGCGCGGGCCTGAAGCATTACAACGCGAAGACGCTGCGCGACGACCTGATCGCGGGCCTTGTCGTTTCGCTGGTTGCGCTGCCCTTGTCGATGGCGCTGTCGATCGCGGTGGGCCTGCCGCCGCGCCACGGGCTTTACACGGCAATCGTCGCCGGTTTCTTTGCAGCCCTGCTGGGCGGATCGACCTCGCAGGTGACCGGTCCCACCGCCGCCTTCGTCGTCATCGTCGCGCCCATCGTCAAAAACTACGGGTTGCATGGCATTATCTGGTGCGAGATCATGGCGGGGCTGATGCTGATCTGCCTGGGGTCCTTTCGCCTCGGCAAACTGATCCATTACGTACCCTATCCCGTCGTCACCGGCTTCACCGCCGGCATCGCGGTGACCATCGGGACGCTGGCGCTGAATGATTTCTTTGGCCTCGGCATCAAGCAACTGAGCGGGCATTTCGTCGACAAGGCCACGACCATCATCATGCACCTGCCGCAGATGAAACCCGCCGATTTCTCGGTCGGCCTCGTGACGCTGCTGACCATCTTCTTGCTGCCGAAGGTCACGACGAAAATTCCCTCGCCGCCGATTGGCATCGCCGCGGGCGCGCTGCTGGCCTGGATGCTGTCGCGCCATGGCATCGATGTCGATACGCTGAACACGCGCTTTGATTACGTCGACGCGGCCGGCGTGACGCATCCCGGCATCCAGCCTTGGCCGCCGACGCTGCATTTGCCGGGCTCGGGCGATCCCTTGTTTGCGCTCCCCTCCTATAACGAGTTCCAGGCGCTGTTTTCCTCCGCGCTCGTCGTGGCGGCCCTCGCCGCGCTTGAATCGCTGCTTTCCGCCACGGTGGCCGACAGCATCGCGCGCACGCATCACGACCCGAATGCCGAACTGAACGGCATCGGCTTCGCGAATATCATGTCAGGCCTTGCCGCCGGCATTCCCGCCACGGGCGCTATCGCGCGCACTTCTGCCGGCATCCATGCCGGCGCAAAAACGCCGATTGCGTCGGCCACGCATGCCCTGCTTATTCTTCTCTATGTCGTGACGCTGGCGCCCTGGATCAGCTATATCCCGATGGCGGCGCTGGCCGCGCTGCTGATCACCGTGGCCTGGCGCATGTCGCATGCCAAGCAGTTCTACCGCATCGTCCGCATCGCGCCGCGCAGCGATACGGTGGTGCTGCTGTCGTGTTTCCTGCTGACCGTCTTCGTCGACATGGTGGCGGGCGTGTCGGTCGGCATGGTCATGGCGGCGCTGCTGTTCATGAAGCGCATCTCCGACCTGTCGTACCTGAAGATCAGCACATCGGAGAAACCCGACGTGACCCACGGCAAGGTGCCGAAGGGCACGATGATCTACCGCTTCGAAGGGCCGTTGTTCTTCGGCTCCATCAACAAGACGCTCGAAGGCGCGGATTTCGTCGACGAGGACATTCATAAATTGGTCATTGATCTCACCCACGTCCCGATGATCGATGTGACCGGCATGCTCGGCATGAAAACTTTCCTGATGACGGTCACGCACGGCGACCGTGAGGTTTACCTGTGCGGCGAACGCGGCGTCACGGGCAAGATACGGGCGAAAATCGCGGGCGAGCCTTTCGCCCGCCATGTGCATGTGCTGCACACAGTGCCCGAGGCGCTGAAAGCCTGATTTTCCAGCCATTCCAAAGGCTTTTCCTTTACATATTGACGGTTTTTAAGACCGATGATAGCTTGTCGCCAGTCTTAAAAAGAGCAATAAGGTTAAACGCGTTTCGTTAAGGAGTGTGTCATGGAATTTCCCGGTAAAGGTACCCTCAAGAAAGCATTCGTCGCCGCCGCTGCCTGCGTCGGCATCACCAGCCTGGCGGGCTGCGCGGTCGCTGTGCGCCCGGTTGGCGTCGGCGTCTACATGCCGCCGCCTGCGCCCGTCTATGTCGAACCCGCCCCCGTTATCGTGGGCCCGCCCGTCCTGGTCGTGCCGGCGCGTCCCTACTACCACCACCGCGGCTATGGCCATCGCTGGTAAATAGATAATGACCAAACACATCGTAACGCTTGCCGGCGACGGTATCGGGCCGGAAGTGATGGCCGAGGCTTTGAAGGTCATCGGCTGGTTCAACGCGAACACGGGCCTGCGCATCGAGACGGCGCCCGGCGATATCGGTGGCGGCTCCATCGACAAGCACGGCGTGCCTTTGAGCGACGCCACGCTGGACGCCTGCCGCAAGGCGGATGCCGTGCTGCTGGCAGCCGTCGGCGGTCCCAAATGGGATAAGGTGGACTATAAAATCCGCCCTGAAGCCGGCCTGCTGAAGTTGCGCAAGGAGCTCGACCTCTTCGCGAACCTGCGCCCGGCCAAGGTCTATGACGCGCTCGTCGACGCCTCGACACTGAAACCTTCCGTCGTCAAGGGCCTCGACATCATGATCGTGCGCGAGCTGACCGGCGGCGTCTACTTCGGCGAGCCGCGCGGCATCGAAACGCTGCCCGACGGTCAGCGCCGCGGCATCAACACGCAGGTCTACACCACCTCGGAAATCATTCGCGTCGCGCGCGTGGCTTTCGAGCTGGCCCGCAAGCGCAAGAACAAGGTCTGCTCGGCCGAAAAAGCCAACGTGATGGAATCCGGCAAGCTGTGGCGCGAGGAAGTCACCGCGCTGCACCAGAAGGATTACAAGGACGTCGAGCTGTCGCACATGTATGCCGACAACTGCGCGATGCAGCTCCTGCGCAACCCCGCGCAGTTCGATGTGATCGTGACGGACAATCTGTTCGGCGATATTTTGTCGGATGAAGCCGCCATGCTGACGGGCTCGCTGGGCATGCTGCCCTCGGCTTCCTTAGGCGCGCTCAAAGACGGCAAGCGCGCGGCGCTTTATGAGCCGATCCACGGCTCGGCCCCCGATATCGCCGGCAAAGGCGTCGCGAACCCTCTTGCCACCATCCAGAGCGTTGCAATGATGTTCCGCTATTCCTTCGATGCTGCGCGCGAAGCGGATATCCTCGAAACCGCGATCGAAAACGTTCTCAAGCACGGCCTCCGCACCGCCGACATCATGGCGGAAGGCTGCAAGAAGCTGTCCACCCCGGAAATGGGCGCGGCATTGATCGCCGAGCTGAACGCAACGCTGAAGACTGCCAAAATCGCCTGAATTAATGGATTTCAAAGGGTTACCCTTTAACACGGGTAACCCTTTTGATTATTCAATTTACAGAGCCACTCGCTTTTTCGTAAAAAGGAATCCTGTCAGGAGCAATCATGGATTCTTCCAAGAAATATGATGTCACGGCAATCGGCGCGGTCTGCGTCGATGCGCAAGTTATTGGCGACGATGCGCTGCTGGAACGCTACAACCTCGTCAAGGCGGCCTCCAACGACGCGGGCACGGAGGCGCGCAAATACGCGAGTGACGACAGCCTCGCGAAAACCACGGGCGGCCCGGGGACCAACATCGCGGCCGGCATCGCGCTGCGCGGCGGCAATGCGGCGCTGGTCGGCAAGGTCGCGGGCGACGAGCTGGGCAGTTTCTTTACGGCGCGCGTGCAATCCTTCGGCATCGAATACACGGCAGTGCTGGCGGAAAAAAGCGATGTCGGCACATCTTTCGTCATGGTCGTGACCACGCCCGACAAGGAGCGCACCTTCGCATGCTATAACGGCGCGAGCCTCGCGATGACGCCGGAAGACGTGGACGCTTCGCTGATCGCCAATTCTAAAATTACTTACCTTGATTCATACCTGTGGCTGTCGGAAACGGGCAAGGAAAGCGTGCAACATGCGGCTGAACTCGCGAAGCAATCGGGCGGCCTGGTCGCCCTGTCGCTGAACGACCGCAACATCGTGGCGAAAAATCGGGAGGAGTTCCTGGCCCTCGCCGCAACGCATGCCGATATCCTGGTCGGCGATATGAAGGAATTCGCGGCGCTGTTCGGCACCTCGTCGCTGGAAGAAACCGCGGAAGCGGTGAACACGCTCGGCCTGACCGCCTCGATCACCGCGGGCGCGAAAGGCGCCTATGTGATCGAGAATGGCGCCATGACCCATGTGCCGGCGCAGAAGATCGCCAATCTTGTCGATACCAGCGGCGCGGGCGATGCTTTTGCCGCGGGCTTCCTCTACGGACTTGCCCAGGGCAAATCGGCCCCTGATGCCGGCGCTCTCGGCGCGTCCTGGGCCGCCGACATCATCCAGCATTTCGGCGCCGAACCGCGGATAGGGAAAAACGCCAGGCCCGCGGCGAGCGCCCCGAAACCTTCTCTTTAGGCATAATCCCCCTAAATAACATAAAGCGCCCATCCGCAGGCCGTTTCTGTGGGTAAATCCGCGCGCGTTCTGCTAGTCTTTTTGAAGCGCGCTTTCTTCGGGAGGGGGTTTTCTTGAAGGACATCAAAAGAACAGTCGTCAGGTTCGCCTGCGTCCTGCTGCTGGCGGCGGGCCTGGTCGGCTTCATGCAGAACACACCGCGCGCGAGCGAAAACGGCGACAAGCCGCTCGCCTATGTCCTTGACCTCGAGGGCGAGATCCTTCCCGCCACGGCCGATCTCATTTCCCGCACGCTGGAACGCGCGCAGGACGCCCATGCCGATATCGTCGTGATCAAGCTGCAGACGCCGGGCGGCCTTTATGACAGCATGCAGAAAATCATCCAGGATATCTTAAAAAGCCCGGTGCCCGTCGCGACCTACGTCGCGCCGTCGGGATCGCGCGCCGCCAGCGCCGGCACTTACATCCTTTACGGCAGCCACATCGCCGCCATGGCGCCCTCGACCAATATCGGCGCCGCGACGCCCATCAACATGCTCGAGGCTTTCCGTCGCCACGACGACGACCCGGCCGCCGCCAAGGCCGCCGCGCAGCCGCAGTCGACGCTCGAGAGAAAGATGGTCAACGACGCCGCCGCCTATATCCGCAGCCTCGCCCAGCGCTATGACCGCAATGGCGAATGGGCCGAACAGGCGGTGCGCGACGCCGTTTCCGAGAGCGACAAGGAAGCCTTGGAAAAACATTGCATCGACGTGATCGCGGTCGACGTGACGGACCTGCTGAACAAGGTCGACGGCCGCAGCGTCAAAATGGTGGGCGACAAGACGATGAAGCTGCGCACCAAGGGCGCGCAGATCATCGAATTCGGTCCCGACTGGCGCACCAAGCTCCTGACCCTGATCGCCGACCCCAACATCGTCCTCGTGCTGTTCTGCATCGGCATTGTCGGGCTGGTTTATGAATGCTTTCACCCTGGCGTGGCAGCGCCGGGCATCACCGGCGCGATTTGCATGCTCCTGAGCTTGCTGGCGATGAACGTCCTGCCCATCAATTACACGGGTCTTTCGCTGATCGTCCTGGGCCTCGGGTTGATGGTGGGCGAAGCCTTCGCGCCGACCTTCGGCGCGCTCGGCATCGGCGGCGCCATATCCTTCGCGCTGGGAGCTTCCATGCTGATCAACTCGAGCGATCCCGCCTTCGCGGTCGACCCCTGGATCATCGGCGGGGTGACGCTGTTGTGCCTCGGGCTGTTCTCGGTCCTGCTCACGGTCGCGCTGCGCGCGCGCCGCCGCCCCGCCATCACCGGCATCGAGGAGCTCAAGGCCGCGACCGCCGACGTGATCGACTGGGCCCAGGGCCAGGGCCAGGTGCGCGTGACCGGCGAGATCTGGATGGCCAAAGCGGCGGGCCCCGAATACATCATCAGCACGGGCGATAAGGTCAAGGTCGTCGACGTCGACGGGCTGAAACTGATCGTCAAGCCGGCGGTATCCAAGGTTTAGGGATAACATTATCTATTCATGAAAGGTTAAGTTACATGGGTTTCGGATTAATCGCGTTCCTCCTCGTCGTATTCCTGATCTTCCTCGGCTATACGCTGCGGGTTATGCGCGAATACGAGCGCGGCGTGGTTTACTCGCTGGGCCGCTATACGGGGACGAAGGGCCCCGGCCTCGTCATCCTCGTCCCAATCATCCAGCAGATGGTGCGGATCGACCTGCGCGTGCGCACCATCGACGTGCCAAGCCAGGACATCATCACGCGCGACAACATTTCGGTGAAGGTGAACGCGGTCGTCTACTTCCGCGTCGTCGCACCGGAGAAATCGATGAACAACGTGGCGGATTTCATGCGCGCGACCTCAGAACTGGCGCAGACGACGCTGCGCGAGGTGCTCGGCAAGCACGAGCTCGACGAGCTCCTGGGCGAGCGCGACAAGCTCTCGCTGGCGATCCGCGAGTCGCTCGACGCCCAGACCGACCAGTGGGGCATCAAGGTCCAGAACGTGGCGCTCAAGCATATCGATATCGCCGAAAGCATGGTCAAGGCCATCGGCCGCCAGGCGGAAGCCGAGCGGGAACGCCGCGCCAAGATTATTTCCGCCGACGGGGAACTGCAGGCCGCCGACAAGCTGGTCGAGGCTTCGAAAAAACTCACCGCGGAAGGCGGCGGGATGCAGCTGCGTTACCTTTCGGCCCTGCAGGATATCGCGGACGACAAGACCAAGACCATCCTGCTGCCCATGCCCATGGAAATCCTGAAGCGGCTGTTTTAACGGCGCTTTCGAATAATCGGTTTATTTAATCCGGAGGCTGCTGGCCTCCGGATTTTTTTACGCGCCTCGCCGAATCCGGCTATACTGCTGACAGCATGAAAGTCGAATCTCTCCATATCTATCCGGTTAAAGGTCTGCGTGCCGTCGACCTCGAACACAGCCTCGTCGAGCCACGCGGGTTAAGCTTCGACCGCCGCTGGATGCTGGTGGACGAACAGGGAAAATTCATCTCCCAGCGCGAGCACCCAAAGCTGGCGACGCTGAACGCCGAAATCGTGGAGAACGGCGTTTATATCTCCGGACCCACCGGCAACATCTCGATCGCAGCGCCCGCTAACGATGCGCCACGCCTCCCCGCCACGTTGTGGAAGCAGCCGGTGGAAGGATATCTCGCCGACCAGCGCGCGCAGGACTGGTTTTCGAATTTCCTCGGCGTGACCTGCAGCCTCGTCTACCAGGGCGGGTTGCCGCGCCAGGTCTCGACGCAATATGCTGCCGAAGGCGTGCACGCCAGCTATGCCGACGGCTTCCCGATCCTGCTCGCGAATGCGGCCTCGCTCGACGACCTTAACCGCCGCATGCCCAAGCCCCTGCCGATGAATCGCTTCCGTCCCAATATCGTCATCAGCGGCTCAGCTCCCTGGGCCGAAGACAGCTGGAAGAAACTGCGCATTGGCAGTCTCGTCGTCGATATCGTCAAGCCCTGCCTGCGCTGCGTCGTCACCACGACCGATCAGCAGACCGGCGAAAAGGACAACAACGAGCCTTTGAATACCCTCAAAAACTTCCGCCTGCTGCGCCAGCCGGGCCTGATCGGCGTCGTCTTCGGCCAGAACGCAATTCCGGTCGCGTCTGGCGTTGTCGCGCGGGGCGATGCAGTCGAAGTGTTGGAGACGCAGGCGGCACCCGCCTTCGTGGCTTGATTTCCCGCCGTTAACTTTCTGAATTCCCTGCCTTAATTTAGGCTTGCCGTTGATCGATATTAAGGTTAATCTGCCACCCTATTGCTGTTCGGGTAAGAAAAGTCCCCGTTAAATTCGATGCGGAGGGGTGGCCGAGTGGTTGAAGGCGCTCGCCTGGAAAGCGGGTAAACTGTAACAGGTTTCGTGAGTTCGAATCTCATCCCCTCCGCCATTTAAGAATTTACAGGACCGCCAACGGCCCCATTTGCGGAGTTAGACATGAGCGAACAACCCTATCAGGTCCGTATCTTCCTCAGGGAAGAATTCGCGAACGCGGTCAATGCGGATAAATCCCCCGACGAAATCAAGCCGCTCATGGACATCCTCGCCCGCCACGATGCGACAATCGACCATAACCAGTTCGACGAATTTTCGAAGTTCGTGAAGTGGGCCGAGGCGAATGTCGACACCGCGCCCTTCCCCGACGAAGACAAGCGCCAGCAGGCGAAGAACCTGCTCAACCTGACCAAAAACTCTCTCGCCAATGAGGAAAAGGCCAGTTACTTCCGCCGCGAGTTCACGCTGTCGATCGGTGGCAAGTCGCAGTTCTCGGGACCTGAGGCCGACGCGCTCATCGCCGACCTGCAGGGCCTTGGTGATGGCGCCATCATCACGAGCGGCAAGGGCTTCGTTCCCGGCAAGAGCTATGACGTCCCGCCGGTGCGCAAGAGCTTCGTGCCCAGGCGCCATCCCGGAACTTAAAAAATCTTCGCGAAAATCTAGTGGACGTTCTGATACAGCGGGTGCGCGTCGTATTCCGGCCCGCTGATCAGCTTGTCGTGGTTGGTGTCCATACGCCTGAACAGCGCGTCGCTTAGGCCTGCCCGGCTCCATTCCTCGGGCGTTATATAGCCGTTGCCGCTGCGATTGATGGCCTGAAAGCTCAACGAATTGGCAGGTATATTGCCAAGAATCGCGCCGGTTGTCGTGATCGGGGGCACCACCAGTGTTGGAGTAACGATGCTGCTGCCCGGAATGCCGGTCGTCGTCGTCGCGCTGCCCGCAATGCCGCTTGTCGCCTGGGCGCCCGGGATGCCGTTGGTCGCGGACGAGCCCGGCACGCCGGTCGCCGTCGTTGCAGAGCCGGGAATTCCGGAACCCGCCGCAGGACCCGGCACGCCGGTCACGATCGTGGCGGATCCCGGAATTCCCGATGCGGGCGTGGAACCGGGTGCGGTCGCCGATCCGGGAACGCCAGTCGTCACCGTGCCGCCGCCGGGAACGGCTGCCGCGGGAACCGGCGCGCGGGTCGTCGCCGCCGGCGTGGAAAAAGACAATCCCTTTGCCTGCGCGCCAACCGCCGTTCCCAACGCGAGCAAGATAAGCCCGGTGATTTTTGCAGTCGTTTTCACTAGGGACGTCCAATGCCTTGCATATCGTTTATTGCAGCGCTGAGCGCTTCATAAACGCGGTCGCGGCTGCCCTGCGACAGGGAGGAGGAGAAATTCATCGTGTCGCGAATGCGCGCGAGACTCGATATCGCAGATACGCTGTCGTATGCAATCGACGTATTGGGCGGCGGCCGGCTATTGTCGTAGGTCGGCTCGCCCGGATATTCGGGCGCGGCGCCGCCACCCGAAATAAGCGAGCTTTCATAAGTAGGACGCGCGGCGCCTGGCGCCGACAGGTCGATCAGGTTGCTGTGCTCGAGCTCGTAAAGCGCGACGTCGATTTCGCCCAGGACGAGCGAACGGCGCAGCGGCGACATATTGTTGGAAAATTCGATGACGTACTGAACATGATGCAGCTCGCCCAACGCGGCCAGCACATCCTTGGCCAGGGGATAGGCCGTCGCCCGTGAATAATCATAGATCGGACCGGGCGAGTAATTCGTTGTGCCGGTGGCATAGTCGGGATTCAGGTACGTGTCGGCGCGCGCGGCGACAGCGATCGTCAGCGCAAGGGTGAGGCCGCATAAGGTTAATGAAAAGTGCCGCATGGCTCTTCTCCTCAAAAACGAGGAACCGGATTCCCGCTCTTACCAACCTCTCAGTCCGCTTCGCCGTGCCACTGAATTCGCGGTCAATCTGTCGCCCGGTCGCAGCATTCCTGTTCCTTGCGCAAAAGCAACATCACTTCGGGTGGAATAAGCGTCTGTTTCGGTTGGGCGATAGGGCCACGGTCATTCGGGGCGGGCTCAAGCGCATCTTTTTTTTGCTGTCGACGGCGATTCTGCATGATTTTCGGGTTTCACAAGCCTCTTTCTTGCACAGTGGCTTGCCAATCATTCAGCCTGCATCCGCGCTCCCGGCAAAAAATTGCACATAATCAAATAATTATGCCAATCACAATTCAACGCCCTGATGTTGCAGGAGTTTTTCTCTCTCGATGCAGCACGTTTATAAATATTCCCTTCCTGGGGCGAAGGCAGGACCACCATTCATCCGTGTTAATCATGCGGCGACGAATATGTGATATCGTTTCCCGCATGGCCCGGAGGGAGGCCCGTTGAAAGATGTGCAGGTTTTACAAGGCATTATTTCTGTTTTTCGTGGCCGTCGCCTTTGCGGCGCCTGGCGCGGCGGGAGCGCAGGAGTTCGACCCGTATGCGGATCAGGGCCAATATACGGATCAAGCGCAATACATGGAGCCCGCAGAATACCAGGAACAGGCGCCGCCCCAGCCCCAGGTCCAAGCGCCCGCATACGCCTCGCAGGAACTCCAGCAGCTTGTGGCGCCGGTTGCGCTTTATCCCGACCAACTGCTGGGCCAGGTGCTGATGGCCTCGGCCTATCCGCTTGAGGTCGTCGAGGCCAAACGCTGGCTGGCGCAGAACCCCAGCCTCGCCGGCGACGCGCTGACTGACGCGCTCGAAGCGCAGAACTGGGACCCCAGCGTCAAGGCGCTCACGGCCTTCCCGCAGGTCCTGTCGATGATGGACGGCAACCTGGAATGGACCGAAAAACTGGGCGAAGCCTTCATGGCCAACCAGGCCGGCGTGATGGACGCGGTGCAGCAGCTGCGCGTGCGCGCGCAGGAAGCGAACCGCCTGCCGCCGCCTGACCAGATGGCGGTCGGAACGGATAACGGCTACATCACCATTGCGCCCGTGCAGCCCGACAGCGTCAACGTTCCCTGGTACAACCCGGCTGTCGTCTTCGCGCCCTGGCCGTACCCGAACTACGCTCCCTATTATTTCCCCGCGCCCTATTCCAGCTATTGCTATTACGGCGCCTGCTGGTATTCCTTCGCGCCGCCGGTTACAGTCTATTATTCCTGGTGGGGATGGGACCGTATCAGCTGGCGTCATCACCATGTCCATATCGACACGCACAGGTGGCGCGCGCTGTCAGGCAATCGCCCGGTGCCCGCTGGCAACGTCTGGCAGTTTGATCCTGCGCACCGCCACGGCGTCCCCTACGTCAACCCCACGGTGCGCCAGCGCTTCCAAGCCACCTCGACCGCCACGGTGCGGGAAAATCGCGGCTTCACCGCTGGAACCTCGATCCAGGGCGGCGCAACGTTCTCAACGACGCCGCGCAGTCATCATGGCTCAATATCCGGCACGTCCGGCGAACGTTCCTCCTGGCAGGAACAGGCCGGCGGCCACAGGCCGACGCCTGAATCCGTCCGCACGCCGCGCCCGGAAATCGCACCGCAAGAGGAACTGCAGCCGCAGCAGCATTACCTGTCGGTGACGCCCGCGCCGCAGGACCACCATCATCAGTCGCGCCAGGAGCGCATGCCACAAATCATCCAGCCCGAGCCGCAGGCTGAACCCGCGCCGCAGCCCATGGAAGCCCCCATGAGCGTCATGCACGGGAACCACGCGCAACGAACCGTCAATATGCCGATCGAACCGCGGGAGCAACCCCGCATCGAGCCGCAACGCGTCGCCCCGCCGCTGTTCGAAACGATGCCGTCCGGTAACGTCGGCCACGGCGGCGCGAACAGGAGCGATTTTGGGGGGCACCAGCATTCTTCCCCCGCACCGCAGGTGCGCGCGCCCATCCCCATGCCTGCGCCTGCGCCGGCAGCGCCGCAAAATTCCTATCATGACGGAGGCGACCACCATGGCCATTGATCCCGACAAAAAATTCTCCGCCGCGCTCGTATACGCGCTGGCGGCCGGCCTGCTGGCGATGACAAGCCTCCCTCCGGTGGCGCAGGCGTCGGCCCAGCAGTCCTTCGCGACGCCAGAAGCGGCCGGCAAGGCGCTGATCGCCGCCGATCGTGCGTCCGGATCGGCGCAGCTGCTCGGCATCCTGGGCCCCGACGCCGCGGATCTGATCAGCTCGGGCGATCCGGTGGCTGATGCGCGCGGGCGCAAGAAATTCGCCGCCGCCTATGACGTACGGCATGCCTGGCGCAACGAAGGCGACAAGAAAATCCTCGAAGTCGGGCCGAACAATTGGCCCCTGCCAATCCCGCTTGTGCGCGACGGCGGCAACTGGCGGTTCGACACCAAAGCCGGGCGCCAGGAGATCCTCGACCGCCGTATCGGTCATAACGAGGCCCGGGTCGTCGCAACCTGCCGTTCCATCGTGGTGGCGCAGCATGAATATGCCGACCTTCAGATGGCCGCGACGGGCAAGCGCGCCTACGCCGAAAAATTCCTCAGCAGCCCCGGCACGCATAATGGTTTATTCTGGCAGGTCGCCAAGGGCGGCAAAGAAAGCCCGCTCGGCCCCCTTGTCGCCAAGGCCGCCGACGAAGGCTATCCGGCGCACGCGCAGGCGGGCGAGCATGCGCCGTTCCATGGATATTATTACCGCATCTTGAAATCCCAAGGACCGTCGGCGCCGGGCGGGGCGAAAAGCTATTACGCCCACGGCGCCCTGACCCGCGGCTTCGCCTTGCTGGCCTATCCCGCGAAATATGGCGATTCCGGCGTGAAGACCTTCCTCGTCGATCAAACCGGAATTGTGTATGAAAAGGATTTGGGGCCGAAGACGGGCGCCATCGTCAAGCAGATGACGGCTTTTAATCCCGATGACAGCTGGAAAATTCCGCAGGCACTTTCACTGAACGACTAGCCGGGCCTTGGGAGCAAGGCCGCCACGCCGGTGACGGCCTTGCTCGCGCATGTGGGCGCTGCGTTCTCTCCCCAGTCATCTCATGAAACCATATAGTTCAAGTTAACCACGCCGACGGTCGCGACGGCTTGACTTCCGTCAAGAAATTGAAAATGCGGGCGGCTTTAAAAATCGGTGCATTCCGTAAAAGAACACGTGAATATCAATGCCTTGGTATATAAAGCCGCGTTATCCTGTCCTTTAGAAAATTTCGCAGGTTATTCCACGATGATCGATTACACCGGGACGTACACCGACCAGTACCAGATCGCGATGGGCCAGGTCTATTTCCTGAAAGGCCACAAGGACCAGCGCGCGGTTTTCGATTACTTCTTTCGCCGCATGCCCTACAAGGGCGGCTATGCCGTGTTTGCCGGCCTCGAAGACCTGCTGGATATCCTCGAAAACCTGGCGTTCGATGCGAAGGATATTGATTTCCTCAAAAAACAGCATCTGCATCCCGGCTATATCGACTATCTGAAGAATTTCCGCTTCACGGGCAATATCCGCGCAAGCCAGGAAGGCGATATCGTCTTTCCGACGCGGCCTCTCATAAGCGTCGAGGGTAATATCATCGAAGCACAGATGATCGAGACGCTGCTGCTGAACGTGTTGAACTTCCAGACGCTGATCGCAACCAAGGCGAGCCGCATCAAAACCGTGGCCGGCAACGGCATTCTCGTCGATTTCGGCCTGCGCCGCGCGCCGGGGCCGGGCGGCTATGCCGCCACGCGCGCTTCCATCGTCGGCGGCTTCGCGGGCACCAGCAATGTGCGCGCCGGGCGCGACTACGGCATTCCGGTGTCAGGCACCATGGCGCATTCCTTTATCCAGAGCTATGACGATGAGCTGGCCGCCTTCCGCGCCTTTGCCGAGGCGCGGCCGGAGGACTGCGTGCTGCTCGTGGATACCTATAATACCCTCGAAAGCGGCGTGCCCAATGCCATCACGGTCGGGCTGGAAATGAAGAAGCAGGGCCGTCACCTGAACGGCATCCGGCTCGACAGCGGCGACCTCGCTTATCTGTCCAAGCGCACCCGGAAAATGCTGGACGACGCGGGCCTGCAGGAGGTGAAGATCGCGGCCTCGAACGAACTCGACGAAAACGTTATCAAGAGCCTGCGCGAGCAGGGCGCGCGGATCGATATTTACGGCGTCGGCACCAATCTTGTCACCGGCAAGCCCGATGCGGTGCTGGATGGGGTTTACAAGCTCGCCCATGCCGGCGGCAAGCAGCGCATCAAGATTTCGGAATCGACCGAAAAGACGACGCTGCCCGGCAAGAAGCAGGTGTTCCGCGTACTGGACGAGAACGGACATTTCTTTGGTGCGGACGCCATCGCGCTCGAGGGCGAGACGGGAATTGACGTCATGCACCACTATGCCGACCCGCATATGTCGATTTCCCTCAAAGGACACAAAATTGAGCCCCTGCTCCATACCGTCATGGAAAACGGCAAGCGGACGCAGAAGAAGAAATCGCTGGCCGAAATCCGCGATTATAGCCTGGCGCGCCTCGCCCTGTTGCCGGACGAATATAAGCGCTTCGACAATCCGCATATCTATAAAATCGGCCTCAGCGAGAAACTGAAGAACGAGCGCAATCGTTTGATTGCGGAACACAAGGGACGGTGACACCCATGAAAACGCTGGTCCTCGTCGACGTCCAGAATGATTTTATGCCGGGCGGCGCGCTGCCCATCGCCCGGGGCGGCGAAATCGTGCCCGTGATCAATAAAATCCAGGGGAAATTCGCCCTCGTCGTGTCGACGCAGGATTGGCATCCCGCCAACCATAAAAGCTTTGCTTCACAGCATAAAAGCCGCAAGCCCTTCGAGACCATCGATCTGAACGGATTGGAGCAGACCCTGTGGCCCGACCATTGCGTGCAGGGGAGCCGCGGCGCGGAATTCCACAAGGGCCTCGACATGCGCCCGACCGAGGCGGTGTTTCGCAAGGGCACCGACCCGGAGATCGACAGCTACAGCGGCTTTTACGACAACGGTCACCGGCGCAAGACCGGCATGGCGGGATATTTGCGCGAACGCGGCGCGACTGAGCTGTATTTCTGCGGCCTTGCCGCCGATATCTGCGTTTTCTATACGCTCATGGACGGGCTGAAGGAAGGCTTCCAATGCGCCTTTGTCGAGGATGCGGCGCGCGCGCTCGACGCCAAAGTCTTCGAGGAAGCCAAAAAGAAAATGACCGCGAAGGGCGCGCGGATCGTCGCTTCCAACGCTTTCTGACTTTTCCTTATCGTCACTTCCTGAGTTTTACGGTCGGAATTGGCCCGGCCAGTTCGCCGTTCCACCCGCCGCCCAAAGCTTCAATAAGCTGGACCGATGAGACGTAACGGCTCTGCCGCACGGCAAGATCGGCCAGGGCATTGCCATGTTCCTGCACCTGCGCGACGAGCACGCTGGTATAGGCGACCGTGCCGTTAAGATACTGGTTGTTCACGATCCGCGTCGCTTCCTTCGAGGCTTTAAGGGCCTGCGCCTGCACGCGGTCCTCCTGTTCCTGGATGCGCAGGGCGGCAAGATCGTCTTCCACCTGCTGGAAGGCCGTCAGCGCCGACTGGCGGTAGAGTGCGACCTGCTGATCATAGGCGGCGCGCGCTGACCTGACCTGGGCCGCGCGCAACCCGCCGTCGAAGATCGTCCCCGCGAGATCCGCGCCCAGCGACCAAACGTTGCTGGGGGCCGAAATCAGCTTGCTCAGCGCCGTGCTGGCGAAGCCTTCGGAAGCGCTGAGCGTTAAGTCGGGAAAATAAGCGGTTTCCGCTACGCCAATCTGCGCATTGGCGGCGGCCACATGCCGCTCGGCGGAGGCGACGTCGGGCCGCCGCTCGAGCAGTCCGGAGGGCACACCGGGCGGAATAACCGGCGGTTCGGCAAGGTCCCCCGCCGGCTTCAGCGCGAAACTGGCCGGCGGCTTGCCGATGAGCACGGCGATGGCATGTTCCAGCGCCGCGCGCTGCACGCCGACATTGAGCGCCTGCGCGCGAACGGAATCGAGCTGCGCCTGCGCCTGGTCGACATCCGATTTCGCGACGATGCCGGCCTTATACTGATTGGTCGCTATTTTCAGCGATCTTTTGTCGTCGACGACTTCCGCCTCGAGCAGCCGTTTCTGCTGGTCGGCGCCGCGCAGTTCGAAATAGTCAATGGCGAGGGTGCCCTGCAGCGACAGCGTCGCCGCGGCGAGATCGTCGGCGCTCGCCTCGGCGGTGGCCTTCTGGCTTTCGACCGTCTGGCGGACGCGGCCCCAAAGGTCGGGCACCCAGCTGGCATCCGCCGCCGCCGAATAAAGCGAGGTTTCGGCGCCCCCTTTTCGCGAACGCTGCGCCGAGGCGTCTCCGGTCACCGTCGGGAAAAAGCTTGCCTGCGCTTCCTGCACGGCGGCGATGGCCTGCCGGTAAGCCGCTTCCGACGCTTTCAGCGACTGGTTGGAAACAACGACCTGAGGCTCCAGCTGGTTCAGCACCCCGTCGTGATATACCAGCCACCAGGGGCCGTGCCCCGGGTCGGCGGGGCGCGCCGGGCGCCAGTTGCCGAGTTCCTTATAGGTCAGTTCGGTTGCGACATCGGGCCGATGGTATTTCGGCCCGATCGTGCAGGCCGAGGCCAGCAGCAGGGCAGCGAGCGGAAGGAGAGATTTTGTGAATGTCATGCGGATTCTCCCTGCGGGGCAGGCAGCGGCTGCGGCAGGCCTAACCTTTGCTTATCGCCATGGTACCAAAGCCGGATGCGCTCGAATAAGACGTAAATCACCGGCGTCGTGTAAAGCGTCAGGATCTGGCTGACCACAAGGCCGCCTACGATGGAAATCCCCAGGGGCCGGCGCATCTCCGCCCCCTCACCATTGCCGAGCGCCAGCGGCAGGGCGCTTAAGATCGCAACCATCGTCGTCATCATGATGGGACGAAAGCGCAGCAGGCAGGCGTGGTATATGGCCTCTTCCGGCGTCGTCTTTCCCTGCCGCTCGGTGTCGATGGCCACGTCGATCATCATGATCGCGTTCTTCTTCACGATGCCGATCAGCAGCAGGATGCCGATGATCGCCATGATATCGAGATCGACCTTGAAGACGAGAAGCGCGATGATGGCGCCCGCGAAGGCGGAGGGCACCGTGGACAGGATCGTGATCGGGTGGACGTAGCTTTCGTACAGGATGCCCAGCACGATATAAATGGCGGCGATGGCGGCGGCGATGAGGACAGGCTCGTTCTTCAACGACTCTTCATAGGTCTTCGCCGTCCCGGCGGAGGTGCCGTGGAGCGTGGATGGCAGATGCAGCCGGTTGATGGCGGCGTTGATCGCGGCGGTTGCCTGGCTCAGCGAAACATTGGGCGCGAGGTTGTACGAGATAGTCGTGGCCGCAAACAGCCCGTGATGATTGATGGAAAGCGGCGTCGAGCCCATCTTGACGCTGCTGAAGGCGGCGAAAGGCGCCATGGTTTCGGCCGAGGTGCTGATCGCCGCGCTGGTCGATGCCGCGCCGCGCACCGTGGATGCCAGCTTGTTCGTCGCCAGGTTGCGTGCGGCATCCGCCGCGACCGCGCTCTGGTTCAGGCCCGACGCCGACGCGGTGCCGGCCACGGCGTTGGTGGCCTGCGTGCCCGAGACGGCGCCCCCGCTGGTGCCGATCCACAGGTTTTCCAGCGTATCAGGGCTCTGCCAGAATTGGGGCGCCACTTCCATGACCACATGATACTGGTTGAGGGGGTTATAGATAGTGGATACCTGTCGCTGCCCGAAAGCGTCATAAAGGATGCTGTCGATCTGGCTAACCGTGCGATGCAGGCGCGCCGCCGTGTCGCGGTCGAGCACCACATCTGCCTCGAGGCCCGCGTCCTGCTGGTCCGAATTGACGTCGGTCAGTTCCGGCAAATGCTGCAGCGCCTCGGTGATTTTCGGCGTGTAGGTGCGCAGATCGCCCAGGTCATCCGCCTGCAGCGTGTACTGGTACTGCGCGTTCCCCATCCGCCCGCCGACGCGAATATCCTGCGGCGCCTGCAGGAACAGCGTGGCGCCTTTAACTGTCGTCATCTTTCGACGCAGGCGCTTCATGATGACATCCATCGTATCGCGCTCGGCCTTGGGCTTGAGGGAGACGAAGACGCGCCCCGTGTTCGTGGCGCCCGAACCGCCCGTGAATCCGACGACATTTTCCACCGCCGGGTCGTTACGGATGATATCGACGAACTGATGCAGCTTCATCTGCATGCTCTGGAAGGACGTGCTTTCGTCGGCCTGGATGCCGCCCATCATGCGGCCGATGTCCTGCTGCGGGAAGAAGCCCTTCGGCACCGCGAAGACCAGGTAGCCATTTAATACCAGCACGATCAGCAGCACGGTCAGCGTCGTGAACCGGTTGCTGATCGCGATGAACAGGGAGCGCGCATAAAGCGCCGTCACCGTTTTCAGGATGCGGTCGGCGGTGCGCGAGACCGCTCCCATTTTCTTCTGCGCCCCGCCTTTGAGGATGCGCGCGCACATCATGGGCGTGGTCGTCAGCGACACGACGAGGGAAATGAGGATTGCGACCGACAAGGTCAGCGCGAATTCGCGGAACAGCCGCCCGATCAGCCCGCCCATCAGGAGGATCGGGATGAAGACGGCCACCAGCGAGAGGCTCATCGACAAGACCGTGAAGCTGACCTCGCGCGCCCCCTGCAGCACCGCCTGCCGGCGCGGCATCCCTTCCTCGAGGTGGCGCGTGATGTTCTCGAGCACGACGATGGCGTCGTCGACGACGAAGCCGGTGCCGACGATCAGCGCCATCATCGACAGGTTGTCGAGGCTGAAGCCCAGCAGGTACATCGCGCCGAAAGTGCCGATGAGCGACACCGGGACCGCCGTCGTCGGGATCAGCGTCGCGCGCCCGCTATGCAGGAACAGGAAGACGACGAGGGTGACGAGGGCAACCGCCAGCAGCAGCGTACGTTCGACATCGCGCAGAGAGGCGCGGATGGTCGTCGACTGGTCCATCGCAACGGTCATGTCGATGCTGCTGGGAATTGATTCTTTGAGCGTGCCCAGCTGCGCGCGCACATTGTCGATGGTCTCGATGATGTTCGCACCGGGCTGTTTGAACAGGATGATCAGGATCGAGGGCTTGCCGTTGGCGAGGCCCTCGTTGCGCAGGTTTTCGACTGAATCCGTCACCTCGGCCACATCTTTCAGCCGCACGCCAGCGTTGTTGCGATAGGCGACGAGAAGATCGCTGAACTGTTTCGCCCCGCGCGCCTGATCGTTGGTATAGATCTGGTAACGCTGTCCGTCGGCCTCGACGTCGCCCTTGGGTGCGTTGGCATTCGCCGACGAGAGGGCCGCGCGCACGTTTTCGAGGCTGATGCCGTATTTAGTCAGGGCATTGGGATCGACCTCGACGCGCACTGCCGGCAGCGACGCGCCGCCGATATCCACCTCGCCGATGCCCTGCATCTGCGAGATCTTCTGCTGCAGAACGGTCGAGGCGGAGTCGTATATCTGACCGCGCGTCAGCGTGCTGGAGGTGAGCGCCAGGATCATGATGGGCGCGTCGGCCGGATTGACCTTGCGGTAGGTCGGGTTGCTGCGCAGGTCGGCGGGCAAATCAGCGCGCGCGGCGTTGATGGCCGCCTGCACGTCGCGCGCCGCGCCGTCAATATCGCGGTCAAGCCCGAACTGAAGCGTAATACGCGCCGAGCCGACGGAGCTTTGCGAGGTCATCTCGGTCACGTCGGCGATCTGGCCCAGGTGCCGCTCGAGCGGCGTCGCCACGGAAGTCGCGACCGTTTCAGGGCTGGCGCCGGGCAGGCTCGCCTGCACCGAGATGGTCGGAAAATCGACCTGTGGCAGCGGCGACACGGGCAGCAGGAAGAATGCGACGACGCCCGCCAGCACGACGCCGATCGTCAATAGCGTCGTCGCGACGGGACGGTTGATGAAAGTTTTTGACGGGTTCATGCCGCGGGCTCCGCCGCCGGTTCGTCCGGCTCGGGCGTCGGGTCAAAGCGCCGCGACAGGCTGTCGAAGGCAAGATAAATGACCGGCGTCGTGTAAAGCGTGAGCACCTGGCTGAAAATCAAGCCTCCGATGATGCTGATGCCGAGCGGCTGGCGCAGTTCGGAGCCGGTCCCGGAGCCCAGCATGAGAGGAACGGCGCTGAGCAGCGCGGACATGGTCGTCATCAGGATGGGACGGAAGCGCAGCAGGCAGGCTTGGTAAATCGCATCCCGCGCGGACTTTCCTTCCTTGCGCTCGGCGTCGAGCGCGAAGTCGATCATCATGATCGCGTTCTTCTTCACGATGCCGATGAGCAGGATAATGCCGATAATGCCCACGATGCCAAGATCATTGCCCGAGATCATCAGCGCCAGCAGCGCGCCGACGCCCGCCGAGGGCAGCGTCGAGAGGATTGTCACGGGGTGGATGAAACTTTCGTACAGAACCCCCAGCACGATATACATCGTGATGATGGCGGCGAGAATCAGCAGCAGCGTGTTGGACAGCGACTGCTCGAAGGCCAGCGCCGCGCCCTGGAAAGATGTCATGATACTGGCGGGGATGTTGATGTCTTTTTCCGCCTGGCGGATGGACTTGACGGCGTCGCCGAGCGCGACGTTCTTCGCGAGGTTGAAGGACACCGTCACTGCCGGGAACTGACCCAGATGGTCGACCTCGAGCGGCGCGGTCTGCTCATGCACCTTGGCAATCGCATCGAGTGGCACCTGCCCTCCGCCGGAGGCCGGCAGATAGATCGAACCCAGCGATGTTAAACTTCCCTGCAGCCGCCGGTCGGCCTCAATGATGACGCGGTACTGGTTCGACTGGGTGAAGATGGTCGAGACGATGCGCTGACCGAAGGCGTCGTAGAGCGCGTTGTCGACGGTCGCCGGCGTGATGCCGAGGCGTCCCGCCGTGTCGCGGTCGATTTCGATATAGGCGGAAAGCCCCCGCTGCTGGGCGTTGCTGGCGACGTCGGCCACCTGCGGCAGCTGTCGCATCCTGTCAGTCAGCTTTTGCACCCATTCAATCAGCTCATCGGGATTGGCGTCCTCGAGGACGAACTGGTATTGCGTGCGGCTGACCGTCGCATCGACCGTCAGATCCTGCACCGGCTGCATATACAATGTGATGCCAGAGACATCCGCCGTTTCCTGCTGCAGCCGGCGGATGATGTCGCTGGCCGAGGCCGAGCGTTTTTCCTTGGGCTTCAGGTTGATCAGCACGCGGCCCGCGTTCAGCGTCACGTTGGTGCCGTCGACGCCGATGAAGGAGGTGAGGCTTTCGACGTCGGGATCTTTCAGGATCGCCGCCGCGAGCGCTTCCTGCCGCTCGGCCATGGCGCCGAAGGACACGGATTGCGATGCCTCGGAAATCCCCTGGATCAGCCCGGTGTCCTGCACCGGGAAAAAGCCTTTCGGAATGGCGAGGTAGAGAACGACCGTCAATGCCAGCGTGCCGGCCGCAACCAGCAACGTCAGCCCCGAATTGTCGAGCACCCACCCGAGCGTGCGGCCGTAATAGGCGATCATGCGCTCGAACCAGTCCGGCTTATGCTCCGCCTTCTTCTGCTTCTTGAGCAGCTTCGCGCAAAGCATCGGCACCAGCGTCAGCGAGACGAAGGCGGAAATCAGGATCGTCACGGCGAGCGTGATCGCGAATTCGCGGAACAGCCGGCCCACCACGTCGCCCATGAAGAGGAGCGGGATCAAAACGGCGATCAGCGAGATCGTCAGCGACACGATGGTGAAGCCGATCTGGCCCGAGCCTTTCAGCGCGGCTTCCTGCGGCGCCTCGCCTTCTTCTGTGTAACGGGAGATATTCTCGATCATGACGATGGCGTCATCCACGACGAATCCGGTCGCGATGGTGAGCGCCATCAGCGAGAGATTGTTCAAGGAAAAGCCGGCGAGATACATGACGGCAAAGGTACCCACCAGCGAAATCGGCATCGACAAGGACGGGATGAGGGTCGCCCGAACATTGCGCAGGAACAGGAAGATGACGAGCACGACGAGGCCGACCGCGAGGCAGAGCTCGAATTCAACGTCGGCGACCGAGGCGCGGATCGTGTTCGTGCGGTCGGTCAGCACCGCGACGTCGATGGAATTGGGCAGCGTCTCTTTCAGCTTCGGCAGCATCGCCTTGATGCTGTCGACGACCTTGATGACGTTGGCGCCCGGCTGCCGCTGGATGTTGAGGATGACGGCGGGCACCGTGTTCGTCCAGGCCTGCAGGCGCGAATTTTCGGCGCCATTGACCACCTTGGCGACGTCGGACAGGCGCACGGGCGCGCCGTTGCGGTAGGCGACGACGATATTCTCGTAATCGGAAATATTCTGAAGCTGGTCGTTGGCGTTGATCGTGTAGGCGCGCGTCGGCCCATCGAAGCTGCCCTTGGGCGTGTTCACGTTGGCCGTCGAAATCGTCGTGCGCAGGTCGTCGATGTTGAGCCCATAGGCCGCCAGTGCCTGCGGGTTCGCCTCGATATGCACGGCGGGGCGCTGGCCGCCCGAGATGCTCACCAACCCCACGCCGGGCAGCTGCGAGATTTTCTGCGCGATGCGCGTGTCGGCCATGTCCTCGACCTGCGGCAGCGGCAGGGTCTTCGACGTCAGCGCCAGCGTCAGGACCGGCGCATCGGCCGGGTTGACCTTGGCGTAGATCGGCGGCGCGGGCAGGTCCTGCGGCAGCAGGTTGCCGGCGGCGTTGATGGCCGCCTGCACCTCCTGTTCCGCGATGTCGAGGCTGATCTCGAGCCCGAACTGCAGCGTGACGACGGACGCGCCGGCCGAGGAGGCGGACTGCATCTGCCGCAGGCTCGGCATTTCGCCGAGCTGGCGCTCGAGCGGCGCCGTCACTGAGGAGGTCATTACCTCGGGGCTGGCGCCGGGATAAAAGGTCTGGATCTGGATGGTCGGGTAATCGACCTCGGGCAGCGCCGAGAGCGGCAGGAAGAAGAATGCGATCGCGCCCGCCAGCAGGACCGCGAACATCAGCAGCGACGTCGCAACGGGCCTGAGGATGAAGATCCGCGACGGGTTCATGTCATTGCTGCTGCCTGTGGCGATGGTGCTGACCGTTGCCACCGTCTTTCTGGGACGTGTCGCCACCGTCCTTTTGCGGCTGCTGTTCTCCATCCGCGCCGGGTTTCCCGTCATCCGCGGGCGGTTGCGCACCCGGCAGCAGTACCTTGTCGCCGTCCTTGAGCTTGTCCGCCCCGTCGGTCACAATGACGTCGCCTTCCTTGATGCCCTTGGTGACGGCGATTTTCTCGGCCTCGGCGGGGCCAAGGGTAATAGCGGTCATGGCGACGGCGCTGGTGTCGGTCTTGACGGTGAAGACGTAAGTGCCCTGCGACCCCGTGCGCACGGCCGCGCGCGGAATGACCACCGCGTCTTTGAGCGTATCGACCAGCAGGCGGACGTTCACGAACTGGTTCGGGAATAATTTATTGTCGGTATTGTCGAACTGGGCGCGCATCTTGACGGTGCCGGTCGTCACGTCGATCTGGTTGTCGACGTTCGACAAGGTTCCTTCGGCCAGCTGCGTGGTCTGGCTGCGATCGAAGGCGTAGACGGGCAGCGTGGCCCCGGACGACATGCGGTTCATGATCGCCTGGAGATTGTCTTCGGGCAGCGAGAATACGACGCTGATCGGCTGCGTCTGCGTCAGGATGGCGATGCCGTTCGCGTCGCCCACCTGCACATAGTTGCCGATGTCGACCTGACGCAGGCCGATGCGCCCCGTCACCGGCGCGGTGATCCGCGTGTAATCGAGGTTCAGTCTGGCGGTGCCGAGCTGCGCGGTGTCGGTTTCGACGATGCCCTTGTACTGGTCGACCAGCGTCTGCTGCGTGTCCATTTGCAGGCGGGCGATGGAATCCTCGGCCACCAGCTTGGTATAGCGCTTGAGATCGCGCACGGCGCCTTCATAAATCGCCTGGTCGCGCTGCAGCTGGCCCTCGGCCTGGGTGACCGCCAGCTGGTAGGGACGCGGATCGACCTGCGCGACGACATCGCCGGCCTTGACGATCTGGCCTTCCTGGAAATTAACCTGTTCGAGCTTGCCTGCGATCTGCGAACGCAGCGTCACAGTGGCCAGCGGCGTCACGGTGCCGAGCGCATCGACGGTGATTTTGATATCGCCCTTTTGCGCGGTCGCGACCGCCACCGGCATCGGGCCGCTTTTAGCGCCCCGCCCGCCCTTGAAAGCCGCGGCGCCGCTCGTGTCATGCGCGCGGCTATAGCCGAGCCAGGCGACGCCGGCCGCGGCCAAAAGGACGCAGGCTATGAACAGGAGGCGCTTGAGGGGTCCGGCGCTGCCGGTATTTGGTTGATCGTCCATCATCGAATACGATTATAAGTCAGTTACAGTCAGAGAAAATTCTTTTTTTTCTTCTGCTTGCGACAACTTCTTAATGTAGATCACGGCATCGCCCCTCTGGATTTTTCGAAACATCTCCGCATCCCCCTTTCCATTATGAAAAGGAACCGCGAGCAGTTGATTTCATTGCGTTCGTATCCGTCTTATTAAAATCCCCGGATGCGGCCGGTTTGCCTTCCGATGTTTACAACGCACAGCTGCGGGAAAACATGCGCCGGCGCGCCGCACGGTGGAGAATTTTCCGGACCGGTGTGGTAAATTTGCCAAGCCGCCTTATAAGATATCTTCATCACAACCGGAGGAAGTCGTGGCCAGAACAACCATCGCCCTGTTGGCAGCCCTGTTGCTGCTGCCCGCTTCCGGCATCGCAGCGACCGCGACAACGGCCACGCCTGTCACGAACAGCATCAACCAGCCTTCCGCCATCGACGCGCTACGCAACCTGGGCCGCGCGCAGAGCCCGGAAGATGTCGCGCCGCCCAAAAGCAATTTCACCGATCCATCGGCCATCGCGGCGGCCGCCGACCGCGGCGATGCGATTGCGCAATTCAATCTCGGCCATGAATACGAAAGCGGACAGGGACAGCCGAAGGACTTCACCGAGGCCGCCAAATGGTACCGCAAGTCCGCCCAGCAGGGTTACGCGCGCGCGCAATACAATATCGGCTATCTCTATGACCAGGGCATCGGCGTACCACAGGATTACGAACAGGCTTATTTCTGGTGGACGCTTGCCGCGAAATCAGGCGAGGCCGCCTATGCGTCGAAGCGCGATGGGGTCGAGCTGTTCCTGAATACGGGCCAGATTGACAGCGTGCGCCAGAAAGTCGCGGCCTGGAAGCCGCTGACGGCCAGCGAAAGCGCCGATCCCTCAGCCCTCAAGCCGCACAAACATCGCGACTGCAAGGACGCAGAGCAAGGCGCCTGCGACGACCAGGGCACGCGCGACGAGCGTCCCTGACCTGAGCTGCCGGGCGCGCCTGACAGCGCCGGTGATTTCTGCCATTATTTTTCCTAAACAGGACGTTTGTCCGCTTTCCCTTCACGAAACCGTCTGCCCACGGTCATGACACGGAAGCGGCGGACGGAACCCTGCGCAGGGCGTGCGCTTTTTTAAGGTTTTCCCAGTTGTTCCAGCGCCTGCTTGGCGCGGCTGTCGCCGCCGTCGGCGGCTTTTTTATACCAGAAAACCGCCTTGTCCTGATCCTTCGGCACGACTTTGCCGTCGAGATAAAGGCCGGCCAGCTCGTACTGTGAATTGGTGACGCCCTTGTTGGCGGCTTTCGTCATCCAGTCCACGCCTTCCGCCACGCGGTTCGCATTGATGAGCAGCAGCGCGACGTCGGATTCCGCCAGCGCGTCGCCCTGCCCGGCCGCCTTCAGCAGCCATTTGAGCGCCTGGTCGGGGTCCTTTTCGACGCCGAGGCCCTCGGAATAGCGCGAGCCCAGCTGGTACTCCGCGTCGGCTTCACCCTTCGCGGCGCGCGCGCGCAGGCTGTCGAGGCTTTCGGTGGGCTTGAGGTTGTCGATGTTCTTCAGCACGTCCGCGGCTTTCTTGTTGCCTTGCGCGGCCGCCTTGCCCAGCCAGTACTTCGCCTTTTCCTTGTCGGGCGTCTGGCCGAAGATATCGGTCGTGAGGCCGAGACCCAAGATGTATTCCGCGCGGTCATAACCGGTTTCGGCGGCGCGCTGCATCAGCGCAAAGCCGGCGGTTACATTCTTGGGCATGCCGGTGCCCGAGATCTGCATCGTCGCCAGTTGCAGCATCGCCTCGGGATCTCCCTTGGCGGCGGACTTTTTGATTTGCGCGATCTGGGCGGCGGCGGCGTCATCTTCCTTGCGCGCTTCTTCCGGCGCGGCTTTCGGCGCGGGAGCTGTCGCGACGGCGAAGGCGTCGTCGAGGTTTTTTGCCGTTGCGGCGCAGTCGGTCTTCGCGAAAGCGCCCTGGTTATAATTCAACTGGGCGGCACCTTCGGCCATGCCCAGCGTCAGGTGCGCCATGAACTCCTCATGGTCGTCGACGAGCTTCGCGTCGATGAAGGGCGTCGCTTTCAAACGCTTCTCGCGCAGGGCCGCGCGCTGCTCCTTGTCGAGGGCCGCAAGCTGGTTGCGCAGCACGCCCAGTTCGGACTGGTACTTCGCCCGGTCCTTCGCGATCGCCGCGCCGCTTTTTCCTTCGCAGTACTGTTCTTCCTTCGCCGTGATCGCGAGCTGCGCCTCGGGCGTCACGGTGTCGAGGAACTTCGCCTGGAAGTCCTTCAGCACCGCCTGCTGTTCGGGCGTCAGCTGGCCAACGGCGTTTTTATATGCGCCTTCCTGCTGCTGGAGGGCGGGGTCGATCCTGACCGAAATTTTCGGCTTTTCTGGCGCCGCCGCGGGCGCCGGCTGGCCGGCGGGGGGCAACAGCGAGCTGATCGGTGGGTCGCTCGCCTGCGCGGCGCCAGACGCCAGCAGGAGGCAGAGGACGGCAAAAGTCTGGAAGGATAATTTCATGCAACAATCCCTTTTCGCTTGGAAATCGGACCCCTTTACAACCGGTGTCACCGGCATTTTGTTGCAAGATATCAGCAACAATTCGGTCCCGACAGGTGTTTTGATAAGTCGCCTCTCCGGCACTGCATGCACTTTCTCCTTTGAGCCAAAGGATTGATTTTGCGGGTGAAATTTCCACGACCCGGGAGGATATCCTATAAGACTTGTATGAATGCAGGATTTAGCATAAGATGGAGTTAATGGAATCAGGCAACGGGAGCGGGGAGGCTTGAATGAAACGGGGTTTGGGAACGAGTTTTGCGGCCGTGGCGGGATTGTCGCGGCTTTACGCGGCGGCGGAAGCCATCGAAACCGTGAGCCTGATCTTCAAGCTCGCCAGCATCGACAGCGGACCGACGCCCGAACAGAAGGCCGCCCTGCAGGCCGCGGATGACCGGCGCAAGGCCGCTATCGCCCTCGAAGACGCCCAGCGCCAGGAAGCCGCCGCCGAAGAAGACCGCCGCCGCGCCTTCTTCTCCACCCCGGCGCCGGCGTATTAAAAGTCACTTCGAATAGGCCGGAAATACTTTGCCCCTCTCCCGCAGATCGCGGGGAGAGGGGCAAGTCATTCCGGTCAGGCCTGGTGAAGCCTTAATCCAGCGAAGGATCGTTCAGGATCGTGCTAAGAGGCGGAGGATTGCCGCCGAGGTCGCGAAGCGCGCGATGCGCGTCCTTGATCGCCTGCTTGTTTTCGAACTGGCTGAAGTGGATGATCTGCATCGCCGTCGAGGCGCCGCGAGCATCATAGCCCTTGGTGTCGACGATCACGGTCGTCTGATACGAGTTGAAATCGAACACATGCATCAGGATTGAATTCAGGTCGCGGGTGACCGGCACATAGCGGCGGTACATCACAAGCCGGTCATCGAGGCGTTGATAGCCTTCGAAATTCCAGCGCTCGCTTTTTTCCTTGTCGTCGCGTACGAGTCTCAGGTCGTTCTTTTTGTCTGCCATGGCCATGTCAATAATCTCCCGTTTGAATAGATCCAATGAAGAAACAACAGATAAAGGCCATGCTAGGGCAAAAAAGTTAAATAGTGATTAACCCTTGAAAACACTGGAAGCTTTGGCAAAAGACGCGCGGATTATTTCGAAGCCGGGACGCTCAGCGGCTTCCAGGACTCGGCACGACGGCGCACCGAGTCCTTTTGCTGCTCGCTTATCGCACCCATGATCTGATCGCGCACGATCGGAGAGACGCTGAACGTGCCGCGCAACGCGAGCGTCAGCCAGAACGCGGCTTCGACGGGATCCTTTTTGACGCCGTCGCCGTGCGCATAGAGCAGCGCCAGCTGGAACTGCGCCGCGCGCATGTTGCGGTCGGCTGCCATGCGGAACCATTTCGCGGCCTCCGCGTAATCGGTCGCGACCCCGGCGCCGTCCGCGTACAGGTTGCCGAGATTGAATTCAGCGTCGGCGTATCCTTCATCACCCGCCTTGCGCCACCAGCGGATCGCCTCTTTCTCATCCGCTTTGACGCCGATGCCCTCGTCGTAAAGCGCGCCCAGGCGGAATTGCGCTTCCGGATCGCCCTTTTCGGCGCGGACGCGGAGGTCTGCCGCCTGCTTCGCCAGTTCTTCCGGCGACGGGACAGCGGCGACGGGCGGCGGCGCGGGTTTG
Organism: Alphaproteobacteria bacterium; assembly: GCA_025934695.1. Classification (GTDB taxonomy): domain Bacteria; phylum Pseudomonadota; class Alphaproteobacteria; order Micavibrionales; family UBA2020; genus JAPWJZ01. The sequence continues at coordinate 1,484,208 of JAICWS010000001.1, forward strand.
GTTTCTTCGCGCGACAGCTGGAGGAGGTAATAACCACCAGCCGACAGGAACAGCAGGATGAGGACGGGGAATAGGGCGCTTTTCATGGCGAATGATCCTAAAGACGTGAATGCCGTTTGCCTGCCCGAAACAGGCCTTATTATAGCGTAAAATGGGACGAGGATAAATCTCGTCAATCGGGCAAAGGCTCGGTCACGCAGGCGAGCATATAGCCCGCTCCCCGCACGGTCTGGATGAGCTGGCCCTCCTTCGCATCGTCGCCGATCTTGCGCCGGATGCGGGCGACCTGGATGTCGATGGCGCGGTCGTTGGTATGCAGGGCATCAGCCGCGCGCGCCTTTTCCAAAAGCTGTTCGCGGCTTAAGACCCGGTTCGGGGCCTCGGCGAGCGCCTCGAGCAGGCGGAATTCCATCGCCGTCAGGTTGCAGGATTTTCCGTTCGCGCGGAAAGCCTGGAACTTGTTGGGATCGAGCGTAATATCACCGAATTTGATGCGCGGCCGCGCAGCGCTTTCCTTTTTGACGCCGCCTGTCTTGCCCTGGTAGCGCCGGACGTTGGCTTTCACCCGCGCCAGAAGCTCGGTCACCTCGAAGGGCTTGGCAAGATAGTCGTCCGCGCCCATCTCGAGGCCGACGACCTTGTCCACGAGCGTGCCCTTCCCGCTCACAACAATGACAGGCGCATCCGTCGACTCGCGGATGCCCGCGATGAGGTTCAGGCCGTTGGCGTCGGGCAGGTTGAGGTCGAGAAGGATCGCATCCGTTCCCTTGACGCGCAGGATGCGCAGGGCTTCGTCGCCGCGCGAGGCCGTGAAGACGACATAGCCGTTGTCTTCCAGGCTTTCGCGGATGAGGTCGCGCACCGCGGCATTGTCTTCGATGACGAGTACGTTTGGTTTGGTCATGCGGTCCTTCGTCCCGGATTACTACAGCATGGGATATCCCGGGACGCCAACCCTGAATTATTAGCCATAAAATAATAGGGGTGCCTTTTCAGGGCTGCCTGAACTTCAACGGCCTGCCTACGGCGACGGGTTTGAGCAGCACCGTCTTGGCCTTTTCTGCAGCGGCCAGAATAACCTGCACCAGCTCAGGCTTGTCGTGGGCCTGGAAGAGGATGGACTTCTCGTCGGTCAGCCCCTGCGCGACCGGATCGGCTCCTCGCTCGAGCAGATGCTCGAGAACGGCGCGGTTGCCGTGATTGAGCGCGCAGCTGAGCGGCGTGGCATTTGTTTGCGGCGAGCGCAGGTTAATGTCGGCGCCCGCTTTCAGCAGCATGTCGATGATCGCCGTGTTCCCCTTGCGGATCGCGACGATCATCGCAGGATCCGCGCCGAAATCGGCGGCACCGTCCGGTTTTGCGCCTTTTGCCAGCAGCGCCTGCACGGCGTCAGCGTCTTCGCTGTCAGCGGCCTTGTCGAGTGCCCGCGCCTCGTCAACGCCAGGAAACAGGAAACGCAGATGAGGACGGTTGCAGAAGACGGAAAACTTGTCGCTTTTCGAAGGCTCGTACCCGCGGTCCATCAGCAGCTTCAGCGATGCTGCGCGCCGTTCCAGCTTCTCGGCAGGTTCGTCGATGCGGTTGATGATGACGCAGTCGAAAACGTCCCGGCTGCCGCCGCCGATGGAAGCGTCTCCGAGCTGGTAGCGCGGCTTGTCGGTCCGGATCGCCTTCGCGTCGGCCCCGTGGTCGAGCAGGATGCGCATATTATCCGGGCAGCCGGATGCCGCGGCGCGCAGGAACGGCGTCTCGCCATTGTTCAGGACGGCGTCGACCGTCGCGCCGGATACAATCAGTTGCTCGATCGCCGGCCCGGCATCGGTCCGCGCGCTGACGATCATCAGGGGCGTTTCGCCTTTGTCGTTTTGCGCATTGCATTCCGCGCCGCCCGCGACCAAGGCGGCCATCGTCCGTGCGGTCTTGCCGCCGTCGCCTTTGCCGCCGGCGAAATCCTCCGCGAGCTGCACAAGTCTTCGGGACAATGTTTCCACGGAGAGGTGAGGCACCACCTCTTCCTCTTCCGGTGCCGTTTGCGGGACGATCGACGCGGCAGAATCCCCGTCCGCGGCCTTACTGCGGAACAGTTTTGACAGATCGAAGCCGAAATATTTTTTGGCGCGCATGGGGCAAAAACCAATGTAAAATCAAAGGCGAGTTACATTACCATAATAAATTTTCCCGGTCAAAGAAATTTGGAGAATGTCATTACCGGCATCTCCCTGTTTTATCGGGTGTTTTCGCTCCCGTCACAATTTCGCCACCAAAAAACCTTTGGCCCGTCATCCATGCTGCACGGCTTGAGCGCAGGATCGAATGAGATACCGACAGCGATTTTTGAAAGGGAGCAAGGGGCATGGCGCGGGCTTTGTCGTTCGTGCGGAACATCCTGTTCGTGGCGCTCGCCGCCGGCGCGGGCGCCGCGATTTTCCTCTACCTGCTCTACCTCGTCATGGACTTCCAGATGAACCTGGAAACGCCGCGGCCCGTCCGCTTCATTCCCAATGCCAGCGACGCGCGCGATTTCCTGTGCCTGTTTTGCGCCGGTTACGCTTTCGCGGCGCCCGCGCTCTTCTGCCTTTATTTCCCCGCCGCCATGGCGCTGTGGAAACGGAAAAGCCGGGCCTGGATGTTTGCCGCCCTGTCCCTGCTTATCGCCGCGCCCTATGGCTGGTGCGTGTTCGCCTTTTTAAACCGGGAAGATGGCAACCGTAATTTTGCCGCGCTAAATTTGTTCGGCTGGCTTATCATCACCGGTTTTTCGTTCACGGGAGTGCTGACCGGGTTCTTTCACCATCGCTTGCTGCATCTTTGGCGCAGGCGCTCGGGCGGGATTCCTAGCGCGACAGATCCTTGAGGATATCGAGCAGCCCGGGAAAATCGACGGGCTTCGCAAGCGTCGCATCCGCGCCCAGTTCCTGCGCGGTGGCAAGATTGTCGCCCGCCTTGGAGCCGCCGCCGCCCGACATGGCGACGATGCGCACGCCGGGAAATTTGCGCTTCACGTCCGCGATGACCTCGAGCCCCGAGAGTCCCGGCATGATGATGTCGGTGACCACGATGTCGGGAAGCGGCCCCTTCGCCAGCATCTCGAGCCCGCTTTCGCCGTCCGGCGCGGAAGTGACGTCATAGCCGAAGCTTTCCACGACTTCGCAGATGATCTGCAGCACGAGGTCGTCGTCGTCGATGATGAGGATGCGTTTTTTTGTTCCGCCCGCCATGCGTCAGTTCCCCTGCGCCGCGGCTGTGGCCTCTGAGGGCGCAACCGGCAGATAGATGCGAAAGGTCGTGCCGCGCCCCGGACTGGAGTCGACGGTGATATAGCCCCGCGACTGCTTGACGAAACCATAGGCCATCGCAAGGCCGAGGCCCGTACCCTCGCCCGGCCCTTTGGTGGTGAAGAAGGGCTCGAAGATGCGCGCGGCCACGTCGGGCGCCATACCGGTCCCGGTATCCGTCACGGCGACGACCGCGTAAGAGCCGGCCGCCACGCCCGCGAGGCCGGTGGCATAGGGATCGTCGACGGTAAGCTTTTGCGTCGAGATGGTCAGTTTGCCGCCGCGCGGCATCGCATCGCGCGCGTTGATCGCCATGTTGATGAGCGCATTGCCGAATTCCACCGCGTCGATCGCGACGGGCAGGCTTTCCTGGGCCGCCCTCACCTCGATCTCGACGGTTTCGCCCAAGGGGCGGCGCAGCAGCTCGAGCGTGTCGGCGATGCATTCGTTGAGGTCGACGACCTCCTGCTCCAGGGAGCGCTGGCGCGTAAAGACCATCAGGCGCCGCACGAGATCGGCGCCCGAGCGCGCGACGGACTCCATCGTCTCGACCTTCTTCAACACGTATTGGGGGTCGATCTTGTCGGGATTGGAGGAGATGCGCTGCTGCAGCTGGTACAGGTTGCCCAGCACGACGGTCAGCAGGTTGTTGAAGTCATGCGCGATGCCGGCGGTCAGCTGGCCCACGGCTTCCATGCGCTGCATGTGGTGAAGCTGCTCTTCTGCGCGGCGCTGGCCCGCCTTGAGCTCGAAAAGCTCGCATGCTTTCTTCAGCGCGATGTTGACGGCGTCGGCGGAGAGATTTCCTTTGATGAGGTAATCCTGCGCGCCGAAGCGCAAGGCCTCGAGCATCACGGTTTCGTTGCCTTCGCCCGTCAGCATCACGACAGGCGCCGGGCTGAGACCCGAGCGCGGGTCGTAGATGTCGCGCAGGAATTGCACGCCATCCATGTCGTGCAGACGGTAGTCGACGAAGACGCAGTCAAACCGGCGCGAGAGAACAAGGTCGATCCCGTCCTTGCCGCAATCGGCTTCGGTGACCGCGAAAGCGGGCCGTGTGCCGGGCGGGTTCAGGTAGCGGCGGATGCCTTCGCGGTCGACGTCGTTATCGTCGATGATGAGGATTTCGGGCAGCGGCGCCTTGTCCGTCATGGCTGGAGACCGGCCGCGTGTGCGATGAGAAGCACGGTGATATTTTCCACATTCCGCTGCAGCGTCAAGGGCTCTTCCTCCGAAAGCTTCCCGCTCAACTGTAAGCCGCCCGGCAAATCGGCTCAAGTGTCCGATGTATGTGAAAGAGGGCCCTGAAACGATGGGAGCAAATCCCGTCGTTGGGATTAAGCCGTCTCAGGGTCCTTTTCGTGCCGGAGGCAGTCTCAGGCCGTGGCCGCTTTTCCCATTGGGGCAGAAAAGGCAGGTTGCGTGGCCACGGCCATCTCTTGCGTTGCGCGCAGGCGCGCGCCGCGGCATTCGCCTTCGGCTGTGCAGTTCTTGCAGCAGAACTTCGACAGGGCGCAGAAGCTTTCGATGCGCACCTCCGTGCCTTTGCAGGTAACCTCCGCCTCCTTCAATTGCGCGAGCGCGCGCGAGAAGGTCTCCGGTTTCATGCCGAGCTGCGCAGCGGCGAGCGCCTTGTCGTAAGGGAAAGTGAAAGTCCCGCCAGTGCCGAGCATAGCGGCGGACAGGCGCAGCAGCAGGCATCCGGCGCGTTGCGCGCTGGTTTGCAGCGCAATGTGCTCCTTGTCCATCTGCTGGTTGCGGATTTCGCGCGACATCGAAACCATGATGCGCCTGAGAATGTCGGGGTTCTGGCGCGCGCGGCTTTCAAGAAGCGCCGCCGGAATTTCGATGATCTTCGCCTCTTCAGCGGCTTCCGCCGTGTAAGAGTAAACGCTGCCCGAGAAGACAGCGGCTTCGGCAAAAATGTCGCCGCGCGTAAATAGCGCCATCACCGCCTCGTCGCCCGCGTCGGTGTGGCGCGACAGCTTGACCCAGCCGCTCATGATGACGAAGAAACGGTCGGCGGCATCGCCCTGGCGCAGCATCTGCTCGCCTTTTTTGTAAGTCTGGACGCGCGCGGCGCCGATGAATGCGAGAAGGTCGTCCGCTGCGATGCCTTTGAAGAATTCAAGGGCGCTCACGAAAGTGCCGGCCTGGTTTTCGATATTGGACGCCATGATATCCTGCCTTCCAGCGGATGGATCGGGTCATATAAGTCCAATCTAGCGGCGCGGGATTTCAGGAGTTCTTCCGGATTATTTCTATTGTGTATCAGATGAAGCGCTTGAAAGACTTGAATAAATCGCCGACATGGTAATGGGCGGGAGCCGCTTGTTGCGCACGGATCCGTCGGACGTCGGCGAAATTGACCGGCATCAGCGTATCACTGCCCAAGCCCTTGATATAGCCGATCATCTGGCGAAGCAGCTGCGAGTCGATTTCAAATTCACGCTGCTGGGGGCTTTTTTCCTTCACCACGCCGTGCAGCATGATGGTGAGCCAGGCCTTTTCGGCGACCGCCTTGTCCACGAGGGCCTTGATCTCGTCGAAGGTCGTGTCGTTCTTGAGGCCGTAGGAATAGACGAGCTTGCCGTCGGACGGGGTTTCGACCGGCGTGAATTTCTTGTCCTTGATGCGCACCATGTCATAGTGCTTTTCGGCCGCAGTAATCACGCGTTCGTCGGCCTGCGAGAAGGGCACGCAGAAGGTCGTCACATTGCGGCCCGCCATGGCCTGTATCGCGTCCTTGCTGTCTTTCAATTCGTGTTCGAGGGCAGCGTCGTCGAGGCCGACCATGCGCTGGTGCGTATAGGAATGCGAGCAGATCTCAACCCCCTGCTCCGCCGCGGCCTTCACGTCGGCGGGTCGCATATAGCCCACCTTGCGCTCATCCAGCGCGCGCGACGCGATGATCGCGAAGCCCGCCTGCATGTTGAATTCGAGATGCAGGGGCAGCGCCAGGTCATAGTCGCTCTTGAACCCGTCATCGTAAATCAGGGTGATCAGCGCCTGGCCTTTGTAGCGGCTGGTATCTGCAGGTGTGATCGGCATGGCTTGGTTTTCTATCCCTGTTTATAGATTTGACATAATACTATAAGGGTGGAAGCAGAGTCAAAGGGTATTTGGGAGGGTCGCCCACATATTTTGCCCTATGGATCAAAAAGTTAATCCACCCCGACGAAAGTCGGGGTCCAGTTCGTCAACTTCTATCTCATAAATTTCGAGGTAGAGAGTTTATAAACTGGACCCCGGCTTTCGCCGGGGTGGGAATATGGGGAGGATTGATCTACCCTTCAGACATTCAACTCTTCACAAGGAGTCCTTCATGCAATACCGCAAGCTTGGCGACAGCGGCCTGAACGTCTCGGAAATTTCCCTCGGCTCGTGGCTGACCTATGGCGGCGGCGTGGAGAAGAAGACCGCGATTTCCTGCGTGCGCACCGCGCTCGACATCGGCATCAACTTCATCGACACGGCGAACATCTATGGCCGCGGCGCGGCGGAGATGCTGCTGGGCGAGGCGCTTGCGGGCGTGAAGCGTGATTCCTACATTCTCGCCACCAAGCTATTTTTCCCGATGACGCAGCAGGACCAGGGCCTGTCGCGCGCGCAGGTGAAGAAGCAGCTCGACAATTCGCTGCAGCGGCTCAAGACCGATTACGTCGACCTTTATCAATGCCACCGCTATGATGTGCGCACGCCGCTCGAGGAAACCATGGAAGCGCTGACCGAGGCCGTCAAATCCGGCAAGGTGAAATACATCGGCTTCAGCGAATGGCCGGCCGACAAGATCAAGGCGGCCGCCGCCATTCCGAACGTGGCGAAATTCATTTCCAGCCAGCCGCAGTATTCGATGCTGTGGCGCGCGCCGGAAGCTGAAGTCATTCCATACTGCGCGAAGCACGGTATTTCGCAGATCGTCTGGTCGCCGCTCGCGCAGGGCGTGCTGACCGGAAAATACAAGCCGGGCGCGCAGCCGCCGCAGGATTCGCGCGCCGCCAACAACGACATGAACGGTTTTATGGGCGGCCCGCTGATGTCGGATACGGTGCTGAAAGCCGTTCAGGATCTCGGGCCCATTGCGAAGGAAGCGGGGCTGTCGATCGCGCAGCTGGCGCTCGCCTGGGTCTTGCGCGAGCCCAACGTGGCTTCCGCCATCACCGGCGCAAGCCGTCCTGAACAGGTGAAGGAAAACGCGGCGGCCTCGGGCCACAGGCTGTCGAAAGACATTCTCGCCCGCATCGACCGCGTGTTGCAACCGGCACTGGCCGCGGCCTGACGGAGAGGCTTATTCCTCCGGCTGCTCGCCGGCGGGCGGGGCAACGAACGAAAAACCCTGGCGTCGCGGTGCCGGTGCCGGTGCGGCGGTCACGCCGCAGACAGCGGGAGTTTCCCGGACCATGTCCGAGGCGATCGAATTCATCTGGTCGCGCATGAACTCCAGCCGGTCCCGCGTGGCCCGATCCCCGGAATCGCGGATCATCGCATCGATATCCTGCGTCATCGTCGTCATGTTGTTATGCATCTGGTTCATGCTGCTGGCCTGCGGGCAGGTCGATAGATTGACCGGCGGGGCCGCCACGACCGGAAAGGGCTGATAGTTCTGGGCCATCGCCGGGAGCGGCAGGCCCATCACGGCGACAAGCGCGAGTGTTTTGACGAAGCTCTTCATTTTCCGGCCTCCTGTGCCTGGACGGGGAAAAGATTGCAGTACGGCACCGCACCAATGGACGGCGGGACTTTTGGTTCATCTTGATTTACGTCAAAGCCGGGTGCATAACCTGTCACATGCAAAATGTTCTCATGAAAGTCAGGCTCAAGCCTGGCAAGCTGCCGAAATTCCGCGAATATATGGCCGAGTTCGAACGCCGCCGCCCCGAATGCGAGGCCAGTCTTGCCGAAGAAGGCACCGCGCACGAGCTGTTCTTCATTGAAGGGGAAACCGTCTATGTCTACAAGCGCATCTTCGACCTGAAAGACACGCGCGCGAAGCAGAAGGCATCGTCCCTGCCCATCTATGACGTCATGCGCCGGATGATGGCGGAGACGTTCGATGGCGTGGAAGAGCTCTTTTCCGAACTGGAGTTCGGCAAAGGCTAAAATCACCCGATCTTGCGCTTTTGTTGCCGGCTGTCGCCGTTACAGGCACATCATATGGCTGATTTTATCGCGCAGTTCCTGCTCGTCCAGATAGGCCAGATCTTCATCGATCTGCGCCATCATGCGTGCCTGCACGGTGTCGGCAAGGCCCTCACGGATGCGCGGCAGCATCTGCGCCGCGCCCACCAGAACGAAACGGTCGAAAGCATCGCCTTCCGCGAAATCGCCGAGCCAGCCGGCGATATCGCGTACGAAATCATCGACGGGCGGTCGGCCCTGGTACGAAGCCTCGGGCCCCGTGTTGCGGATCTGGTCGACGAGGCGGATGTCGCCCTTCTCGTCCTTGCGGTAAATTCGCGCCCGCCGCGCGTCCGCCAGCAACAGCCAGATGCGGGGCAGCGCCTCGTCGGCTTTGTTGCGTCCCCGGCATTGCTTTTCGCATGTTCCAATGTTCATAAAATGAATCCCCGCTGAAAATGATTGCGTTCCGTATACCTTCATGACATCACGGACGGCGGGGACGATAATTGACAAAAGTCAAGAAATCGGAGACAGGACAACCTTGGGTTACTTTTCAACGGTTTCCATCGCGTAAGGCGCGAGTTCCCGGAGGTAATCCTCCAGGCTCACCAAGCCCAGGCACGGATAAGCGCCGGGGGCGGGGCCCGCGCCACCCGCGAGCCGCGACGCCAGCACGATCGCGGGCACACAGGGGATCTGCGGCCCGTCACCGTTCCGGGCCATGATGAACCAGCGCCGCTCGCGCCGGCTCCCGTCTACGCCTGTGCCGCGGATAATGACGTGCATGCCGCCCGCGTCGCCGCCGAAACGGTCGAACCAGCGGCTGGCCCGCAACAGGAACGCCGCGTGGCGCGGCAGGTCAAGCGGCAGCCCGAGCCGGACAAGCAGGCTGAGCGCGAAGATGCCCAGATGCAGGAGACCGCTTTCCATTCCCGCCGAAAAGCGGATGGTGCCGATGCCATAGCGCGCCGGGAAGAGATCGAGGTCGGGAATGTCGCAGTTCGCCATCCAGCGCTGGCCCAATCCCGGATATTCCTGCCGGTACAAATCCCCCCAGCCGTAACGCGGGTGCGCATCGCCCGCCATGGCTTTCAGCGGCTTGCCGACATAGGTGAGGATGCCCTGCGTCGTGGCAAGGCCGCGCTCGGCCTTCGCCCCCGGCGAGATGCCGTAGACAAGCGCATCAATGGATGAAAACTCCCCGCGATAGCGTTCCACCACCGCCGAAGATAAACCGGGCACGGTGCTGGCGCCGCTGATGACGCTGACCTCCGCAGCTTTCGCAACTTCATCGAGGCGCGTGATGCCGATGACGAAATCGCGCCCGTCGGCAAGGTCGATGTAATGAACCTTCTGCCGGATGCAGGCTTCCGCAACGGCGTAATTTTTGCCCTGGAATGGGCCGCAGGTATTAACGACAACGCCGGGTTTGAGCGCCAGAAGCCGGCTCTCCAGCTCCTTTTCAACATCGAAAGCCGCGCTTGTGGCGACGCCGCCCTGCGTCCGCAGCCGCGCCGCCAGTTCTTCCGCCTTATTTGCATCGCGCCCGGCGATGATAATAGGCACGCCATGCCGCGCGAGGCCCGCCGCGATGCGCTTGCCGAAGTTGCCGTAGCCGCCCAGGATCAGCACATCATGCACAGGACACCTCGGCGATGCGGAAGGTGCCTTCATAGCGATAATTCTCGCCGAACAGCGGATGGGTGACGCTCATCCACATCCTGAACGTATTTTCATCCACCGCCTCTTCCTCCGCCGCGCCCTTTCCCAAAAACAAGGCGAGCGGAAGCGGAATAAGCTTGCCGCCGATGCGGCACACATAGCCGCGATGTTCCAGGATCACGCGGTTGCCTTCGGCGCGGTAGATGCAGCGCCAGCCGATGCCGCAGCGCATGAATTCGACGAGCTCCCCGTCGCCGATGGGTTCGACTCGCGAATGGAAGCGGAAGGTCGGCTTGCCTGGCAAGCGGAACAGCCGGTCGAAATGAAAGCAGTTTTTCCCGCGCCCGCAGTAAAAGGCGACCGTCACCGCGACATTTTCGGCGTTATAGGGCACGAGGGCGCCCAGCAGCTTCAGCAGCGGCGCGGCCAGGCGGATCATCCGGCTGCAACGGATATTCAGTGTGCCCTCGACGGTGACGCGGTCGTCGCTGTCGGGCCGGATCGCGTAATGCTTTTGCATAACCGGCGGCAGCCGGGTCCACGGAATTCCAAAAATGCCTTCGAAGATCGGCGCCTGCGGCATGGACAATTGTTCCAAACAAGTCAAAATCAGCTTAAGTGATGGATTACCTCATCGTCAAATGGCTGCATGTTTTAAGCTCGACCATCCTGTTCGGCACAGGGGTGGGGAGCGCCTTCTATATGTTTATGGCGAACCGGGGCAAAAGTCCGGCGGATATCCATTTTGCCGCGCGCCATGTCGTGCTCGCCGACTGGATCTTCACGACCCCCGCCGTCATCTTCCAGCTGTTCAGCGGCATGTACCTGATGCAGCTGTCCGGCCACAAAATGTCTGAACAATGGATCATGTCGGCGCTCGCGCTCTATGGTTTCGCGGGCGCCTGCTGGATCCCCGTCGTCTGGATGCAGATCAAAATGCGCGACATGGCGGCGGAAGCAGTCGCGACGGGCACTGCGCTCCCTTTGCGCTACTGGGCCTATGACCGCTGGTGGATCGTGCTGGGCTCGCTCGCCTTCCCTGCCGTGGCGATTATTTTCTGGCTCATGATCGCGAAACCAGTTTGAGCAGCATGTCATCCGAAAAACAAATCGTGATCGTTGGCGGCGGCCCCGCGGGGCTGATGGCGGCGGAAAAACTTTCGGAAGCCGGATTTTCGGTCACCGTGTTCGAAAAGAAACCGTCGTTGGGCCGCAAGCTGCTGATGGCCGGGCGCGGCGGATTGAACCTGACGCATTCGGAAAACATCGACCTCTTCCTGACACGCTATGGCAGCGCCGCCGAAAAATTGGCGCCCGCCATTCGCGCCTTCCCGCCAGCCGAGCTGCGCCAATGGTGCGAATCGCTGGGCGAGGAAACTTTCATCGGCTCCAGCGGGCGCGTCTTCCCGAAGAGCTTCAAGGCCTCGCCGCTGCTGCGGGCCTGGCAGGCGCGTCTTGTGGAGAGCGGCGTGCGCTTCATGCCCCAGCATGAATGGACAGGCTGGAATGACGATGGCGATCCGTTATTCCGCGATGCCGCCGGCAAGGTAGCGCCGGTTCCTGCCGCCGCGGTGCTGCTGGCGCTCGGCGGCGCGTCGTGGCCGCGCCTCGGCTCGGATGGAAGCTGGGTCGATATCCTGAAACGCAAGGGTGTAGGAGTATCGCCATTGCGGCCTGCCAACTGCGGCTTTGCCGTCGCCTGGACGGACATTTTCAAACATAAGTTCGCGGGCGAGCCGCTGAAGCCGCTCACCTTGTCGTTCGGCGGCGCCACCGTACCGGGCGAGGCTATGATCACCGAGCGCGGCATCGAAGGCGGCGCGATTTACGCGCTGTCCGCCGCATTGCGCGAGGCGATTGCTGCGCAGGGCCATGCGGTGCTGACGCTCGACCTGCGGCCCGGCGTGAAAGAACCGGATCTCGCGCGCCGCCTGAATGTGCCGCGGCAGGGAAAATCCTTTTCGAATTACCTGCGCGTCATGGCGGGCCTGTCGCCCGCCGCCATCAGCCTGTTGCGCGAGGCCGACCGGGATTGCGACAAGCTGCCGGCGGAAAAACTGGCCGCACTTATCAAGGCCCTGCCCCTGCGGCTCGACGCGCCCTTTGCCATCGACCGCGCGATTTCCAGCGCGGGCGGCATTGCGCTCGATGCGGTGGATGAGCACTATATGCTCAAGGCCCTGCCGGGCGTCTTCGTGGCCGGCGAGATGCTGGATTGGGAAGCGCCCACCGGCGGCTATCTGCTGCAGGCCTGCTTCAGCACCGCCGTCGCGGCAGCAAAGGGCATGATCCGCTTCACTTCAGATAAGGCATAAGCGCGGCGCGGATTTTCGGCCAGGCATCCGATTGCGGGTCGATCAGGTCGATGTGCGACGCGCCGCCGATATCGAGAACCTCGACCTTGTCCCCCGCTTTCCTGGCGGCTTCGGCGTAATGGTCGCCGAATTCCTGCGGCACGATGTCGTCATCGGTGCCTGTCACGATTAGCTGCGGCACATGCAATGGCAGCAGCTCGGCGGGTGACGTATCCGCGTAGGAATCCTTTCCGTCATCGCTGATCAGAGCATCGATGGTTTCCGCGGCATTGCAGGCCGGCCCGTCATAGCGGAAGGAACGAAGATCGACGACGCCCGCGAGCGATACGGCAGCCTTCACCGTCAGCGGATGGGGGCGGTAAAGCAGGCTGTGCTTGTCCAGATGCCCGCGCGCCGCCGCCCAGAGCGCCAGCTGACCGCCCGCCGAATGCCCCATCACAACGGTGCGCGACAGGTCGAGATTATATTTCTTCGCGATGCGCGGCAGGTAATCGACGCCCTGCGCCACATCGAGGAAAGTGCCGGGATAGCCAGCGCCTTCCGCGCCGAGGCTGCGGTATTCGACGTTCCACACCGCAATGCCGTGATCGCGCAGGTCCGCCGCGATATGGGCCATCAAACCGAAGCCGGGAATGGACGCCTGCCAGCAGCCGCCATGCAGCAGGATAACGACGGCGTGTTTTCCCTTATTGGCGGGAAGCCACAGCTCGGCAAACTGCTCGGGCGCTGCGCCATAGGTGAAACGCTGTGTCGCCGCGGGTCGCGGACGGTTCAGCAGTTCCTCCCAGCTGGCGGCCATCGCGGCGGGCGCACAAACCACCACAGCGAGCAGGCAAAGAATGGAAATCCACCGAACCATGCATCCATTATCCCACAAATACAGTGGCTTATCTCGCCTTTCTTGACGGTGATATGGAAAGGGCGTAATCTGCGCCGCATCAGGAGAACAATATGTCGATCAAAGTTGCGTTCAGGAAGGCACGGTCCTCCCTCAAGGTGATGAGCATCAGCCTCGCCGGAAGTTTTGCGCTGCTGGGACAGGAAGCCGAAGCGCAGACCGCGCCGCAGCCCGCACCTCCGCCCGCCGCCAGCGGCCTGAACGACAAGATATCGGATATCTTCAACCATTCCGAAGTCACCTCGACCGGCTGGTCGCTGCCCCTGGCGTCGCTGAATGCCAGCGGCTCGACCTCGGTGCGCGTCGAAGTCGGCTATGCCGATGCGACGCCCGGTATTTATCTGCGCCAGCGGCTGTCCGATGGCGGCAACCTCGACGCCGGCTTCATGAATTTCTCGCAGAATATCTTTCCGCCCGGCGACACGCTGTCGTTCAACAGCAAGGGCGATCTTTACAGCAACGGCGAACAGACGGGCGACCAGCTCGGCCTGCGCTACAACAACAAGATAGCCTTGAGCCCCACATCGTCGTTCGAATATTCGGCCTTCACCGGCTGGGCGGTGAATGGCGGCGGGCTTTCCTCTGGCGTGAATGCCGATTACCGCAAGAATCTCGGCCAGTGGAACCTGCTGGCGGGCGGCGGCGTGTCGTGGCTGGGCGAGCGCGGCGTCACGACCTTCAACGGCATCGCCGCGGTGGACCGGCATTTCACTTACAGCAGCCTGCCCGACGGCAAGCTGACCATGGGCCTGCTGCTCAAAGACGAAATCGGGCATAACGGCATTTCCAGGGCGACGGCCTTCGCCGAATACCAGTCGCACCTTGTGAATGGCGATAGCTGGATGCGCCATGTTTCCGGGCTGTTCAGCGCCTATGCGGGAACGCAAAGCTATGGCGGCAAGGCGGGGCTTCTCTACAGTCCCGGCACCGTCGGCAAAAAGGATTTCGGCGTCAGCTTCGGCCCCACCATCGGCTGGGACAGCCGCGAACGCGGCCCGCAATTCAATCTCGAGCTCCGCGCGGGTTTTTGATCGGGCCTTTCTTGCCGTCAATGCGCTCGTAGACGTCCATGAAATCCGGGAAATGGCGGAAAGTGATTGGATGCGCTTCAAGCAGCCGGTAGCGCTGCCGCAACAGCCCCTGCTTCAGCCTGTCGATGAGGACGCCATCCGCGCCGCCAAATTTGCCGCTGAAGATCCGCCAGGCGTTCCGGGGGCCGATAATGACAAGCTTGGGCGGCGCTTGCTCCAGACGATGATAATCTTCATCGACATAGCGGTTCCAGTATTGGTCGGTGAAAATGACCGCACCCGACAGCGGAGGGCGCGGGCGATCCCACCAGGCGGCGAGATCCGGGTCCTCAGGCAGCAGGAGAACCGAATCCAACGGCCCCGCCTCGCGCCTGACAAGCGCCGCGAGCGATCGCAGCCCCTGCGCATCCTCGCGCATTTTGGCGCCCTGCAAATAAGGGACTTCCGGCCAGGCGGCCATGGCGCCGTCGACGCGCTGCATCTGGCCAATCATCGGGATCCAGCCGCAGAAGACGGCTGCGAAGCAGCCCGCCGCCATCGCCGCCGTGCGCGCGCGTGGCGGCAGCTGGATTGCGTTGAAAAAGAAATTCCCGGCCGCCAGCAGGGAGGCGATCGCGAACATGACGACGGGATTATTGTCGTAGCAGAGCCGGATGCTTGTCGGGCTGGAAAGGCTGTGGGCGACTGCCGCGGCCATCGCCACCGTGCAGAGGCCGCCGAACTTGGCAAGCTTGCCGCGGCGTCCCAGGATCGGCAGCAGGATAAGCCCCGACAGCAGCGCGAAGCTCATGGGTATAAAAAATCCACGCGTGAAATCGTACGACCCGCTATGACGGTTGACCATGAAATAATCCGGCATCAGCCGCCGGGGAACTTCGACGCAGATGACAACGGCCAGCAACGCGAGACCCGGCCCGATCCACCTCAGCCGTTCGGGCACCGATAGCGAAAATCGCTGGGTGGCGGCCTTGCGCCGCAGGTACATGAAACAGACCGCCAGCGGCAGCACACCGAAGACCGCGACTGACAGCAAATAGACATAAGAAAACCAGAAGATATTCCGGAGATTTATCACGTCCTTCTTCGGCTCGGCGCTCGTCACGAACACATCCTGCACAAGGCCGCGCCAGTCGACCCAGGGCGTAATGACCAGGCAAAGCGGCACAAGCGCGGTAACGAACCCCATGCCGAGCCAGGAGAACCAGACAGCCCGCGCCGGTCTCCCCTGCTCCGGCTTCAGGAACAGGATGGCGGCGACGCTGCCCGCTGCCAAGCCGAAGGCCGTCGTCTGCTTCGTCAGCATCAGCGCGGCAAGACAGGACCCGAGCGCGAAAAAGGACACTTTTGCCGGCTGCCGCTCGGAGACCGAGAAAAACGCGCGGCTGGCGCACAGCAGTCCCGCCGCCGCGATGAACTGCGCGAGGGAGTCGTAAAAGATGGATTTCGTGAAGGCGAAGTAGAAACCGGCGCCCGCGAGCGCCGCAAGAAAAGGGATCGGCCGCGGCAGCCAGCGCGACAGGGCAAGATAGCCCATCACGACGAGGCCGCACTGGAACAGGAAGTTGAGCAGGCTTTCGTCGATCCATATGGCCTTCGCGCCGAAGATCCAGTACATCAACAGGAACGACAGGGGCGGCACCGGCATGTGGCCGCCGTCGGCATACAGAAGCTGTCCCGCGGCGAGGCGTTTCATGAAGGGCGCAACCCAGCCGGTGAACTCGGGATCCCACCACATATTGTCGATGCGCACGGGCACCAGCGCATAGCCGATGAGGACGAAAACCGCCAGCAGTACCGCCAGCTCCCACGGCGTCCCGTTCAGGGCGCGCTGTCCGGGCGGCGGGGCGGCGGGTTTCTTTTGCATGTGCCGGTCAAAAACAGGATGGGCGCGCCCTCAATGGCGCGCAAGAATTCACATATCCAGTTGTATCAAGAGGCCACCATCCCAGCAAGCGGCGTTTTTGGAAGGCGCTGCTCGCCCCATCACCACTTCTTGAAGATGAAAAACACCGCGCAAACGAGGAAGCAAAAGCCGACGAGATGGTTCCACTTGATCGGCTCGCCCAGGTAAAATACTGAAAAGCCGGCGAAGACGAGGAGCGTGATGACTTCCTGAATTGTCTTCAGCTGGACAGTCGGGAAACCGCCGTTCGAGCCGATGCGGTTCGCCGGCACCTGCAGGCAATATTCGAAGAAGGCGATGCCCCAGCTCACGATGATCGCAAGCCAGAGCGCCGAGTCCTTGTGCTTCAGGTGGCCGTACCAGGCGAAGGTCATGAAGATGTTCGAGGCGAATAGCAATCCGACGGTTTGAAAAAGCGCTGGGTTCATTTCTTGAGGACCTTTTCTTTCTTAATTTCCTGTTTGACCGCAGGCTGGCCGGCGCTGGAGAGCGCCGCCGCCTGTTCCTGCCCGGCGCGGGACGTCATGTCGGCATGCCCGGCCGAAACCCAGGCATAGATACCGGCAATGAGCGCGATCCAGGCGGCAACGATCGCCGCGATCGCGAGACTGCTTTTATATTCGGCCATTTTCCCCCGAAGCAAAAACCGCTTCCATTTTAAATCAAACGCGCGCCGCGCGCACCAGCGCACTTGCGGTTGCAAGAATGCGTCTGTCACAGCGGTTTTCCGCGCATCGGTTGCCAAATGAAGGAACTAAATTTTCTTTTGAAAACCCGGATCGCCCTGTTTCCGACCGGGGTTTTCGACTATCTTTATGACTGGATATACTTTGATATCCGCTGTTTTAAACGTTGTTTTTGAGGGAAGCCCCGCATGTGGCCCAAGCCGCACAAGGATCCGGCATCGCCGCAGACGGAGATTTTCTATTGCTCCAAGCTCCGCTCCGGGGTCAGCCTCGCGCTGGGCGCGCTTGTCTTCGCGGCGAGCGCCGAATATTTCTTGCGCCCCGGGCCCGTCAGCCTGGTGCCGGCGGCCCTGTGCATTCTGTTGATGGGGCTCGGCGGCTATGCGGTATTTTGCGAGTTGCGGTCGCTGCTCAACCCCAAGGCCCATGCGCTCTTCACCGGGCCCGACGGCGTCGCCATCGCCATGGCCGGAAAGCCCATCCTCTATCCCTGGGCCGAGATCGACAAGTTCACGGTATCGGACACCATCGACTATTATGACGCCAGCGAAAGGATGTCGAAGTTGCGGGGGCGCCATGTGAAGATCGAGCTCAAGGACAAGCGCCGCGTTTCGATGGACGACACCTATGGCTGGAACAACCCCGACGAGCTTGTCATCTATCTCTACCAAAGAAAGCGCCGGTTCGAGAAGCGGCGGAGCTAGCCGGAGCGCGCAAGCGACTGATTTTGCGCCCTTGAAAAGCTGTTCCGCGGGAATCGGCTAATAACCCTTTGAATTTTCGTTATTATTTCGGGCCGGAATCCATTATTGACCCGATGGTCGTTATGGCTAAACTGCGCTCATCTTTACATCATTCAGTTTTATCACCAATGCAGGAGCCCAAACCTATGGACGACAGCAAAAAACCCGAAGTGCACAAAGGCCTGGTCGGCGTTTATGTCGACGACAGCAAAGTGTCAAAAATCGTGCAGGAGACGAACTCGCTCACCTATCGCGGCTACGCCGTTCAGGACCTTGCCGCCAACTGCAAGTTCGAGGAAGTGGCCTTCCTGATGTGGAACGGCGAACTGCCCACCAAGCAGGAACTGGCGGACTTCGAAAAGAAAGAGCGCTCCCTGCGCAAGATCGACGACAGCCTCGTCGACGTGCTGAAGAAGCTGCGCCCTGACGCGCACCCGATGGATGTGCTACGCACGGCCATCAGCTTTATTGGCGCGCAGGACCCGAAATGGTCGGATGAATCGAAGGGAGCGAACCTCGACAAATCCATCAACATGATGGCGAAGCTGCCGACCATCGTGGCCGCCTGGTCGCGCATCCGCGAAGGCAAGGAACCGATTCCGCCGCGCGATGACCTGTCGTACTCCGAGAATTTCTTCAACATGACGGCAGGCAAGGTGCCGGAACCCGCGATTATCAGCGCTTTCGACAAGACGATGATCCTTTACGCCGAGCACAGCTTCAACGTCTCGACCTTCACCGCGCGCACGATTACTTCCTCTCTCTCGGATATCTACTCGGCGGTGACGGGCGCCATCGGCTCTCTGAAAGGGCGGCTGCACGGAGGCGCGAACGAAGCCGTTCTCGACGTCATCAATGAAATTGGCGAGCCGGAAAAGGCGAAAGCATGGCTCGACGACGCACTGGCGAAGAAGAAAACCATCATGGGCTTCGGCCACCGCGTGTACAAAAACGGAGATTCCCGCGTGCCGACACTGAAAGGCGCGTTCAACGAGGTCTCCAAGCTGCGCGGCGGCGAGAAGATCGGCCAGATCATGGATATCCTCGAAGAAGGCATGCTGGAGAAGAAGAACATCAAGCCCAACGTCGACTTCCCGACGGCCGGCCTTTATCACCTGATGGGCATCGAGAAGGACCTCTACACGCCCCTCTTCGTCATGGCCCGCATCACCGGCTGGACCGCGCATGTGATGGAGCAGCTGGAAGGCAACAAGCTGATCCGCCCCTTGTGCACCTACAGCGGCGAACCGCAGCGCCCCGTCGTTCCCATGGACCAGCGCGGGACGAAAGCCACGCCGGCGATCAAGCCGGCTGCGCCCAAGGCGCCCTAATACTTCCGAACCTCATTCCATCCCCTCTTCCTGATGACTGGAAGAGGGGATTGTTTTTGCATAACGTGCGCGGCGGCATTGCGGCCCGGTGCTTTCACGATTAGGATTCGCTATACAGGCCGCTGTCGCGGCGCATTTCCTTGGGGGGAAGATCATGGAATTTCTGAAGAAATACGGCGTCGTGCTCGGCATCATTGCCGTGCTGGTCATTATCGTCATCGGCGGCACGAACTCGGTCGTCACGATGGACCAGAATGTGCAGGCCAAATGGTCGCAGGTGCAGAACGAATACCAGCGCCGCTCCGACCTGGTGCCGAACCTCGTGAGCACGGTGAAGGGCTATGCGACGCACGAGAACAAGACGCTGACCGACGTGATCAACGCGCGCGCCAAGGCGACGCAGGTCACCGTCGACGTCAATAACCTGGGCGACGCGGCTGCGATGCAGAAATTCGAGCAGGCGCAGGGCGCCCTGTCTTCCGCCCTGTCGCGCCTGATGGCGGTTTCGGAAGCCTATCCGAACCTCAAGGCCGACCAAAGTTTCCTGAGCCTGCAATCGCAACTCGAGGGCACGGAAAACCGCATTACGGTCTCGCGCAAGGATTATATCGAGGCCGTGCAGGAATTTAACACCCGCGTGCGCACCTTTCCGGGCGTAATCTGGGCGCGCATCGTGGGCGTGCAGCCGAAGGCGACCTTCACCGCGACGACGGCCGGCGCGGATACGGCCCCGAAAGTCGACTTCGATAAATGAAGCGGGCGCTTCTCCTCGGCTTTTTCCTGACTTTTTTTTGCGCCACGCTGGCGCTGGCCGCGCTCAAATTTCCGCCGCTCACGGGGCGCGTCGTCGATGAGGCGCACGTCCTGAAGCCCGAAACCATCGAGGCCCTCGACAGGAAACTCCAAGCCTATGAGAACGGCACGCAGACGCAGTTCGTCGTCGCCACCCTGTCGTCGCTGCAGGGCGACGATATCGCGGACTACGGCTACCAGCTGGGCCGCGCCTGGGGCATTGGGCAGAAAGGCAAGGACAACGGCGTCCTGCTGATCGTGGCGCCCAACCAGAAGAAGGTGCGCATCGAGGTCGGCTATGGCCATGAGGGCACGCTGACCGACGCGCTGTCGAGCCAGATCATCAACCGAACCATCCTGCCTCTTTTCAAGCAGGGCGATATCGATGGCGGCGTCACCGCAGGCGTGGACGCCATTATCGCGGCGCTGGGCGGTCAAAGCGAGGCCGCACCCACCGCCACGAACGGCGACGGCGAAATATCGAACACCGAGGTGATCATCATCCTGATCCTCGTGGTCATTTTCTGCGTCCGTTACCCGATGCTGGCCTGGTTCATTTTTTCAACCTCGTCCTCGGGCTCCTACCGGGGCGGCGGCGGCAGCGGCTGGAGCGGCGGGTTCAGCGGCGGGGGCGGCAGTTTCGGCGGCGGAGGAGCATCGGGATCATGGTAGCCAGGATTTCAAGCGACGTGAAAGATGCGATCGCGGCGGCGGTCACGGCCGCAAAACAGCGCACCTCGGCCGATATCGCCGTCATGGTGGCGCCGGTCAGCGATGGGTACCAGGCCTATGTGCTGCTCTACGGCTTCGCGGCGGGAAGCCTCGCCGCCGCAGGGCTTTGGTGGTCGAAAACCATCCATCCCTTCCCGCTGCTGTTACTCGTCCAGGCCTGCGCCATGGCGCTGTTCGCCTTCGTTCCCGCGCTCCGGCACCTGTGCCTGACGCTGGTGCCGCGACAGGTGCTGCATCACCATGCCGCGCGCCGCGCGCGGGAGGAATTCCTGTTCGTCTCGCGTCACGCGCCGCCGGAGCGGCCCGTGGTACTGCTCTACGTCTCGCTGGCCGAACGCTATGCGCATGTGCTGCACAGCCGCGCCCTTGCGCCTAAAATTCCGGCCGGTACTTGGGAAAACTTCATCAAGCTCTTCACCGACAGCATGAAAAAGCCGGGGCTCGCCGCCGCCTGCCGGCTGACGGTCGACGCGATCGCGCAGGAACTGGCGCCGCATTTTCCGGCCGCGAAAAGTCCATAAAAATCAAAAAGGACGAGAGGTTTCTCGAAAAACCAGCGCGCGGATATCAGGTGCCAAACGTGCCGATATTGAGGTTGCCGCTAAGGTCGAGCGCATCTTCGCCAATCCCCGTGATATTCAGAAGCACCGCGACGGTCTGGAAATGATGCAGTGGCGCTGCACCATCCAGATCGACCTGCACAACAGTATTGTGCCCGGAGGTCACGAAGCGGAAGAAATCCGTCAGGGGCTCGGCATGCCCCGTGCCGCCTGCCAGGTTCGACAGGATGTCGCTGAAGTCAAGCACGTCGCCCACCGGCGTCTTGGCTCCAAGGCTCCCTGTGTCCGTCAGATTGAAATCCGTGATGGTGACAACATGGGCGAGGGCAGTATCCAGGTGAAACACGAATGTATCCTGGCCCGCGCCGCCCGTCAGCCTGTCGGCGCCGCCGTTGCCGATGATCGTGTCGTCGCCCGCGCCGCCGCTGATGACATCCCCCACCGCTGAACCCGTGATGGTGTCGTTGCCGCCCATCGCGTTGATGGTCTTGGAGAAGGTATCAACCGTGATCACGTTGTCCGTGTCGCTCGCGGTGAAATTCTGTCCCGTGCCGCCGGTCAGCGAAATATCCTCGACTTCGGCCGTCGGGCTCAGGACATAGTTGATCTTTGTGATCAGCACATCGGTACCCTGGCCCGTGCCCTCAATGATCAGGTCGTGCGGATTGTCGACGAAGAAGGTATCGTTGCCGAGGCCGCCGCTCATTGTATCGGCGCCCGTGCCGCCGTCGAGTGAATCGTTGCCCGACCCGCCGATGAGCGTGTCGTTTCCGCCAAAACCAAGCAGCGTATAGTCGTGGAGGACAAAAGTTGCGTCGATGATGTTATTTGAGCCATTGCCTTTGGCAAAGAATTCAATCTCGGTGGGATCCGGCTCGAAGACGGTGAGGTTCTCGAGAAAGCCCGGGAGCGTATAATGGTCGCGGATAAAGATGGTGTCATTGCCGCCGGCATCGATGATCACGTCGCTGATATTCGCGATATAAGTGTCGTTGCCGAGACCGCCGTTGAGCGTGTCCCTTCCGCCTTCGTCATCGAGGATGTCGTTGCCCGAGCCCGTGACAAGCACGTTGTTGCCGCCATTGCCAAATAGGATGAAGCCCGTTGAGCCTACAACCGTGGCGTTTTCCACATTGAGGGCGTTCGTCTCCATGTCGAAAACATTGAAGCCGGCAGACGATGTGATGATGAGTTTGTCCACCCCCTGTCCCGGCTGTTCGACGATCGTGTCGCCGATGTTGTCGACAAGATAGGTGTCGTTGCCGTTAAGGCCGATCATCGTATCGGCGCCTGCCCCGCCGTTGATGAGGTTATTGCCGTTCGTGCCGGTCAGCGTGTCGTTTCCGGGACCGCCAGTGAGGCTGCCGCTTGAGGAGCCAAGCTGTATCAACACCTCGACGTTAGGAGCGTCTGAGAGCTTGTAGGTTACCCCCGCCGCGACGATGATTGTATCGTTGCCTTCCCCGGGATTTTCCAGGATGACGTCATTGGCGTTATTGACAAGGAACGTATCGTCGCCGGTCCCGCCGATCAGCGTGATAGGCGCGCCCTTATTGACGCCGCCATCGCTTATAATATCGTTGCCCGCGCCGCCATCTAACGTTTCACCGCTCAACCCGCCTGCCGCATTGCCCGTGATGACGTTGTTATTGCCGTCACCGGTGATGTTCAGGGATTGCGTGCCGATCAGCGTCGCGTTCTGGACGCCGATAAAATTATTGAGGTTTATGCTTTCATCGGACGATTCAATCGTATTGGTGCCCGAACCAGCCAAAATCGACTCACTACTGCCGTTATGGATGATGAAGATGTCGTTACCGGTGCCGCCAATCAGCGTATCCGCGCCGCCGCCGCCATCGAGAACGTCATTGCCCGCATTGCCGGTGATGGTATTGATGTTGCCATCGCCCGTCGCATTCAGGTTCGCGCTGCCCAATAGCGTGATGTTCTGGATGCCGCTGTAGTTCGTCAGGTTGAGGCTGACTTTGGAGGATTCGATGGTATTGACGCCGCCGTTTGTCTGGATATTTTCAGTCCCGGTATAAACGACGAAATTGCTGATGCCAGTACCGCCGATCAGCGTATCCGCCCCCCCCGCGCCATCTAAAGTCACGGTCCCAGTCGTCGCCGAAGCGTCAATAATGTTGATGCCTAGGTTTCCCGTGCCGGTCATATCGAGACCGCCCTGCAGGATCAGATTCTCGACGTTGGGCGAAAGCGTAAAACTGACATCCGCTACGACAGTATCGGTGCCGCTGCCGGGCTGCTCGATGACGACGTCGCTGGAGTTGTTTACGAAGTAGGTGTCGTTTCCGGCGCCGCCCAGCATCGTATCCGTGCCGCCGCCGCCATCGCTGAGGCTGTTGTTGCCCGAATTGCCGGTGATAACGTTGTCGAGGCTGTTGCCGGTTCCGTTGATATTCGCCGAACCTGTCAGCGTCAGGTTCTCGATGTTCGCGCCTTTAGCGGAAAGATCGAAAGTAATGCTCGAGAGAACGGTATCGGTCCCCTGACCGGCAATCTCGTTCACAAAGTCGCCCGGGTCGTCGATGATATACGTGTCGTTCCCGCCGCCACCCTGCATCGTGTCTGCGCCCAAGCCGCCGTCCAGCGTATTATCGCCGGAGTTCCCGACGATGATGTTGTTGAGCGTGTTGCCGAAGCCGTTAATATTCGCCGCCCCGCCAAGAGTGAGGTTTTCGACGTTGGTTTCGAGCGTATGCGTTGCGCTGGCGACGACCATGTCGGTACCGGCGCCCGCACCCTCGATGACTTTATCGCCGATATTATCGATGAGGTAAACGTCGTTGCCAGTTCCGCCGATCATCGTGTCGGCGCCGCCACCGCCGTCCAGGATATCGTCGCCGTTGCCGCCGATCAGCGTGTTCGTCGCCGTGTTACCCTTGATGGAGACGCCATTGTCGTTGCCGATGCCATTGATGGCATTATTGCCCAGCAGGATCAGGTTGACTTCGAGCGACCCCATAGTCCAGGTCACGGTCGATTCCGTCGTTTCTCCGGTCTCTAGATTGCTCGGCTTCACGACATCGTTTTTGTTATCGACGAAGAACGTATCATTGCCGGCGCCGCCGATGAGCGTGTCTGCGCCTGCTCCGCCATCCAGTGTATCATCACCGCCGCCGACGCTCGCATCGATAGTGTTGTTGCCAGCGTTACCAGTAAGAACGTTATTCAGCGCGTTGCCGGTCGCATTGATGTTCGCGGTACCCGTCAGGGTGAGGTTTTCGACGTTTTGCAGGTCCGCCGTGGCGTTCAGGCTCCAGGTGACGCTGGACATCACCGTGTCAATTTCGATGTCGGGCGCCGGCAACGCCGGTGGTACGTCCGTCTCCTGGACCACGTCGCCCAAGTTATCGACGATATAGGTGTCATTGCCCGTACCGCCGATGAGCACGTCGGCGCCCGTGCCGCCGTCGAGCGTATCCCCGCTGTTGTTGCCAGTGATCGTGTTATCGAGATCGTTGCCGGTTCCCACCTTCGCTTGACCGGTCAAGCTCAACGTGAGGTCCTCAACATTAGCCGATAGAGCGTAATTGACCGTCGTGATGACGAGGTCCGTGCCCGCGCCAAGTTGCTCCACGACGTGATCAAGAGCGTTATCGACGTTATAGGTGTCGTTTCCCAACCCGCCGATCATGTTGTCTATGCCTGACGCGGCGCCGGTGATGGTGCCGAAGTCCAGGTCAAAAATATCGTCGCCAGTGCTTCCGATCAGGACGTCGTTGCCGCCCATGCCGTCGATCGTCCAAGGCCCTGCGCCGCCACCGACGAGAGTGTCATCACCCGATGTACCGATTAAGGTGCTCACAGAATCCCCCTGATGCTCAAATCAAAACCCTGTCGAATATTTTACACAGGAAATCGCCGCCGATGCCCCATACTTTATAATTTATCGGCAATTCGTTAAGAATGGCTTGCGGTTGCAATATTTCGGAAAACCAATTCCGGAGAATCGGGAAATTACTCCAATGAATCAAAGACTCGGGAACCGCGGCGCTTTCGGGCGGTTGGCTTTTGGGCAAGTTCATTTACGGAAAGATGCGGTCATGTGGCTGGAAAGAATAATTTCTCCGACACCCAATATCGTTCCCAGCGTGCGCGAGGCGGTGGGCGTCTTCGACGACCCGCAAAGCCTGCAGGCGGCGATCGACGAGCTTGAGCAAAACGGCTTCATGCGCCACGAGCTGAGCATCTTGGCGCCCCAAAGCGACAAGGGGCAGGAAATCGCGCAGCGCTATGCGCGTTCGACCGAGGCGGCGGACGACCCGAAAGCGCCGCGCACGGTCTTCATGCCCGAGGAAATCATCGGCGAGCTGGAAGGCTCGGCCATCGGGATTCCTTTGTATATATCGGCCATCGCCGGGACCTGCATCGTGGCGGGCCTGGGCGGAACGTTGCTGGCGACAATCGCGGCGGCTGCCGCGGCGGGCGCCGGCGGCGCCGCGATCGGCACGCTGCTTGCGCGCTACATTGCCAAAAACCACGCCGAACAGCTGCAGCGGCATCTCGAGCGCGGCGGGCTGGTGCTCTGGGCGGCGGTGCGGGATGAAGAACAAGAACGCCGCGCAAGGCGCATCCTGGAGCGCCATTCGGCGCACGACGTTCACGTGCATGAAATCCCCTTGCACGCCCGCTGACAACCCCGCTCCAACGAAAAAGGGACCTGCCTGGCAGGTCCCTTTCGTCATTCCAAAGTGGTCGTGGTTCAGCGCGCCTGTTCGCGATATTCCTGCGCCTGTTCATTGACGCCGCCTTCGGCGATCTCGGTCAGCTTTTCGTCGGTCGCCTTTTCCTCTTCCAGCGTATCGGAGAGGAGCTTGACCGCCTTGTCGTACTCGAGGAGCTTGGCCAGTTCGACGAGGGAGCCGTAGGCCGCGATTTCATAGTGCTCCACCTTTTGCGCGCCCATGATGAGCGATACGTCGAGCAGCGGACCTTCCTCGATCTCGTCCATGGATTCCTTTGACTCCTCGATCAGCCCTTCCATGGCGGCGCATTTCACGCGTTTCAGGGTAAGCCCCTCCGACTTGACGATCTTTTCGATGCGCTGGACCTGGCCTTCGGTTTCCTTCGCATGGTCCTTGAACGCCTGCTTGAGCTCATCATCGGTGGCCGCCTTGGCCAATTTGGGCAGTGCCCGCGTCAGCTGGACTTCCGCGCTGTAGATGTCGCTGAGCTCTTTGATGAACAATTCTTCGAAACTTCTGGCCTGCATGCGCCTTGTTCTCCTTTTTCGGGGTTAATATGGCGCGACCAACCGCGGGCCAGGCACATGGTTTCCCGGCGCGAAAAGGGGGCCTGACAAAGAGGGACAGGCCTTTTCTATTGGGGCAGATGGGCCAGCGCGCGGCGCAGGCTGCCCATGTCGATGGGCTTGGTCAGGTGCATGTCGAAGCCGGCTTCCTGCGCCTGGCGGCGGTCCTGGTCGCGGCCGTAGCCGGTCAGCGCGACGATGAATGGCGTGCCGAAGCCCTGGTCGCGGCGCATCGTGCGCGCCACTTGGTAGCCGTCGACGCCCGGCAGGCCGATATCGCATAAAATCACCTGCGGATGGAACTGGCGCGCGGCGGCGATGCCGTCGGCACCCGTGTGCGCCGTGCGCACGTCATGGCCTTCCTGCTCCAGCAGCATGCGCGTCGTCTCGGCGGCATCGAGGTTGTCTTCGATGATCAGGATGCGCCGGCGCGCCGCAGCTTCCGAGGCGGCCATGGGCGCGGGCGCGACGTCGGCCGCCGCTTCCGCCGGCAGGCGGA
The DNA here is from genome assembly GCA_025934695.1 of Alphaproteobacteria bacterium. Lineage (GTDB taxonomy): Bacteria > Pseudomonadota > Alphaproteobacteria > Micavibrionales > UBA2020 > JAPWJZ01. The sequence goes on from JAICWS010000001.1 coordinate 1,511,031, forward strand.
TCGTGAAGCTGGCGCCGTGTCCCAGACCTTCGCTGCTGGCGGTGACCACGCCGTTATGTAGCTCGGCCAGGCCGCGCACGAGAGAAAGGCCAAGCCCCAGCCCGCCGCGCGCGCGATCGAGGCCCTGGTCGGCCTGCTGGAACACGTCGAAGACGGAGGGCAGCACGTCCGGATCGATGCCGATGCCGTTGTCCGTTACCGTCACGGCGGCGATGCCGCTTTCGGCGTCGAAACTCACCTGCACGGTGATTTTGCCGCCCGGTGCCGTGAATTTGTTCGAATTATGCAGGAGGTTGCCGATCATCTGCACGATGCGCGTGGGATCGCCCTGCACCCAGAGCGGCGTGGAGGGCAGATGGAGTTCGGCCGTGAGCTTGTTTTCAGACAGGACGTTGCGGTAATCGTCGACGGTCTGGCGCACGAGGCGCACGAGATCGCAGCGCTCCTTGCGCAGCAGCACCTTGCCGCGCGCCAGGCGCGTGGAATCGAGCAGGTCGTCGACGAGGCGCGTCATATGCGTGACCTGGCGGTCGATGATGTCGCGCAACTGGGTGTGGCGCGGCGTATCCGGGCCCATCTGCTGCAACAGGCCGATGGCGTTGCGGATGGGGCCCAAGGGGTTGCGCAACTCGTGGGCCAGCATGCCCAGGAAGGCGTCCTTGCGGCGCTCGGATTCTTCCGCCGCGTGGCGGCGCGCGCGCTCTTCGGCCTGCATGGCGGCCTGGTGGCGCATCTGCGAGAGTTCGATGAAGACGCGCACCTTGGTCTTCAGAACCTCGGGCAGCACGGGCGTGAGGAGGAAGTCGACGGCGCCCGTGGCATAGCCTTGCGCCGCATGCACGTCGTCGACGAAGGCGGTCAGAAAGATGATCGGCGTCGCGGCCGACTTGCGGCGCTTGCGGATCAGCGCGGCCGTTTCGAATCCGTCCATGCCCGGCATGTTGACGTCGAGCAGGATCACCGCGAAGTCATTCGCGAGAACGAGCTTGAGCGCTTCCTCGCCGGACGAGGCGTAGATCAGGTTCTGGCCCAGCTCCTCGAGGATTGTGCGATAGACGATAAGCTTTTCGGGCAGATCGTCAACGACGAGGATATTGACGCGCTCGGACTGCGGCCCGGCGAGATCCATCGACTGTTGCCGCGGCGCTTCCGCGGGTGGATTTTTCATCCGCGAGCCCTCCATGGGTACCCTTCCTACCGGTGCAGCCATGCGCGCAGCACCGTCATCATCTGGTCGGTGTCGACGGGCTTGGACAGGTAATCCCAGGCGCCGGCCTCGATGCACTTCTCGCGGTCGCCCTTCATGGCTTTCGCGGTCACGGCGACGATGGGCAGGTTCTTGAGCCGCTGGACCTTGCGAATCTCGCGGATCGTTTCCATGCCGTCCATCTCGGGCATCATGATGTCCATGAGGACCAGGTCGATATCCTCGTCCTTGTGCAGGATCGAGATCGCCTCGCGCCCGCTGTCGGCGGACAGAACGTTCATCTGGTGATCTTCCAGGACGGTGGTCAGCGCGAAGATGTTGCGGGCGTCGTCGTCGACGACCAGCACGCGCTTGCCCTGCAGGAGCTTGTCGGACTCGTGCATTTCCGCCAGCTTGGAGCGGAAATCCTTGCCGAGCGTCGCCACGTCGCGATGCAGGAACAGCGTCACGGTGTCGAGCAGGCGTTCGGGCGAATGCACCTTGCGGAACGGATAAGCCTCGCTCAGTTCCTTCCACAGGCGCTCCGACACCTCGTCTTCGCCGTAGATGATGACCGGCAGGCGGCCCAGCACGAAGGCGTCGTTCTTGCCCTCCTCAGCCTTGCCGAGGCGCGCGACTTCCTCCGCGACGTCGGTCGCGGCGGTGCCCAGGATCAGGCAGTCGATGTCGCCACCCTTGATGGCCTTGATCGCGGCTTTCGAGTTCTTCGCCTGCGTCACCTGCACGTCTTCGAAGGCGATGTCCTTCGCGATCGCCGCGCGGATGGCGGTGTCGGGCTCGACGACGAGGATGGTCTTCTTCTTCCGTTTGGAGAATTCGGTCAGCTTGCCCAGCATTTCATCGAGCACGTCGCGGCTCTGGATCGGCTTGGAGACGAAGGCCAGCGCGCCGGATTCGATAGCGCGGGCGCGCGACTCGTCGGTCGAGATGACGCAGACCGGGATATGGCGGGTCGCCATGTCGTTCTTCAGGCGTTCGAGCACGCGCCAGCCCTGCATATCGGGCAGGTGGATGTCGAGCAGGATGCCGTCGGGCTTGTATTCCGGCGTCATCAGCAGCGCGGCGGCGCCCAGCGAGGTCACAAGACCTTTGTAGCCGTCCTCCCGCGCGGTATCGAGCAGGAACTTGGCGAAGCCGAGGTCGTTCTCGACGATCAGCAGCACCTTGTCGCCCGGGCGGATGTCGTGACGGTCGTCGCCCGCCTCATTGACGAGGAGCCCCGTTTCCGCAGTCGCCTCTGCCTCGGGAGCCGGAGGCGTATCGCGGCGTAGGGCCGTGGCGGGCTCTTCCTGCGGCGCCGGCAGGGCGTTCTGCGCCGTTTCGCGCGCGGGCGGCTGCTGGGTTTCGGCCAATGGCTTGCGCGTGCGCGCCGCCACATAAGTGGCTGGGAGGAACAGGGTGAAGACCGAACCCTGGCCGACACGCGACTGCAGGCGGATCTCGCCGCCCAGCAGGCGGGAAAGCTCGCGCGAAATCGCAAGGCCCAGGCCCGTGCCGCCGTATTTGCGGCTGGTCGAACCGTCGGCCTGCTGGAAGGCCTCGAAGATGATCATCTGCTTGTCGGCCGCGATGCCGATGCCCGTGTCATGCACGCTGAAGGCGATGACTTCGGACGCCGTATTCAGGCCGTCGCGGTCGGCGCTCCAGCCCGACTGCACGGTCTCGACCGACAGCGTAACCTGGCCATGGTGCGTGAACTTGAAAGCGTTCGAGAGCAGGTTCTTGATGATCTGCTGCAGGCGCTTCGAGTCCGTGAAGATGGAGCGCGGCAGGCGGTCGTCGAAGCGCATGACGAATTCCACGTTCTTGGATTCGGCGACGTGCCGGAACGTGCGCGCGACATAGCTTTGCAGGTCGTCGAGGCGCAGTTCGCTGCTTTCGACCACGACCGTCCCGGATTCGATCTTGGACAGGTCGAGGATGTCGTTGATGAGGGTCAGCAGGTCGTTCCCCGAAGAATGGATCGTCTTCGCGAAGTCGGTCTGCTTGGGCGTCAGGTTCCCTTCCGAGTTCTTCGTCAGCTGGTCCGACAGGATCAGCAGCGAGTTCAGGGGCGTGCGCAATTCGTGCGACATGTTGGCCAAGAACTCGGACTTGTACTTGGACGTGAGGGCAAGCTGCTGCGCCTTGTGTTCGAGTTCCTGGCGCGCCTGTTCCACTTCGCGGTTCTTGCGTTCCACTTCCTGGTTCTGCTGCGCGAGCAGGTGGGCTTTTTCCTGCAGTTCCTTGTTGGTCTGCTGCAGTTCCTGCTGGCGGGTCTGGAGCTGCTGGCCGAGCGACTGGGACTGGATCAGCAGGTCTTCCGTTCTCATGTTGGCTTCGATCGTGTGCAACACGATACCGATGGATTCGGTCAGCTGGTCGAGCAGCGCCATGTGCGAGGGGTTGAAGCCTTCGAACGAAGCAAGCTCGAGCACGCCCTTGACCTGGCCTTCGAAGATCAGCGGCAGGACGAGTACGGCGCGCGGCGCGGCCTCGCCGAGACCCGAAGAGACGCGGATATAATCCGGCGGCAGATTGTCGAGGACGATCTTGCGTTTTTCCAGCGCGCACTGGCCGACGATGCCCTGGCCGAGGCTGATCTGCGCGCCGATGTGGTCATGGCCGTGCGAGGCGAAGGACGCCAGCAGGGTGAGGCGGGGCTTTTCGTCGCGCACGTCGAGGACGTAGAATTCCGCCTGTTGCGCGGCGACGACCGGGCACAGCTCGGACAGGACCGTGCGGCCGACGTTGGTCAGGTCGCGCTGGCCCTGCAGCATGCGGGAGAACTTGGCAAGGTTGGTCTTCAGCCAGTCCTGTTCCGTGTTCTTCTGCGTCGTATCGCGCAGGTTTCTGATCATCTCGTTGATCGTGTCTTTCAGGACGGCCACCTCGCCCTGCGCCTCGACGGCGATGGAGCGGGTCAAGTCGCCCTGCGTCACGGCGGTCGCCACCTTCGCGATGGCGCGGACCTGGGTCGTCAGGTTGGCCGCAAGCTGATTGACGTTCTCGGTCAAATCTTTCCAGGTACCGGACGCGCCCGGCACTTTCGCCTGGCCGCCCAGCTGGCCCTCGACGCCCACCTCGCGGGCGACCGTGGTCACCTGGTCGGCGAAGGTCGCGAGCGTGTCGATCATGTTGTTGATGGTGTCGGCCAGTTCGGCGATTTCGCCTTTGGCTTCCACGGTCAGTTTCTGCTTCAGCTGGCCGTTGGCGACCGAGGTCACGACCTTGGCGATACCGCGGACCTGCGAGGTCAGGTTGTTGGCCATCATGTTCACCGAGTCGGTCAAATCTTTCCAGGTACCCGACACGCCTTCCACGCGGGCCTGGCCGCCCAGCTTACCTTCCGAACCCACTTCGCGGGCGACGCGGGTCACTTCGGCGGCGAAGGAGCGGAGCTGGTCCACCATCGTGTTGACCGTGTTCTTCAGTTCGAGAATTTCACCGGCCACGTCGACCGTAATCTTGCGGGACAAGTCGCCGGCGGCGACGGCCTTCGTCACGTCGGCGATGTTACGCACCTGACCGGTCAGGTTACCGGCCATCGAGTTCACTGAGTCCGTCAAGTCTTTCCAGGTACCGGCGACGCCTTTCACGTCAGCCTGGCCGCCCAGCTTGCCGTCGTCTCCCACCTCGCGCGCGACGCGCGTCACTTCGGCGGCGAAGGACGACAGCTGGTCGACCATCGTGTTAATGGTGTCTTTCAGTTCGAGA